>JBKPRY010000124.1:0-4874 GCA_046734755.1 Actinomycetota bacterium | reverse complement strand
GATCGTGCTCTGCTCCTGAAGGCAGGAGGCTCAAGCCCGAGACCCGGCTACGCTCTGCTGCATGCAGCGGCTCCTCTTGGACGTCTCGAGCCTGATGTACCGGGCGTTCTTCGCATGGGGGCAGGAGCTCCGCTCACCCGGGGGACGCCCGGTCGGCGCCGTGCACGGATACCTCGACATGACCACCCGTCTGCTCGTCACGCGACGGCCGGGCGAGGTCGTGCACGTCTACGACCACGAGTGGCGGCCCGTCGCTCGGACGGACATGTATCCGGGCTACAAGGCGAACCGGGCCGAGGATCCGGAGGACCTGCCGGAGCAGTTCCCGATGCTGCGCCAGGTCCTCGACCTCACCGGCATGTCGCAGGCGATGACTCGCGGCTGGGAGGCCGAGGACGCGATCGGCGCGATCTGCGCGAGCGCCCCGAAACGCGATCGCATCGAGATGGTGAGCGGCGACCGCGACCTGATCCAGCTCGTGCGCGATCCGAGCGTGAAGCTGCTGTTCACGTTGCGCGGCGTCTCCGAACTGCTCGACCTGGACGAAGCGGGCGTCCTCGAGAAGTACGGCGTGCCCGCGTCCCGGTACCTCGACTTCGCGATCCTGCGCGGCGACGCGAGCGACGCCCTGCCGGGGGTCCGCGGGGTCGGCGAGAAGACGGCGCGTGCGCTCGTACTGACGTACGGATCGCTGGACGAGCTCCTGGAGGACGCCCGTTCCTCGGAGCCGAGGCCGGGCCCGCTCAAGGGCAAGCCGGCGCTCCGGGCGCGTCTGGTCGAGAGCACCGAGTACGTGGCGACGATGCAGCGGCTGGTGCCGGTGAACGCCATCGCACCGGTCGACCGATGGAGGGGTGAGCGAGACGACGAAGGCCTCGATGCGCTCGCCGAGGAGCTCGCCCTGAAGGGGCCGATCCAGCGGATGAAGGCCGCGCTCGACGCGCTCGCCGGGAAGGGCTGAGCCCTCGCCAGTTATCGGGCGGTCGCCGTGCAGACGACCGTGAGTGGGAGACCTCGAGCCACGCGTAGACTCCGCCGGTGGCCCGACCGGTGTCCGTCGGCGTGCAGCTCCCCGAGGTCGAGCGCGACGTCCGCTGGCCGGAGTTCGCGGGGATGGCGCGCGCGGCCGAGGAGGTCGGTTTCGACTCGGTCTGGCTCGGCGACCACCTGCTGTACCGAAACGACGGTCGCCTCGAGCGTGGCCCGTGGGACGCGTGGACGACGCTCGCGGCGCTCGCGGCATCCACCGAACGCGTCCGGCTCGGCCCGCTGGTGGCGTGCGGAGCCTTCCATCCTCCGGGGGTCATCGCCCGGATGGCGGCGTCGATCGACGAGGTGAGCCGGGGACGGTTCGTCCTCGGGATCGGCGCCGGCTGGAACGAGACGGAGTTCCGAGCCTTCGGCGTCCCGTTCGAGGAACGCGCGTCGCGGTTCGAGGAGACGTTCACCATCGTCCGTCGTCTGCTCGCAGGAGAACACGTGACGTTGGAGGGGCGCTTCGCGCGAGTCGAGGACGCGGTGCTGCTCCCGGAGCCGGCCCGACGCGTCCCGATGATGATCGGGTCGACCGGCGATCGCGTGCTTCGCGCCGCGCTCCCGTACGTGGATGCCTGGAACACGTGGTACACGGGCTACGGCAACACACCCGAGGGGTTCACGGCCTTGAACGATCGAGTCAGCCGGCTCGCCGGCGAGGTGGGCCGACCCGACAGCGAGATCGCGAGGAGCGCGTGCGCCCTCGTGGTGCTCGACCGGGATGCCGGCGAGCGGCCGATCGACGAGGGTGTCGCGCCCCTCGAGGGCACGACGGAGCGGATCGCGGAGGGCCTGCTGGCGATCGCGGGGGCGGGAGCCGACGAGGTGATCCTCGTCCTGTCGCCCATCACCGAGCGCTCGATCCGATCGATGGGCGAGGTGCTCGCGCTCCTCGATTGACACCCCGGCGATCACGCGCGCCATGGCACGATGGTCCGCATGACGACGTGGGGACCGCTGGCGCTCGTCGGCGGTGACGAGCTCCACCCCGGCAACGAGCCGCAGGACGAGTTGCTGGTCGGTGCGGCGGGAGACGGTCCGGCGTTCGTGCTCGCGACCGCGGCCGGACGCCAACGCCCCGACGTGGCGGTCGCCAACGCGGTCCGGTGGTTCGCGAGCATCGGTCTCGCGATCGAGGAGCTCCCCGCGACGCGCCGGTCCGACGCCAAGAACGCGGCGAACGCTGGCCGCGCCCGCGAGGGCCGCTTCTTCTATCTCGTCGGCGGCGACCCCGGACTGGTCCCCAAGACCCTCGCGGGGACCCCGCTATGGGAGGCGATCGTCCAGGCGTGGCGCTCGGGTGCGGCCCTCGCCGGCTCCTCGGCCGGCGCGATGGCGTTGGGCGAGTGGACGCTGGTCCGGGAGCGGATGCCCGGAGACGACCGGCGTCGCTACCTGCAGGCGCTCGGGCTCGTCCCCCACGTCGCGGTGCTGCCGCACTTCGAGACCTTCGGGCACCGCTGGGTGGAGGGCGCGGAACGCGCGGCGCCGCGGAGCGACGTCGTCCTCCTCGGCATCGGCGAACGCACGGCCGCGCTCCACGCCGACGGCGCTTGGCGAGCGCTCGGCGACGGCGTCGTTACGGTGATCGCCGAAGGTGAGCACCGAACGTTCGAGTCGGGCGAACCGATCGAGGGCGTCCCCGCGCCGGACCCCGCCTCGCCGAGCTCGTGACGTTTCCTCCTTGGCCACCCGGGGGAAGGACACCAGGAGGAACGACCCGCGAGGAGGCGATCCGCATGGCTACTCGGAAGCAGACCGAGGCCGCGAAGCGCAACATCCGCAAGGCGCAGGGCGCCGCACGCACCAAGCGGACGATCGCGAACCTGCCCAAGAGCACGCGAAGGGCACTCGGGCAGCAGGCCGCCCGGGGCCGCTCCCGCGGAGGCAAGGCCGGCACGGCGCTGGAGGACCGCAATCGGACGCAGCTCTACGAACGGGCGAAGAAGCTGAACATCCCCGGACGCTCGCGCATGGGGAAGTGGGACCTGATCGACGCGATCCGACGCGCAAGCTGACGCTCGCCCGGCTGCCCCGGCGGTCGCGTACCGCTCCCGCCGGCTACCCCTTGACGATGCAGGTGAGCGTCCGGTTCAGCCCGGGGATCAGCTGGATGTCACTCAGCATCTGGCCGAGCGCATCCATGTCGGCCACCTCGGCGTGGACGATGAGGTCGTAGGGCCCCGTCACCGACTGGGCCAGTCGGACGCCGGTGATCGAGCCGATCTCGCTCCGCACCTTCGACCCGCCGCCCGCTTCCGTCTGGATGAGCACGTACGCCTTCAGCATCCGACCTCCCCGCCGCCGGGTCGACATCGTGCCCTCAGAGCCGCCGGGCGTGCAACCGCGCCGGTCAGCGCGGCGTGGGCCCGCGACCGGTACCGGCCTCCGGTCGGCTCAACGCGGAACGATCACCGGCGTCGCGTCAGAGCCCGAGCGGGCCGCCTCGAACGCCTCGGGCGCCCGCTCGAGCGGGAACGTCCGCGTGGTTGCCTCGAGCGGGATCCGCGCCGCGAGCTCGAGCAGCTGCTCGCCGTCGCGCCGCGTGAGGTTCGCCACCGAGCGCAGGACGCGCTCGCCCCACAGCAGCTCGTACGGGAACGACGGGATGTCGGACATGTGGATCTCGGCGCAGACGACCGAGCCGCCCGGCGCGACGGCCGCCAGGGCGAGCGGAATCAGTTCGCCGGCGGCCGCGAACACGATCGCCGCGTCGAGCGGTTGGGGAGGCGGGTCGGTGGAGTCGCCCGCCCACGTACATCCGCGTTCGAGGGCGAGCCGCTGCGTCTCGGCGTCCCCGGGCCGCGTGAACGCGAAGACCGATCGGCCTTCGAAGCGCGCGATCTGCGTCACGAGCCGGGCGGCGTTGCCGAACCCGTACAGGCCCAGCAGCTCGACGTCGCCGGCGAGCCGCATCGCGCGGTAGCCGATCGCTCCGGCGCACAGGAACGGCGCCGCCGCGACCGGCTCGAAGGACGCCGGGACCGCGAGGCAGAATCCCGCGTCGGCCACGATGAACTCCGCGTCGCCTCCGTCGAGGTCGTAGCCGGTGAACCTCGCGTTGGGACACAGGTTCTCGCGGCCGCTCGTGCAAAAGGCGCACGTGCCGTCCGCCCACCCGAGCCAGGGGACGCCCACGAGGTCGCCGGGCCGCCGATCGGCGACGCCGTCGCCGACCGTCGCGATCGTCCCGACCGCCTGATGCCCGAGGATCAAGGGGAGCGTCGGGCGATCCAGCTCGCCGTCGATGATGTGCAGGTCGGTCCGGCACGCGGCACACGCGGCGACCTCCACGAGGACCTGTCCCGCGGCCGGTTCGGGCGTCGGGACCTCCCGCACCTCGAGCCGTCCGGGAGCGTCGAGCACCGCCGCGCGCATCCTCACGAACCACTCGCCCAGCGTTCGACCAGCGCGCGCTGGTCGTCGTCGAACCACGGCGGATCGCCCGCCAGGACGTTCGATGCCGCATGCTCGACCCGCGACGTCGCGGGGATCGCGACGGCGATCCGTCGATCCGACAGGCACCATCTGAGGAGGGCCTGTGCCCACGTCTGCACACCCAGCGCCTGCAGGACGGCCGGATCGTCGGGCGGACGGCGCAGCAACGAACCCTCGGCGAACGGCCGCATCGCGATGATGCCGATCCCGAGGTCGGCCGCGAGCGGTAGCACCTCGCGTTCGCATCGGCGCTGCACGGGGTTGTACGGGACCTGAATGCTCTGGATGCGGCCCGTCCGCATCACGGCGACCAACTCGTCGAACGCGTCCTCCCGGTAGTGCGTCGCGCCGAGCAGCCCGATCCGGCCCGCGTCGCGCTCGGCCTGCAACCACCCGAGGTG
>JBKPRY010000123.1:0-7426 GCA_046734755.1 Actinomycetota bacterium | reverse complement strand
TCGAAGCACGAGAACGCGCTGCCGCTGATCATGACGCACGGCTGGCCCGGCTCGGTCATCGAGCTCCTCGAAACCATCGGTCCGCTCACCGACCCGACGGCGCACGGGGGTGCCGTCGATGATGCGTTCCACCTCGTCCTTCCGTCCGTTCCCGGGTACGGGTTCTCCTCCGAGCCGACCGAGCTCGGCTGGTGGGCCGGACGCGTGGCCCAGGCGTGGCCGGAGCTGATGCATCGCCTCGGCTACACCCGCTACGTCGCCCAGGGTGGCGACGTGGGCGCCGCCGTCACCGATGCGATGGGCCGCCTGTCGCCCGAGGGGTTGATCGGCATCCACACGAACCTGTTCGTCCCGGCGCTCGGCGGCACCATGCCGACGGACAGCGAGCAGGAGCGCGCGGCGGCCGAGCAGATCGCCGTCTTCAGGGCGACCGGCTTCGGCTACTTCGTCGAGCAGGCCACGCGGCCCCAGACGATCGGCTACGCCCTGCTCGATTCACCTATCGCGCTGGCGGCCTGGATGCTCGACCACGACACGGACAGCTATGAGAAGATCGCCGGCGCATTCGTCGACGGCGAGCCCTCGGGCAATCTCACCCGAGACCACATCCTCGACAACGTCACGCTGTACTGGCTGACCGCCACGGGGGCCTCGGCGGCCCGGGCGTACTGGGAGAGCGGGCAGGCACAAGCGAAGGCTGCCGGCCAGACGCCGCCGCCGATGACGCTTCCGTTCGGGTTCACCACCTTCCCCGGCGAGATCTGGCGGACACCGCGCAGCTGGGTGGAGAAGGCGTACCCCAATGTCTTGTACTTCAACGAGGTCGATAAGGGCGGCCACTTCGCGGCATGGGAGGAGCCGGAGATCTTCTCGCAGGAGATGCGCGCGGCGTTCTCCTCGCTGCGGTAGCGAGGAGAACGGAGGCACGGCCATGGTGGCGCGGATCTTCGGACGACATCCGACGCTGTCCGTCGAGGGGCACCTGCCCGCGTTCGAGGGCGCCACGGGATGGCTCAATTCGGCGCCCCTGAAGCCCGAAAGCCTGCGCGGCAAGGTCGTTGCGGTGGACTTCTGCACGTACACATGCATCAACTGGCTGCGGACGCTGCCATACGTCCGCGCCTGGGCGGAGAAGTACCACGACCACGGGCTGGTGACGATCGGCGTGCACACGCCCGAGTTCTCGTTCGAGCACGACGTCGAGAACGTGCGGCGATCGCTCGCCACCAGGCGCGTCGCATACCCGATCGCGCTCGACAACGACTACGGGGTCTGGAACGCGTTCGCGAACCACTACTGGCCCGCGCTCTACCTCGTCGACGCCGAAGGCCGGATCCGGCACCACTGGTTCGGCGAGGGCGACTACGAGGGCTCCGAGATGGTGATCCAGATGCTTCTCGCGGAGTCGGGCCGGGAGGGGTTCGAGCGACGGCTGGTCGACATCCAGGGCGAGGGCCCGGAGGCACCCGCCGACTGGGATCAGCTGCGATCGCGTGAGACGTACCTCGGCTATCGACAGGCGACGAACTTCGGTTCTCCGGGCGGCGCGGAGTTCGACCGGAGCGCCACGTACCGACTTCCCGACGATCTCGGCGTGAACGAGTGGGCGCTCACCGGCGATTGGACCATCACGGGGGACCGAGCCACCACGGAGGGGCCCGGCGGCCGCATCGCCCTGCGGTTCCACGCGCGCGACGTGCACCTGGTCATGGGATCGGCGACCGTCGATCGCGGCGCGTTCCGCGTCGTGCTCGATGGCAAGGAGCCCGGCGATTCCGCTGGGACCGACATCGCGGCCGACGGCGCCGGGCGGTTCGACATCCCGCGCATGTATCAGCTGATCCGACAACACCGATCGGTCGAACCCAGTCTGTTCGAGATCGAGTTCGAGGACGTCGCCGCTGCGGGGTTCGCGTTCACCTTCGGTTAGCGTCGGGATGGCGGACCCGCTTACCGTCTTGACGGCCTCCTCGTTCGTGTTCATGTTGGTCCTCTGCCGCTGATCGGAGACGCCTTGTCCACAGCCGCATCCGAGTCGAGGGGGTTCTCCGCCCAATCGGCAGCTCGAGCGGGGAGGGGAGGCTTCGGTTGACCGAGCAGGCGAAACCCGGACGCGACCTCGACCGCGCGCGGCCGCAGGCTCCGCCACCGCCGCCTCGATGGAACCGATGGCTGCCGTTCGTCGGCCTCATCATCACCGCGCTGATCCTGTTCTGGCCGATGGGAGGCTCCAACGCGCCCAGGGAGCTGAGCTACACGCAGTTCCTCTCGCAGGTTGAGGACGGCAACGTCGCGACGGCCGAGATCGATCCGAACGGTTCGGTCACCGGAACGATGTCGGGTGGGGCCGAGTACACGACGCAGATCCCGATCGCCCTGCAGGACACGGGACTCGCCGAAGAGCTGAAGTCCAAGGACGTGCAGATCACCGGCAAGCCGCAGCCCGGGACCACGCTGGTCGACGTTCTCGTCAGCCTCCTGCCGTTCGTGCTGCTGATCGGCGTGTACGTGTGGTTCGCTCGACGTGCCCAGCGGCAGGTGGCGGGGGGCATCGGCGGGATCCTCGGATCGCGGGCGAAGGTCTATGACGCCGAGCGCCCCACGACCAGGTTCTCCGACGTTGCCGGGTACGACGGCGCCAAGCAGGAGATCAGCGAGGTCATCGACTTCCTGAAGGAGCCACAACGCTATGCGCGCGCGGGAGCGATGGGCCCCCGCGGCGTGCTGATGGTCGGCCCCCCGGGCACCGGCAAGACGCTGATGGCGAGGGCGGTCGCCGGCGAGGCGCAGGTCCCCTTCTTCGCGATCACCGGCTCGGGCTTCGTCGAGCTGTTCGTCGGCGTCGGCGCCGCGCGGATGCGTGATCTGTTCGCGGACGCCAAGAAGCGCGCACCGGCCATCATCTTCATGGACGAGATCGACGCGATCGGCCAGCGTCGCGGCGTTGGGTTCGTCGCGAACGATGAGCGAGAGCAGACGCTCAATCAGTTGCTCGCCGAGATGGACGGCTTCGACCGCACAACCGGCGTCGTCGTGCTCGCGGCCACGAACCGGCCCGAGATCCTCGACCCGGCGCTGCTGCGGCCGGGAAGGTTCGACCGCGAGGTCGAGATAGGGCTCCCGAACCTGCGTGACCGGGCCGCGATCCTCCGTGTGCACGTGCAGGGGAAGCCGGTCGAGCCGGACGTCGATCTCGACGCCGTCGCGCGCGCAACGCCGGGGTTCTCGGGTGCGGATCTGGCGAACCTCGTGAACGAGGCCGCCATCTTCGCGGTGCGTGCGGGACGCTCGTCGAGCACGATGAGGGACTTCTCCGAGGCGCGCGACCGCATCCTGCTCGGCCGACGGGACGCGTCGAATGCCCTCACCGGGGACGAGAAGCACGCCGTCGCGGTCCATGAGGCCGGCCACGCCGTCGTCGCGGCGCTGTCGCCGCATGCCGATCCCGTCGAGAAGGTCACGATCCTTCCCGCGGGTCGCGCGCTGGGCGTGACCTCGCAGCTGCCCGAGGGCGAGCGGCACCTCTATCCCGAGAGCTACCTCCTGGACTCCCTCACGGTGAGCCTCGGAGGTCGGGCGGCCGAACGCCTCGTGCTCGGCGAGGTGTCGACGGGCGCCTCGAACGACCTGGCGCGTGCCACGCAGCTCGCGACGCGGATGGTGCGCGAGTTCGGCATGAGCGACCGGCTCGGGCCGGTTGGGTTCTCGGACGAGTCCCCCCAGTACCTGGGTGGGCAACAGATGACGTCCCGGCCCTACGCGGAGGAGACGCAGCGTGTGATCGATGAGGAGGTTCAGCGGTTGCTGCAGGAGGCCGAGGAGCATGCGACCGCGCTGCTGAAGTCGCACCTCGACCAACTCGAGCGGGTGGTGGAGCTGCTGGTGGAACGGGAGACGATCGACGGTGCGGAGGTGCTCGCCGCGGTCGGGGCGGCCGATCGCGCCCAACCGGTCGTGGTCGAAGACGTCAGTCCCAGGCCGTGATCAATGACTGAAACCCCGATGCCGCCCCATCACCTCGAGCGCCCGAGGGCCTCCACCTTCGATGACAGGTCGGATCGCTGTAGGCGGTCGAGGGATCGAAGCCGAAGCGCGATGAGAATCGTGGATCCCTCAGATGAGCCGGGGACGAAGGCGCACGGCGCGCACCTTCGTCCCCGGTCCTCGTCTAGGCTGGTGCGTTCGGGCAGGGGTTGTTCGCGAGAACCTGCCTGAAGTCGTTCGTCCGGTGGATCGGGGCAAACCCCGGCCCCGGATAGTCCAGGAACAACAGCGGTCCGAATTCATCCGCCGAGCTCCCGCCGAACGTGTCCGTGGTGCCCGGGATGAACGCTCCTCCGAGCTGCCAGAGGCATCCGCCCGAAGCGTCGTCCCTGGTGCTGTAGAACGGATAGAAGTTCGAGCCGGGCGGCGGGTTGACGCAGTTCTCGCCGGTGCTCCGGTCGCAGATCCCGCCGAAGTCGGCGGCCTCGATCCGAGGCAGATCGGCCTCGAACGCGACTCGAGCGTACTCCTGGCCTCCGCCGAACGTCGGACTCGAGAACAGGACGGACGCCGGGACCATGTCCGGATCCGTCTCCTCGGTCGCGCCGGGCCAGTTGGGCTGGTACGAGACTCCATCGAAGTCGTTGTCCGTCGCGATGCACCCGCCGATCTCGACCAGGAGCGACTCGTCGGCGTTGAAGCACGCGACGTCGTCCCCGTCCTTCTTCTTGTCGTTCAGGCCGGGGTTGACGCACTTGCCCAATGGGTTCGCCCGGTCGCAGTACTCGAAGTGACCGATCTCGTCGGAGAACGCCACGTTGTAGGAGTGCGCCGCCCACGGGACGCGCGTGTGCTCGCTCGACGTCGAGTACATCGGGTGGAACGCGTATGGCGTCTGGCTGCACGTGGAGGCGTTCGGCTCGAAGTTCACCTGCGCGAACCCGTTGTCCACGCTCGCCGTCATCGACCCGGACTCACCGCTGGTCACGTCGTTGATCTCGGTGACGAGGCCGTCCGCCGAGTCGTGGATCGAGATGTCGAGCTGGTCGCCTGCGTCCATGAACAGATCGGTCGTCGGGTTGGGTTCGAACGACTCGCCCGTCAAGTCGAGCGGCGCGGGCGGTGAATCCGGCTCGCCGCTCAGCGTGATGAACGCGAAGTTCGCCGGCTCGATGCCGACCGTGTTCAGGCAATCCGCGTTGTTGTTGATGCCATGGTTCTGGTCGAGGTTGAGGCTGAAGATCGCCATGGCCGCGCACCACTTGGTGGCGTCGCAGCTGATGGCCTCCTCGAACGGAACCCATCCCGGTGGGTAGAACTGGAGCTCGAGGAAGGCCGCCCCCGGGTGGAAGCCGATGTAGTCGGGCTCGTTCAGCTTGTTGCCGTCGAAGATGTTCGCATCGCTGTTCGGCACACATTCCTCATGCGTGAACTCGGGCGCCGACTGGTTGTCGCACAGGGCCATCCCGAACCAGAACGCGATGCGGTCCTGGAAGTTGAAGGTGCCACCGGTGCCGTCCTGCGTCGGCAGCGTGGGCGGGTCGGCGGGGAGGACGAGGTGGTAGTTCGACTCGTTTCCCGACCCTGGCGTGTCCGAGTAGAACAAGAGCGAGGGTTCGTCATGACCCGTGTACCCGCCCCGGTAGCCGAGGGCATCGTTGGCCTCGGCGCAGAGGGGGCTGCCCTCTCCGCAGATCAGTTTGTTGCCGTAGTTCTCGGCCCTGCCGGCCCGCGGTCTGACGCGCGCCGTGGTCCTCGCCGACGCCGCGGTGGCCATTGAAGCCATCAGGATCGTGGCGGCGACGATCGTGAGCGTTCTCTTCATACCGACCCTCCTCGAAGAAACGGGCGCGGGCGCCGGGATATCCGGCGGCCCTTGACCGCGCCGCGCCGATTGAGCGCGACTATCCGGCCCCGACTCCTGAGCGGATCCGGTCCATCACCTCCCTTTCGACGTGCAACGGCGATCCCGGTCCTCGGGAAGCGCTCGGCGGATATACCCGCCGGACGCCTCCCTCCACCCTCGCACCGCGTCGTTCGGTCCCGCAACCGGTGAGAGCCCGGGAGGCGAGACGGGTAGGTCGTTCACCGGTGAGGTGGCGCCCACGTGGGAGCGGCGGGCCGCTCCCACGTGGATCTCCCTGAGCCGATCGATCCGATGCCTCAGGCCGCCGGATCGATCGATCCGAACAGGCCGTGGCTCTCCTCCTCGGGTCCCGCGGTAAAGAACAGCGTCTGGGAGGATCCGGCGGTCGAGTCGTTGCCGAACTGCAGGGACCACAGTCCGTCGATCGATAGAGACTCCCCCTCCGACTCGAGCTGCCCGCGGAACACGAACTTCCCGTTCGGCAGCGGGGCGAACGCGTTGATCCGTCCGTCGCCGAAGTTGCCGACCAGCAGATCCCCGCCGAACGCCCCGAAGCTCTCGGGCGCCATCGCGAGGCCCCACGGCGCGTTCAGTTGGCGCTTCGAGGCCACGCGCTGGATGAAGTCGCCGTTCGTCGAGAACTCGTCGACGAACCCGAGCCCGGCACCGGCGACCTCGTCCTCGGCGTCGGCGTCCTGCTTGGCGTATGCCACGAACACGGCGCCGCCGATCGTCTGGATCCCGAACGGCGCGAACCCCCCGGGCAGCTTCGGATCCTCGAACGCGCCCTCGGGTGTCACCTCTTGAAAGGTGTCGTCGAACATCTCGACCTCCGCATTATGGAAGTCGGCGCCGTACAGCATCGTCCCTTCGTCGGTCGAGGCAATCGCGAGGCCCTTGTAGTTGGCGTCCTCGTCCGATCCGTCGTAGCCGACGAACGTCTGGGTCGAGAGCGGCGGCGGCGGGACCGCGGGACTCCATCCGCGGATCATCCCTTCCTCGGTCGCGAACAGGAACAGTGACGACCCCGAGTCGATTCCGTCTGTGACGACGAAGCCCCCGGACCCATTGAAGACGAGCCCGGTCGGTCCACCGGAGACGTCGACGACGAGGGGCAGGGGCGTCCCGTCGGCCGGGTAGAGCGTGGAGACGTCCGCGTCGGCGTCGGCGACCCACCAAGGTGTCATCGGCCCCGCCGCGAGTCCCCACGCGTTCACGAGGTTCGGATCAAGGTGCGCGGCCACATTGAGTTGGTCCGAGACCAGGTTCGTGACCGTGTAGTCACCGCCTTTCGCGGCGGTAGCGGTGCCGGGAGCGAGGAGCGCGAGCAACGACACCGCGACGAATAGCACTCTCGTTCTCTGCAGCATCTGTCCTCCCGGAGGTCGTGTGCGAGCGCGGCGCGTGCGAACGCAACCTCCTTTCCGCTCGACGGCGGGCAGGCACGCCCCGGTAATACGAGGGGGAACGCCAGGGGGTTTGAACGAACATCGATCCTCGTTCGAGAGCGGTGATGTGTCCCTGGCTCGACCGGTTTTTACTGGGTTGCCTCATCGTCCGGCCGAGCCGAGACGT
>JBKPRY010000122.1:0-15139 GCA_046734755.1 Actinomycetota bacterium | reverse complement strand
TGCTTCGTTCGCACCGCCTGGTCGACGAGCGCCTCGTGCTCGTTCACATCCGCCTCCGGGTTCCCCCACCCCGAAGGCCGGTCGCACGCGTGCGTGCGTCTATCCGGCCGGGGAGACCCCTCGCCCGGACAGCCGTCTCTCGGTGGTCTCGATGGTCGTCATGGAGCCCGCGGCTCCGCTCACGCGTTCCAACCGTGCCTCTGGAGTGGGTGTGATGGTCAAGTGGCGTTCATCTTATCCGGCTCACCGCTCCGGCGCGCACCCAAGCCCCTGAGCAGCGCTGCGGTCAGGGAAGGTGGGCGGCGATCGCCTGGAAGCAGGGCCAGTAGGCCTGCGGGGCCACGTTGTCGTCCATCACGATGACGGTGCGGGTCCTGCCCTGGGCCTGGGCGACGAGCAGCGCGGGGTCGTTCACGTCGGCGATCGAAACCGTATCGACGCCGCGTTCGATCGCCGCCCCCGCGAAACCGTGGTCGGCGAACACCAGATCGGGGATCAGGTCGTCCAGCATCCGTTCCATCGCGTCCCCGCTGTGGGTGTGTCGCGCGCTGGCCTGGTCCGTCAGCATCGCGACGCCGTCCAGGTACCGGATCTGCCACGGATGGGGGCGGTCGACCTCCAGCCACGTGACTCCGTCGGCGGGTTCGACGATCGTGGCGCCGCCGGCGCGGAGCAGCCGCCCGACCTCGATGTACAGGTGCGCGAGCCCCACTGGGTGACCCGTCGCGAGGACCACCCGTTCGCCGCGCCGGATCGCGTCGGCGAACCGGTCGCCGGCGTCGCCGCATGCCTCCAGGACGCGGTGGGGATCGACCGGGACGGGGCCGGTGGTGGCGTTCGGGTCGGGTTCGAACCCGGCGGCCCGCCCCACGAGCTCGAGGATCTCGTCCGGCTCGAGCGTCTGGAGCCCGGTCATGCCGAACTGCTTGTCGGGATCGCCCTCGTGGAGAAGCCGGATGTTGCGGAGCACGTTGTCGAGCGGATGGCTGATCTCCGGCCCGGCCACGGCTCCCGAACGCAATCCTTCGATCAGCGCCTCGCGCCCCACGGCACCCGGCGTCCAACGGTCGTCGAGGACCGGCAGGCGAGCGGCGTGCGATCGGATAACGTCCATCGATCCCATCGTACGAGGAGCGCGGCGATGACCCGAGGCGAGGCCTGACGTGGAGCTCCGCGGGTCGGTCGTGGTCGTCACCGGCGCGTCGTCGGGCTTCGGCGAGCTCGCCGCGCTCCGGTTCGGCCGCGCGGGCGCTCGCGTCGTGCTCGCGGCGCGCCGGCTCGAACGCCTCGAGGCGCTGGCCGAGCGGATCGCCTCGGAGGGCGGCTCGGCCCTCGCGGTGCGGTGCGACGTGACGGAGCTCGAGGAGCTCACCGCGCTCCGCGACCGCGTGGCGACGACGTTCGAGCGGTGCGACGTCCTGGTCAACAACGCGGGCATCCGCGGCGGCGGACCGTTCGAGACCACGGACATCCAGTACTTGAACCGCGTGATCGACGTGAACCTGCGGGGCGTCGTCCTCGGCTCCAAGGTCTTCCTCCCGATGATGCTCGAACGTGGGCGCGGCCACATCGTGAACATCGCGTCGCTCGCCGGACGGTTCGCGACGCCCGGGTCCGCGATCTACGGCGCGACCAAGCATGCGGTGGTCGCGTTCAGCGAGGCCCTGTACCACGAGCTCGGCCCGAAAGGGATCCTGGTCACGAGCGTGAACCCCGGCTTCTCTCCCACGGAGGGATTCCCCGCAACCGGTCCGACCATCGTCCGGCTGGACCCGGACGACGTCGCCAAGCTGATCGTCGACGTCGTCCGCAAGGGCACCGCGCCGGAGATCTCGATCCCACGAGCGCTCGCCGCGCTCCAGGCCTTCCGCGTCTTGACCCCGCCCCTGTACCGCTGGGGCGTGGGCACCATCTCCCGGCGGTTCCCTCGAGGAAAGAATGGGGAGGCCGACCCGGAACCCGAGCGGTGATGCCGCGGTCCATTCGGTGATGGCCCGAGCACGCACGATCGCGCTTCCGCTCGCATGCATGCTGGTGCTCGCGGCCGCCCCGGTGCGCGGTGTCGTCCACGGCCTCCCGCGCGCTCGCCAGGGCCCCCCCTGGCCGGTGGTGGTACCGACCGAGAAGCAGCGGTTCATCATCTTGCCGGGCGGCAAGGTGCTCGTGGTTCCCGCCGTCCACCCGCACGCAGCGCCGACGATCCCTCCCGGCGCGTACTTCCTGGATAGGGGGTCGGGGCGATGGGTGGACCTGCGGCATCACCACGTCGTCGTCCACCGCGATCGCCGGGTGATCTGGCGATCTCGATCGAGGTTCGATCTCGCGTCGGCGAACGGTCTCTCCGGGATCGTCGTCGGTGCACGAGGGGTCGCGTTCCAGGTTCGCCGCTCCGGCGACTTGTTCGTCGCGTTCGGTCGTGGTCCCGAACGACGCGTCGCGACGAACGAATGGCCCGAATTGTGGTCGGCGTCCGGCAACCTCATCACCGTTCGCCTCCTCGAGCACCGTCGGTTCGCCTACCTCGTCCGCTCGCCTCACGGCGAGCGGCTCGCCACCCTCGCCAAGAACATCCCGCTCGAGGCGGCAGACGCGAGGGCGACGGACGACCACGGCTCCCTCCTGTATTGGGACCAGGACGGCATCCTCGAACGTAGCGACGGATCCACCTCCGTCCGGCTCGCGACCGTAGACTCGCTCGGCTTGCGGGGGTACCCGGGGATCTACCCGCTCGACGGCGGACTGATCGAGCTGTTGTCGCGCGACTGGCACGTGGTCATCCTCCGCGACGACGGTTCGGTGTTCGCGACGGCATCCGCGCCCACCGACGGGTCCGTCGCCGGGTTCGGGGACCAGGTCGCGGCACCCGATGGCAGCGCGGTCGCCTATGTGCTCACTCGGGAAGAACCGCCGCAACCCAGCACCGTGTTCGTCCTTCGAGCGGGCGACCACCGCGGGGAGGCCGTCTACCGCGTGCCCGCGGGCAAAGGCCTGCCACCGAGCTGGCACGGGTCATGGCTCCTGTTCGCCGACGTCGAAGAGGGCCTCGTCGTGATCGATCCCGACGCGGCCAAGGACGCGATCGATCTCACGGAACTGGGTGATCGCCTCGAGATGCTCGGCGACGGTCTGGTTGCACGGTGGCCCCATTGGGCGGGGCGGTCCGCCCACGTCATCATTCGTTCGTAGAACCGGCGATCGGCGCGACGATAGGCTCCGACCGTGTCGGAAGCGACGTTCCGGGCTCCGGTCCGCTCCAGCGGTCGCGGGGGTGGAGGTCACCTCGTCGACGTGCCGACCGAGGTGGTCGAGGCGCTCGGAGGGAAGGGACGTATCCCCGTCACCGCGACGTTCGACGGCGTTCCCTACCGCGGATCGATCGTCCGCATGGGCGGCGGGGCGGTGCTCGGCGTGCAGAAGGCGATCATGGCCGAAGCCGGCGTCACGGTCGGCGACATGCTCACCATCGTCGTCCGCAACGATGAGGCGGCCCGGGAGGTCGAGGTGCCCGACGACCTCGCCGAGGCGCTCGCGCGGAACGACCCTGCACGCGCGGCGTTCGAGGGCCTCTCGTTCTCGCACAAGCGCGAGTACGTCCGCTCGATCACCGAAGCCAAGCGGCCCGAAACCAGGGCGCGACGCATCGGGCTGACGATCGAGCGACTGGTCGAGCGGGCCTCGGGCGGCTAGGGACTAGCCGGTGCTCCTCGTGAGCTGCCTCGTCGTGCGGCAACCATGGCCCGCTCCGTCCGAACTCGCTCACGCGCCCAGGCTATGCCGTCACGGATCGAGTCCGAAGAACGAGAAGCACGCGCGCTTGACCTCATCGATCGTCCTCTCGGTGGCGCCGTCGAGCGCGTCCCGTTCGAGGGGCGGCTCCGAGAACGTGGCCGGGACCTCGCCGCCGATCTCGAGCTCGACCTGCTCGATCCAGGACTCGGGCAGGGCGTCGGGCAGCTCGGCGTCGGACATCTCGGCCCACGCGAGCGTCCACGCGCGCGGGACGACGGTCGCCCACTGGTAGCCGCCGCCGCCGGTCGCCAGCCATCGTCCGCCCGTCACATCGTGCGCGAGCGCATGCAGCTCCGCCGCGGTCTCACGGTACGCGCCGGTCGTGAGCCGGAGCTGAGCCAACGGGTCGGTCCGATGCGTGTCGCACCCGAGCTGCGTGACGAGCACCTCCGGCTCGAATGCCCGGATGATAGGCGGCACGATCTCGGTGAAGGCCGCGAGCCAGGCCCGGTCGCCGGCCCCCGGGTCGAGCGGCACGTTGACCTTGGTGCCCTCGGCCGCGCCCTCGCCGCGTTCGTCGACGAAACCCGTCCCCGGGAACAACGTCGCGCCCGATTGATGGATGGAGACGGTCAGCACCCGCGGGTCGTCGTAGAAGATCGCCTGGACGCCGTCGCCGTGATGGACGTCGACGTCCACGTACGCGATCGCGTCGACGCCGTGCCCGAGCAGCCACGCGATCGCGACCGCTGGGTCGTCGTACACGCAGAATCCCGACGCGCGCGCCGGCATCGCGTGGTGGAGCCCGCCGGCGGCGTTGAACGCGTGGAGCGCCGAGCCGTCGCGCACGGCCTCGGCCGCGACGATCGACGCTCCCGCCACGAGCGCGCCGGCCTCGTGCATGTTCGGGAAGATCGGGTTGTCGCCGGGCCCGAACCCGAATCGGTACCAGTCCCCCGCCTCTCCGTGCCCCGCCCTTCTCGTCGCCTCGATGTAGGCGTCCGAGTGCACGAGACGGATCTCGGCGTCGTCCGCCGAGCGACACGCGAGCCGGAGGACGTTCGGCCGCTCGAGGAGCCCGCACGCCTGGATCAGCGACCAGGTATAGAGGACGCGCTGGGGGCGCAACGGATGCTGGGGGCCGTGATCGTAGATGCGCGCCTCGGGGCACAGGACGAGGCCCGCGGTACCGCTCACGGGGTCCGCAGAGATGCGATCGCGGCGGTGGTGCGCTCGACGACCAGCTCGCACTCGTCGTCGGAGATCACGAACGGTGGCCCCAGCATCACGAGGTCGCCGTCGTGCCCGTCGACGTGGCCAGTGCTCGAGTACAGGAGCAGTCCCGCTTCCCGGGCCCCCGCGACGACCCGCTCGGTCACTTGACGTTCGCGCGGGAACGGCGTCCGACTCGAACGGTCGGCCACGAGCTCGACCCCCACCATCAGGCCGATCCCCCGGACGTCGCCAACGGAGGGATCGCCCTCCAACGCCGACGAGAGCGACTTCAGCAACCGCTCCCCCTTGTGCGCGCTCGCCTCCACCAGGTCGTCATCCGACAGGCGTCGCAACGCCGCGTGGGCGACCGCCGCGCCGACGCCGTTGTGCGACCACGTGAACCCGTGGACGAACCCGGTCCGGCGCACGGTCTCGAACACGTCTGTGGTGCACGCCGCGAACCCGAACGGGAAGTACCCGCTGGTCGAGCCCTTCCCCACGGTCAGCACGTCGGGCCGGACGCCCCAATGGTCGACGCCGAACCATCGTCCGGTCCGCCCGAACCCGGTCATCACCTCATCGGCGATCAGGAGCACGCCGTGCCGGCGGCACACCTCGGCGATCGCCGGCCAGTAGTCGTCGGTCGGGACCGCCGCGGCCAGGGTGGCGCCGGCCACCGGCTCGGCGACGAACGCCGCAACGGTGGACGGTCCGGCCTCGACGATCGCGCGGTCGAGGCGTTCCGCGTGCCACGCGCCGCAGGCGGCGGGGTGATCGGGGTTGGGGCAACGGAACTCGTACGCGGCGTCCACGTGCTCGAATCGCCCGAGCCACGGCTCGTACGGCAGCCGGAGCGCCACCTTGCCACCGGCATCGAGCGCACCCAGCGTGTTCCCGTGGTACGAGGCGCGCCGGCCGATCACCAGGGTCCTCGAGTCCTCGCCCCGGGCCAGGTGGAAGGCGCGGGCGAGCTTGATCGCGGTCTCGACCGCCTCGCTCCCGCCCGAGACCGGATAGATCCGGGGGTCGTCCATCGGCAGCATCGGCGCGACCGCGTCGGCGTAGGACTCGAGGGCCTCGGTCGAGAAGGCCGTCCCATGCACGTAGGAGGTCCGCGCGGACTGCTCGGCCATCGCGTCGACCAGCGAACGGTCACCGTGGCCGACGTTGACGACGATCGCTCCGCCGGCGCCGTCGAGGTAGTGCTTGCCCTCGGCGTCCTCGATCCACACGCCCTCGGCGCGCACGGCTCGGGGCAGGGGTCGAGACAGGACGCGGTGGAACACGTGGCTCATGCCCTCGGTGTCCGCCATCGCTAGGACGTGTACATGCCGTGGGGGTCGAGCTGCGTGCGGATCAACCGCAGCTCGTCCTCCGTCGGCGGCGGGGTCTCGCCGAGGTCCCCGGAGAGCCGCGGATCCCATCCCATGGTCGTGCGGACGTCGTCGATCGTCACGCCCGGGTGCACCGTGAGCAGCGTCATCTCCCCGCTCTCCTCGTCGAAGCCGAACGTCGCGAGGTCGGTCACCACGCTGGTGGGCCCGCTCCCGAACCACCCACGCGCGCGATCGTGCGCCGGATCGCCCGAGTGCCCGGGCGAGGTCCGGAAGTCCAGGTGCTCGACGAACGAGCGCCTCGCCTGCCGCATGATGACCAGGATCCTGCGCGCGTGGATCGCGATCTCGCACGCGCCGCCGGAGCCGGGGAGCCGGACCTTCGGCGCCGCGTAGTCCCCGATCACGGTGGTATTCAGGTTGCCGAATCGGTCGATCTGCGCACCGCCGAGGAACGCGGCGTCGATCAGGCCGGCCTGGAGGTAGAAGGCGAACAGCTCGAACATCGACGTCACCGCCGTCGAACCGGACACGAGCGTCGGATCGCCGATCGAGAGCGGGAGCCGTTCGGGGCGCGCGCCGAACACCCCCGCCTCGTAGACCAGTTGGAGCTCGGGCGCCACCGTGCGCTGCGCCAGGTTGCACACGATGTTCGGCAGCCCGACGCCGACGAAGCAGATGCGCTCGCGGGCGAGCGTGCGTGCGCTCGCGGCGATCATCATCTCGTTCTTCGTGTAGCCGTCCTCGCTCACCGGAGCGCTCCGCCGATCACGAGTAGTCGCCGTAGTTCACCTCCCCGGACAGGCGCTCGCCGGCTCTCAACCCCTCCCACCGGTCGCCCATCCGGGCCACGTACTCGGCGTGACCCTCGAGACCGTGGACCCACTCCTTCAACCAGCGTTCGAGGGCCTCCGGGTCCTTGGAGATCCGCTCCCACTCGAGGTAGAAGGCGTTGTCTCTGTCGTAGTAGCCCTGGGCGTAGCTCGGGTGACACGCGAACGGCTGCTCGACCACGGCGTCGACCACGACCCCGGGGATGACGGTCCGGTTCGGGTCGCGACGAACGACCGCCTCGTCGACGATCTCCTCGCACACCACGATCACACGTTCGGCGGCGAACGCGGCCTCCTTCTGACACCCGAGCAGCCCCCAGATCTGCGTGTCGCCGGTGGCCGTAGCCCGCTGCGCGTGCACGATCGTGACGTCGGGCCGCAGGGGCGGGACCACGTAGACCTCGGTTTCGTCCTCGTACGGCGACCGCATCGGCTTGATGTTCGGGTTCACCGAGGGGATGTCGCTCTCGTAGTAGGAGCGGATGGGGAAGAACGGGAGGTTTGAGGCACCCGCGACGTATCGGCACACCATCCCGAAGTGCGAGTACTCCTCGATCTCCAGCGGTCCGGGGTCGCCCTGCTCGATGCGGCGCCGAACGGCGTGCAGCGAACCGACCCCGGGGTTGCCGAGCCACGAGAAGATCAGCTTGCGGGCGACTCCGGCGCCGACCATCTGGTCGTAGATCACATCCGGCGTCATACGCGCGAGGGTCAGGTCGCGCTTGCGCTGACGGATGATCTCGTGGCCGGCCGCGAAGCAGATCAGGTGCGTGAAGCCCTCGATCGCGACCGTGTCGCCGTCTCTGACGAGCTCGCCGACTGCGTCGGCCATCGTCGCCTGCTTGCTCGACCCCACCCACCCGCTCGTCCCCGCCCCGGTCACTCGGGACTCCAGCCGTCCTCCGGGCCGCGCAGGACGCAGAACTCGTTGCCCTCGGGATCGAGCATCACGGTCCAGAAGCTCCCGCCCTCCTCGACGTAGCGAAACTCCCCGGCGCCGAGCCCGATCACGCGGGCCTTCTCGTCGGCCATCGACGTCGTCGGTCGAAGGTCGAGGTGGAGGCGATTCTTCACCGACTTACCCTCGGGCACGAGCTGGAACAGGATCGGCCAGCCCTCACCCCTCGGGTCGCGGATCTCGGCGTCCTCCTCATCGACCACGACGACCTCGTAGCCGAGGACCCCGCACCAGAACCGCGCGATGGCCTCGGGCGAACGGCAGTCCCAGGTGAGCGTCTCGACCGACAGGGCCATCGAACGCCCGGCCGGTCAGCCGCCCACGGCGTCGGCGACGGCGTCGTCGAACACCTGCAGGGCGGTCTCGGCCTGATCGGGTCGGAGCACCAGCGGGGGCGACATCCGGATCACCGAGTCCCCGGCGCCCAGGACCAGCAGACCCCGCCGGAACGCGGCCTGCTCGACCGCGTGCATCGTCTCGGCCTCGGCGAACTCGATGCCGATCATCAGGCCCCGGCCCCGGACATCGATGATCTCGGGCCGGCGGGCCCGGATGTCGCGTAGGCCCTTCAGCAGGAGCTCGCCGACGTCGCGCGCATTGTCGAGCAGCCCGCCCTCGATCAATTCGAGCGTCGCGAGCGCGGCGGCGCATGCGACCGGGTTGCCGCCGTAGGTCGAGCCGTGCGCACCTACGTCCCACGTCATCAGGCGCTCGCGGGCCACGATCGCGCCGAGCGGCATCCCACTCGCGATCCCCTTGCCCGCAAGGACAACGTCGGGCTCGATGCCCTCGTGCTCGATCGCCCACATCATTCCGGTCCGGCCCATCCCCGACTGGACCTCGTCGGCAACGAGCAGGATGCCGTGTCGGTCGCAGAGCTCGCGTAGGTACGCGAACCAGCCCTCCGGCGGGAACACGTACCCGCCCTCGCCGAGCACCGGTTCGACCACGATGGCCGCCACCTCGTCGGGTGGGATCAGGCGGGCGAACACCACCCGCTCGAGGTGCTCGAAGTCGCCGAAGTGCGTGTGCACCACGCCGGGCAGCAGCGGTCCGAACCCTGCGTGGTACTTCGCCTTGCTTGCGGTGAGCGACACGCTGCCGTAGGACCGGCCGTGGAACGACCCGATCATCGCGACGACGTACTGCCGCCCGGTCGCGTAGCGCGTGAGCTTGATCGCGCCCTCGACGGCCTCGGTGCCCGAGTTCGTGAGGAAGCTGCGGCCGCCGCCGGAGAACGGCGCGATGCGGTCCAGCTCCTCGCAGACGTCGGAGTAGATCGGGAGGTAGAAGTCGCTGGCCGAGTAGTGCAGCAGCTGCTCCGCCTGGTCGCGGATGGCCCCGACGACCTTCGGGTGTGCATGGCCGGTCGAGGTCACGGCGATCCCCGCATTGACGTCGAGGAACCGGTTGCCGTCGACGTCCTCGATCACCGAGCCCGCGCCGCGCGCAGGCACCAGGTCGTAGGCCCGGGGAAGCGAGGGACTCGTGACCTTGCGATCGCGTTCGATCCGGGCTCGGGCCCGGGGGCCCGGGATCTCGGTGACCAACCGCGGCGCCTGGGCCTCGGCCAGGTCGAGCGTTTCGGCCGCGCTCACTCCTCGATCACCGTGCGCGACTGCTCCCGCAGGTACTGCTGCACGTAATAGGGGCCGCCGCCCGCCTTGCCGCTGGTGCCCGAGCCCTTCCAGCCGCCGAACGGCTGCACCCCGGGCCACGCTCCCGTGGTCGCTCCCGCCCGCCGGTTCACATAGACGACACCGGCCTCGATCGAGCTCAGCCACCGGTCGATCTCGGCGCGGTCCTCGCTGTAGAAGCCGGCCGTCAGGCCGTACTCCGTGTCGTTGGCCAGGCGGATCGCCTCGTCGAGGTCCTGGTAAGGGGCGACCGCGACGAACGGCACGAACAGCTCCTTCTTCCAGATCCAGGAGTCGAGCGGGACCTCGGCGATGGTGGGCTGCACGAACGTCCCCTTCGCGAGCTCGCCCTCGGTGAGCCGCTCACCGCCGGTGACCAGCCTGCCGTTCTTCTTCGCCTCGTTCGACGCCTCCTCAAACGTCGTGACCGCGCTCTCGTCGATCACCGGGCCGAGGTAGACGTCTCGATCGAGCGGGTCGCCGATCTTGACGTCCTGGGTCTTCTCCTTGAGGCGTCGGACGAACTCGTCGTACACGCTCTGGTGCACGTACACGCGCGAGTTGGCCGAGCATTTCTGCCCCCCGAACCCGAACGCCGACCGCAGCACCCCGTCGGTGGCCTTGTCCAGGTCGGCCTTGTCGGTCACGATCGTAGGGTTCTTCCCGCCCATCTCGCAGATCACGGGCTTGGGGAAGTCCTTCGCGAAGCCCTTGTAGATCCCCATCCCGACCTCGTAGGAGCCGGTGAAGGTGATCCCCGCCACGTCGGGATGGTTGACGATCTCGTCGCCGACCACACTTCCCGGACCCGAGAGGAAGTGGAGAACGCCCTTAGGGACGCCCGCGGCCATGTAGGTCTCGTACAGCTTCAGCCCGGTGAACACGCCCATGTGGGCGGGCTTGAACACCACGGTGTTGCCCGCGACCAGCGCCGCGGACGACGGGCCCGCCGCGAGCGCCATCGGGAAGTTGAAGGGACTGATCACGGCCCACACGCCGTACGGTCGAAGGACGTCGTAGTACTCGCCCGGCGAGCCGAGCGAATGCATCGGCGTGCGGAAGCCCTCGTTCTGCTCGACCTCGTTGGCGTTCCATCGCAGCAGGTCTGCGGATTCCTCCACGTCGCCGAGCGCCTCGAGCCGGTTCTTGCCGACCTCCATGGCCATCAGCGCCGACAGCTCGTTTCGTTGATCGGACATGAGGTCGGCGGCCTTGCGAATGATCGCGACCCGCTCCTGCCATGGGCGATCGGCCCAGTCGTGGAACGCGTCCTTGGCGGCCGCGACGGCGTCGCGGACGTCTCCGCGCGTGCCCGAGGCGAACTCGCCGATCAGCGTGCCGTCGATCGGCGACAGGGCGGCCTTGTACCCGGAGCCCTCGCGCGCCTCGCCGTTCACGAAGAGCGGATGCTGCTGCCCGAGCCAGGACCGGGCCACCTCGATCCCCTGGTCGTAGGCCTTGTGAAGGTCCTCATTGTCGGCCGTCATCGTCGCGTAGGTGATGCGGAACCCTTCCTCTGCCATGGAGTGCCCCCTCTGCGCGGAAAACCGGGCCGTGACCTGGTCGATCTGGCTCAATCGTAGCCGCCGGAGCCGCTTCCCCCCAAGTCGGAGACCGTGGGGAACTGCCCGATCCATACCGAGATTCGGCGCGCGGCCGGGCGTATCATCGGCCTCCCTTGAGGCTCGTGACCTTCGACCGGCGGGGGCACCGGCGACTGGGAGCGCTCCGGGAAGGGAACGTCGTGGATCTGCCGAGCCTGCTCGGCCACCCCGCGTTCCCGGACACGATGGAGCGGCTCGTTAGGAGCAACGGGGGAACGGTGCTCGATGCCGCCCGGGCAGCCCTCGAGCGCGACGAGGCGGACGCCTTCGTCGTCGAACGGCCACGCCTGCTTGCGGCGCTCCTGCCGACCGCGCTCCGCTCGACGGACGCCCTCGAGGGCGGACGGCCGGCGTTCGGGCCGGACGAGGAGATCCCGTGGCCGGCCGGGGCGGGCTGGCTCGAGTTCCATCCGAAGATCGCGGCGGTCCTGCGGCGTGGGGTGGACGACGCGATCACGCCCGAGGAGACGCCCTCGGTCGTCTTCGGCTACACGCTCGTGGGTGACTGGCTCGCACGGCGCGCGAACGGCGATCCGATGCCGACCCCGCGCGGCGTCCCCCTCTCGATCGGCCCGTGCGTCGTGACGGCGGACGAGCTCGATCCGCAGACCGCGTTCGTCACGGTCAGGATCGACGGCGAGGAGTGGGTCAAGGGGAACCTGAACGGCACGGCGCTCGGCCTGCTCCGCGACGTCGCTCGGGCGTCGAAGCAGGAGCGGCTAGAACCCGGCGAGACGTTCGCCTCCGGCCCGTTCGAGATCCCGGGGTTCGAGCAGCGCGTGTGGCCCGGCGCCGAAGTGGAACTCGAGGCCGAGGGGATCGGGATTTTGCGGAACCGGCTCGGCACGCCGCGACCTCGATGAGGGGATGACCGCGCGGCCCCTCCCGGCGACCCCCGTTCGGGACGGTCGGAACTACTTCTTGGCGCGTTTACGTTCGACCCCACGCTCGGCGGCCTGGCGTTTTTCCGCGGCCTTCCTCTTCCGCTCACGGTTGTGCGCCCAGCGAACCCTCGCTCGATCTCCTCGCCCCATCGTTCGTCGCCCCGATCTTCAGTCCTCGTCCTCGTCGCCACCCTGCGCGAGCTCGGCGCTTCGATGCCGGGCCGCGTCGATCGCGTTCAGGAAGGCCGCTCGGACGCCCGCCTCTTCCAGGTGGCGGATCGCCGCGATCGTCGTCCCGCCCGGCGAGGTCACCATCTCACGCAGCTCGACCGGGTGCTTGCCGGTGTCGCGGAGCATCTTCGCGGACCCCAGCATCGTCTGGATGATCAGCTCGGTCGCGACGTCCCTCGACAGGCCGAGGAGGATGCAGGCCTCGATCATCGCCTCGGCGAGCAGGAAGAAGTACGCGGGGCCGCTGCCACTGGTGGCCGTGATAGCGTCGAGGTGGACCTCCTTCAGCCGGATCACCCTGCCGACGTACCCGAGGAGCTCCTCGGCCACCTCGAGGTGCCGGTCCTCGGCGTTCGAGCCCGCAGCGACCACCGACATCGCCTCGTCGACGAGGACGGCAACGTTCGACATCACGCGGACGACCCGGACGCCGTCGGGTAGGTGCTTCTCGACGAACGAGGTCCGGATCCCGGCGGCGAAGCTCACGACCAGATGCTCGTGCGTCACGTGCTCGCGGATCTGAGATAAGAGGATGTCCATGTCCTGCGGCTTGACCATGAGGACCAGGACGTCGGCCCAGGCGACCGCGTCCGGGTTCGAGAGCGTCGAAGCGATCCCATAGGTCGCCGCGAGCTCCCGAGAGCGCTCCTCGCGGCGGCTCGTAACCATGATCTCGTCCACGCTCCGGCCGCCCGAGCGGATCAGCCCGGACACGAGGGCCTCGCCCATCCGGCCGCCGCCGAGGAAGGCCACCCTGCGATCGTGGGTCGAGCTCATCCGTCGGCTCCCCCCGGGTGGGCGGGCTCCATCGTCCCCGGCCGTCCGACCGTGATGGGGGCAGGGTCCGCGATCCGGCTCGCTGCCGGCGAGATGCCCGAGCGCAGCAGCTCGAGGAACTCGCGGATCCGTGCGTCGCGGCGCTCGGGGACGTGAGGCCGGCGGTGGACCAGCCCGGGGTCCAGCTCCTCGCTACCGAGGGCATCCTGGAACCGTTCGGCGACCCAGTCCAGCATCGAGGCGATCATCTCCACGTCGACGTCGTCCCGGATCTCGCCGCGACGCACCCCGAACTCGACGAACTCGAGCGTCCCGTAGGGATCCTCGCTTCGCATGAGCCGATCGATCGGTTGCCGGAGCCCGAGGCCCGTGTCGTAGCGCCCGATCATTGCGACACGGTTGGCAACCCATTGCTCGGTGAGGAACTCCTCGGTGCTGCGGAGCCAGTAGTCCAGGACGGCCCAGAAGCCGGCATCCACGACCTGGGAGGGGGCATCGAGCCAGGCCGGGAGCTGCCCGACCGCCTCCCGATAGACCGCGAGGAACAGCCCCTCCTTGTTCCCGAAGTGCAGGAAGACGGTCCCCTTGGCGACCCCGACCTCGGCGGCGATGTCCTCGACGCGCGCACCGCGGTAGCCGTGCTCGGCGAACTGCCGCATCGCGACGGCAACGATCTGCTCGCGGCGCGCGTGGTTCTCGGTTCCCTGTCCGGCGGACATGACCTGGGAACGGTAGCCGCGCACCGCCGGGCGAACAAGGCCCGCGTCGCGGGCCGCGGCGGCGCCCTGGGATCGGAGGGGGAAAAGAAAGAACCCGAGGGACCTCCGGCTCGCCGGAAGCCGAAGCCTCCAGCCACCGTTGGCCCCTCGGGCTCAAGTGCTCCGAGCAACCTCTCGCAGCCGTCTTGGTTTCCTGGCCGTAGCACCCTTTCGTTGGGCTTTGGGGCCTCCCGAGCCTCCCCACCCGCACAGCTAGTTAGCTGTCCCAACCGTACGAGCAGGTGCGCCCAGTCGGCCTTACGGCTTTCCCAGGGGTCCCGGCCTCGGTTCCCTGATTCGGCCGCTCCGGCTGCTCGGAGCGAGCGAAATGTACCGGCGCCGGTAGGGCGGGTCAACCCGACGAACGCGCTGGTCACGGTACATATGCGCAGGTAGACCGCATGATGGAAAGAGTGACAAGAACATGTCCCGAGCGCGAACGTACGTGGACGCATCGGTCGAAAGCCTTGCGGTGCAGAGCACTCCACGATGCGCATCGGCGTGGACTTCCGATCCCGAACCGTGGCGCGGACGCGCGAACTCACGACGCGATCGAACGGTTCGAGCGCGCGACGGGCTCGCCGCTCTGTTTCAGGCGAGGCTGCGGACGTCGATCAGCTCGCGATACACCGAGCGCATACCCGCCGCGGTGGCGTCCCAGGAGAAGCGGAGTGAGCGAGCGACGCCGGCCTCGCCCATCCGGCGGCGCTCGCCCGGATCGCCGAGGACCGCGAGGATCCGCTCCGCGTGGTCGCCGGGGTCGTGGCCTTCGACGAGGTGGCCGGTGACGCCGTCCTCGACGACGTACCGGAGACCGCCGACCGCCGACGCCACCACGGGCGTCGAGCATGCCTGCGCCTCGAGCGCCACGAGCCCGAACGACTCCGACCTCGAGGGGACCAGGACCGCCTCGGCGGCCGCGTAGAAATCCGCCAGGCGCGATTGCGGTTGGGGCGGGAACAAGATCACGCGCTCCCCCACGCCGAGGGCGGACGCGAGATCCATCAGCCGGGCCACCTCGGCGCCGTGGTCGGTGCCGCTCGGACCGCCGACGATGGCGAGCACGACGTCGCGCGTCCCGGCCGGGTCACGGGCGATCGCCTCGGCGACCGCCCGGATGGCCACGTCGGGGCCCTTGTGCGCCTGCAGGCGCCCCACGAACAGCAGCAGCCGTAGATC
>JBKPRY010000121.1:0-5132 GCA_046734755.1 Actinomycetota bacterium | reverse complement strand
GTGGTCACGGTCCCCGTTCTGCCTTGCCGCGCAAGCGCGTCGAGGAAAGGTGTGTGAGCGGCCTCCAGCGGGGTGCGACCGTCGAGCTCCGGGATGGGGTCGTCGGCCAGGCCGTCCAGGCAGACGTAGAGCAGCCGGTTCACCACATCACCGGTACTTCACGATCAGGGCGAGCTCCTCGGGATCCAGGCTGGCCCCGCCGACCAACGCCCCGTCGACCTCGGGGTGCGCCATGAAGTCGCGGATGTTCCCCGCCTTCACGCTCCCGCCGTACTGGATCCGGACCGCTTGGGCCAGGTCGTCGTCATGCAGGTCCGCGATCGTCTGCCTGATCAAGGCGATCACCTGGCCCGCGTCGGATGGCTCGGCGTTGCGACCGGTTCCGATCGCCCAGACGGGCTCGTAGGCGATGACCAGCTTCGCCGCTTCGGACGACGACACCCCCGTGAGGGCCGCGCGGACCTGGGCGGTCACCCGGTGCTCGGTGGCTCCGACGTCGCGCTCCTGCAGCGTCTCGCCGACGCACACGATCGGCGTCATCCCGTGGGCGAAGACCGCACGCACCTTCAGGTTCACCTTCTCGTCGGTCTCGCCGAACATCGCCCGGCGCTCCGAGTGTCCGACGATCACGTAGCCCACCTTGAGCGCCACCAGCATCGGGGGCGAGACCTCGCCGGTGAAGGCACCCTCGTCCTCCCAGTAGACGTTCTGCGCGCCCAGGCCGAACGGGAGACGGTCGCTGTCGATCAGCGTCTGCACCGAGCGCAGCGACGTCGCCGCCGGGCAGATCACCACCTCCACGCGTTCGGCGTCGTCCTGGTCCAGCAGGTAGGAGAGCTTCTGCACGGCCTGGATGGCCTCGAGGTGCGTCTTGTGCATCTTCCAGTTGGCCGCGATGATCGGGCGGCGGGCGCTCACGGGGACCTCTCCCCGTCGCCTGCGGGCCGAACCTCCAGGACGGCGATCCCGGGCAGCTCCCGCCCCTCGATGAACTCGAGCGAGGCGCCCCCGCCGGTCGAGAGGTGGTCGAACCCGTCCTCCAGCCCGTATTTCTTCACGGCCGCGAGGCTGTCGCCACCACCGACGACCGAGTAGGCGCTCGCGCCGGCGATCGCCGTGGCGACCCCACGGGTCCCGCCGCTGAACGGCTCGAGCTCGAAGACCCCCATCGGACCGTTCCAGACGATCGTCTTGGCCTCGGCGATCGTCCTCGCGAACTCCTCCACCGTCCGCGGCCCGATGTCGAGGCCGAGCTCCCCGGCCGGCACCTGCGCGCTCGGGACCGTGTGGCGAGGGGCGTCCACGCTCTTGGAGGTGGCGGCGACCACGTCCTCGGGCAGCTGCAGGACGACACCCCGCTCGTCGGCCCGGGCTCGAGCGGCTCGCACCCCGTCGAACCTCTCGAGCTCGATCAGGCTGTCCCCCACCGAGCCGCCGTCCGCCGCGAGGAACGTGAATGCCATCGCCCCGCCGATCAGGAGCGCGTCCACGCGTTCGACCAGGGCGCCGATGGTGCCGAGCTTGTCCGAGACCTTGGCGCCCCCGAGCACGGCGACGTACGGACGCGCAGGATCGGCGACCAGCCGAGACAGGGCCTCGATCTCCCGCTGGAGCAAGCGTCCCGCGACGGCGTCCCCACCCTGCTCCCGGACGACGGCCGGAAGCGCGACGACGGAGGCATGGGCGCGGTGCACCGCGCCGAACGCGTCGTCGACATAGACGTCGGCGAGGCCGGCCAGCCGCTGCGCGAACGCCCGGTCGTTGGCTTGCTCGCCCGGGTCGAACCGCAGGTTCTCGAGCAGGACGAGCCGACCGGGTTCGAACGCGAGCGCCTGGCACGACTGCTCGACCTCGGGGCTGAGGACGCCGTCCGTCGGCACGTATTCGACCACCCGGTTCAGGGATTGCCGGAGCAGCTCGGCGACCGGGCCGAGCCGGAGCGCCGTGTCCACGCGCCCGCTCGGCCGGCCCAGGTGGGTGGCCGCGACGATCGAGGCGCCGCGCTCCAGCAGCTCGGTCAGCGTCGGCAGGCTGGCTCGGATCCGAGCGTCGTCGGCGACCACGCCGTCCTCGAGCGGGACGTTGAGGTCGAGCCGGACGAAGACGCGTCGGCCCGCGAGGTCACCGAGGTCGTCGAGCGTGCGAAGGCGCACCGGCGCCTACAGCGAGCGTGCGACGAGGTCGACGAGGTCCACGAGGCGGTTCGAGTATCCCCATTCGTTGTCGTACCACCCGATGACCTTGGCCACCCTCCCCATCGTCATCGTCGACGCCGCGTCGAACGTGCACGACGCCGGGCTCCCCACGATGTCCGAGGACACGATCGGATCCTCCGTATAGACGAGGCGGCCGCCCGACAGGGAGCCGGCCTCGGCCGCGGACCGATACGCGGCGTTGATCTCCTCGACGCTCGCCTCGCGTTGCAGCGTGGCGACCAGGTCGGTGACCGACCCGTCCGGTACGGGGACCCGCATCGCGATGCCGTCCAACCTCCCCTGCAGGTGCGGGAGCACGAGTCCGGTGGCCTTCGCGGCCCCCGTCGAGGTGGGGATGATGTTGATCGCCGCGGCTCGAGCCCGGCGCAGGTCCTTGTGCGGAAGGTCGAGGATCGACTGGTCGTTCGTGTACGCGTGGATCGTCGTCATGAACGCCATCTCGAGGCCGAAGGCGTCGTCCAGCACCTTGGCCATCGGCGCGACGCAGTTGGTGGTGCAGGATGCGTTCGAGATCACGTTGTGCTGGGACGGGTCGTACGCATCGTCGTTCACACCGAGAACCACGGTGAGGTCCTCACCCTTGGCCGGCGCGCTGATCACGACCTTCTCGGCGCCCGCCTCGATGTGCTTGTTCGCCTTCTCGCGGTCGGTGAACAGCCCGGTCGACTCGATCACGACCTGGGCGCCGAGCTCCTTCCACGGCAGCTCGGCAGGGTCGCGGACCGCCAGCACGCGCAGCTCCTTGCCATCGACCGTCACACCGCCGTCGAACGTCCCGACCTCGCCGTCGTACCTCCCGAGCACGGAGTCGTACTTCAGGAGATGCGCGAGCGTCGGCGGGTCGGTGATGTCGTTGACCGCGACGAAGTCCCAGTCCACGCCGAGCTTCTTCGCGGCACGGAAGAAGTTCCTCCCGATCCTGCCGAATCCGTTGATGCCGATCTTCACACTCATGCCGTCCTCCAGGGGTGGGATTCACATCCTAGCCAATCGCCTGTGCGACGAGCCGGGAGGTGCTCGGGTCGGGAGGCGTCCTCAGCGATCCAGGTCGCGGTGGTCGATCGATGCTGGGATGTGTTTCTCGCGGAAGAAGCGTGCGAGGTCCTCGACGACGACCACCGATCGGTGTCGCCCACCGGTACACCCGATCGCGACGGTGAGGTAAGCCTTCCCCTCGGCCACGAAGCCCGGGACCATGAACCCGAGCAGGGAGCGGAGCCGGCGGAGGAACTCCTGGTACGAGGCCTGGCCCTGCACGAACGTCCGGACGCGGTCGTCGGTGCCCGGGAGCGGCCGGAGCTCCTCGACCCAGTGCGGGTTCGGAAGGAACCGGCAGTCGATCACGAGGTCGGCATCGCGAGGGGCGCCGTACTTGTAGCCGAACGACACCAAGCTGATCTGGAGGCTCTGCTCCGGAGGCGCGTCGGAGAACGCGTCCCGGACGCGGTCGCGGAGCTCGTGCGGCGTGAGTCCAGATGTATCGATGATCAGGTCCGCGTCGCCGCGCAGCGCTTCCATCATCTTCCGTTCCTTGCGGATGCCCTCGACCACCCGGTCCGCCGGCGCGAGCGGGTGGCGGCGGCGTGTGGATTCGTAGCGGTTGACCAGATCGCCGTCGGACGCCTCGAGGAACAGGATCCGGGACGGGACGCTCAGCTCGTCGAGCTCCTGGAGCGCCTTCGAGAGCTCGCCGAAGAACACCCCGCCGCGGACGTCGAGCACGATGGCCACCCGGCCGGGCCCTCCGGGGCGCGACCCGAGCTCGGCCATCTTCGGCAGCAGCGTGGGCGGGAGGTTGTCGACCACGAAGTAGCCGAGGTCCTCGAGGCACCGTGCGGCCTCCGAGCGGCCGGCGCCGGACAGGCCGGTGATGATCGTGAACCCCTCGTTCGCGGGGCGGGTCGCCGCAGCTCGCTTCGCCGCCCGCTTCCGGCGGTCCGAGAGCTTGCTCGGCTCCTCGGCCGACCCCGTGCTCGGCACCTCGCTCGGTTTCGGATCCCCGCCAGTGCGTTCGGGGTCGGCGGTCACGCGCTGCGCCTCCCCCCCGCCGGCTCTCGACCAGTGAGCCGATCGTAGATCGCTCTGGCGAGGTCCGGGCCGACCCCCGGCGTCGAGGCGATCTCGTCCTCGCTCGCCCGCGAGATCCGGGCCACCGACCCGAACCGCTTCAGCAGCGCCTTCTTCCGGGACGGACCAACCCCGGTCACGTCGTCGAGCGGCGAGGCCAGCGCGCGCTTCCCGCGCTTCTCGCGGTGGTACGTCACGGCGAACCGGTGGGCCTCGTCCCGCAGGTGCTGGAGCACGAACAGCGCCTCGGAGCCACGAGGGATCACGAGCGGGTCGGGCCGGTCGGGGAAATAGACCTCCTCGAGTCGCTTCGCGAGCCCGATCGCGGGGATGTGGACGTCGGCGTCCGCGAGCGCCTTGGTCGCGCTCGAGAGCTGCCCGCGGCCGCCGTCGACCACGATCAGTGCGGGGGGGTAGGCGAAGCGGCGGCGCTCGCCGGGCTCCCGGTCCTTGGCGAGGCGCGCCAGCCTGCGGCGGAGCATCTCCTCCATGCTCGCGAAATCGTCCTGTCCGGGCACCCCCTTGATCTCGAAGCGCCGGTAATCGCTCCGCTTGGGCAGGCCGTCCTCGAACACGACCATCGAGCCCACCGTATCGGTCGGGCCCAGGTTCGAGATGTCGTAGCACTCGATCCGGAGCGGCGGCTGCTCCAGCTCGAGCCGCCGGCCCAGCTCGGCCAGCGCCCGGGAGCGGGCTCCGAAGTCCGAGGCGCGCCGAAGCTTGTGCCGGCGGAACTGGTCGGCTGCGTTCTGCGTCACGGTTTCCATCAGCTTGCGCTTGGTCCCTCGCTCGGGGACGGCGAACCTCACCGGCCCCTCCCGCCGGGACGAGAGCCACTCGCCCAGCACG
>JBKPRY010000120.1:0-1849 GCA_046734755.1 Actinomycetota bacterium | reverse complement strand
GCTCGATCAGCGGCGCTTCTTGAGCCAGCATCGTTCCTCCTAGGCGGGTCCGTACCACGGCGGGGCCGTCCCGCCCGTCAGGATCTCCTTGCGCTTGCGCTCCGCCCGGTCCAGGAAGGGCAGGTGGGCGCCGAACAGCAGCGTGGAACCGATCAGGAACATCCAGGAGTACCGGTTGACGCTGCCGGAGTCGTGGCGGAGGTAGACCGTCAGGATCGGACCGCCGTCGTTGAAGAACGCGTGCGCGGCCGCCAGCGAGACCCCGTCCTCGGTCGCGTAGAACTCGACGTTCTGGACCGTGAAGTCCGTCGTCGTGAGGGCGCCGGGCTCGTGCTCGCTCTTGCCGAGATCCTCGTTCGCCTGTTCGGCGAGGAACCCCTGCGCCGCCGCCGTCACCGACTGAACCGAGGACGTGTCCGCATCGTTCGTCCCCGGTTCGCGCCATCCGTCGCCCGGGTAGGACGCGAACGCCTCGTACACGGGTTCGGGATCGGTCCCGGCCGCCTCGACGACCCACGCGGGCTCGGCGCCGCGGGGGCCGAGGTTCACGGGCGTGTCGAGACCCTGCGAGAAGAAGCCGAACGTCCACAACGAGGACAGGATGATCAGCCAGCCGAAGAACGAGACCGCGAGCACCAGGTACCCCATCCGCCGGCCGAACACCGCCGCGAGCACGATCAGGACGCTGCCCACGAAGAGCACGAACGCCATGATCACCGCGAGCCCGCCCTTCAGCATCGTCTCGCATCCCATCTCGAAACCGAGGCAGCTTTGGGCGAGCATCAGAACTGGATGTTGGTCGTCGGGTTGGGCTTCTTGGTGGGGTCGCCGTCGAGGAACTGATCGATCGCCTTGGTCACGGCCTCGGGGTTCGTGCACACGTTCTCGCTGAACTTCACCTGGTCCTTGTCCTGGATGCTGACGATGTAGTTCACGATGTCGTTGATCTGCTGATCGCCGAGCGCGCCCGCGAACCGGATGCTCCACGAGGGCATCAGACCCCGTCCCTGGTCGATCGTGGTGTAGATGTCGTTCAGGCCGTAGATCAGCGGGTGCCCGGTGAACGGCCCGCCGCAGACCGTCGTCAGGTTCGGCGTCGGCTGGACGTCGTAGGGATCGTCCGGGGTCTGCGTGTTCGGGATCAGGGACCCCTGAAGGGTCGGGCCGTGACACTGCACACAGCCGACGCCCGCCTGATTGTCCTCGGTGTACACCTGGACGGCGTGGGAGCCGCGGGCGATCGCGTCGCTGATCAGGTCCCGCTCTTGGTCGAGGTTCTGCTGGGGCTCGAGGAGCCAGACGGCCGGCACCCAGATCACGAAGAACAAGACCGTCACCACGCCCCATCCCTGCAACTTCTGGAGCAGCGGGGTCTCGAGGTCGGGGTCGGAGGGACCCGGGCGCATCGCGTTGGGGATGTCGGCCTCCCGCCGCTGGCGGCCGCGGAGGACGAGCACGGCGCCCGCGATCGCGAGGAAGATGGCGCCCCCGACCGCCAGGACGATGCCCTGGGCCTGGGACAGCCCGAGCATCACTGCACCGCCACGCAGAACGGTCCGGCCAGAGGCTTGTGGATCGTGTCGGTGCCCCGGGGTGGGCCCAGAACGATCTCGGCGGTGTCCACCGTCACGTCGCCGGTCGCGCTCACGTTGACCTTGAACCGGTCCATGCCGCGCGGGGCGGGGCCGAGCTTGTACTCGCCGGCGGTGTTGTACTTCGAGCCGTGGCACGGGCACTCGAACCACTGCGACTGCTGGCAGAACGGGACCCGGCACCCCAGGTGCACGCACCGCTGGTACAGCGGCATGATCCCCTCGGCCGTGACGCCCTCGGTCGCGTAGTCGACGTC
>JBKPRY010000119.1:0-1377 GCA_046734755.1 Actinomycetota bacterium | reverse complement strand
AGGTCACGTTCCCGGCGAACGAGACGAACCAGCCGCGCTCCGCGCACATCGCCGCGATCTCGGCGTCGCCGCTGAAGCAATGCAGGACCACCCGTTCGGTGGAACCCTCATCGAGCAGTCGAAGGATCTCGGGCCAGGCGTCGCGAACGTGGATCACGAGTGGAAGGTCGTGCGCCTTCGCGAGGTCGACCTGCGAACGCAGTGCGCGCTCCTGCTCCGGCCGCGGCGATCGCATCCGAAAGAAGTCCAGACCGCACTCTCCCACGGCGACCACGAGCGGGTTCGCGAGCAGCCCCTCGATCTCGGTCGCGGCCTCCGCGTCCCACGCGCTCGCGTCGTGCGGGTGCATGCCGGCGGTCGCCCAGACTCCCGGCAGCGAAGCGGCGAGCTCGACCGACCGGCGGCTCGACCCGGGGTCGATGCCGACGCAGACGAGGGTGTCGACACCCCGGACCCGAGCCGTCTCGACCACCCCGGACGGGTCGTCGTCGAGCAGGAACAGATGGCAGTGCGTGTCGACGGCTCCGCTCTGCATCGGCGGTTCAGGGTTCAGCTCGTTCACGGGGCCGACACACTACGCGTCGCCCACGATCCTCGACCCCGACTCAAAGATCGGGAGCACGGCCACCCGCTCTGCACGAGCCGCTCTCGATCGGAAGTCGAGGAGGTGAGTCCCACGTGAAACGTGAAGGCGCGAACCCTCACTCAGGAGTCGAGCCGGGGGAAGAGCGCGTCGCCTTTGACGGTCTTCGTCCCGGGACGCAGGCCGCCCCAGGCGGCGGCGTGCGGCAGCAGCTGATCCTCCAACGGCTCCTCGATCCCCAGCTGTTCCCACAACCGAGTGGCCGCCCTCGGCATGATCGGACCGATCAGGATCGCCAAGATCCGCAGGGTCTCGGCCGACGCGTACAGGATGCCCGCGAGCTCCCCGCGCCGCGCCTCATCCTTGGCCAAGGTCCACGGCTGCCGTTCGACCAGGTACCCGTTGGCCCGCCCGACGATCTCCCACACCGCGGCCAACGCCTGGGTGAGCGCGAGCTCGGCCATGTGCTCGTCGTAGCGCCGGGCGGCGTCCGCCGTCAGCGCCGGTAGGTCGTCCTCGACGCCGCCGACCTCGGGTTCGGGGACGACCCCGTCGAAGGACGCGGCGAGCATCGCGAGGATCCGGCTCGCCAGGTTGCCGAGCCCGTTGGCGAGGTCCGCGTTGTGGCGATCGACCATCGACTCCCACGAGAAGCTCCCGTCCTGACCGAACTGGATCTCGCGCATGAAGAAGTAGCGGTACGAGTCCACGCCGAAGTGGTCGATCAGCTCGAACGGGTGGATCCCGGTCGCGTTGGTCTTCGACATCTTCTTGCCGCCGACGGTGAGGTACCC
>JBKPRY010000118.1:0-3362 GCA_046734755.1 Actinomycetota bacterium | reverse complement strand
CCGCCACGAGGCGTACGTGGTCGCGAGCCCGCCGATCAGCGGCCCGACGGCGATCGCGATGGCGCCGGCAGCCCCGACAAGTCCGTACGCGCGGGGCCGTCCCTCGGGCGGGAAATTCCCCGCGACGAGCGCGACGATCGCCGGCATGATCAGGGCCGCCCCGATGCCCTCGAGGATCGACCAGCCGAACAGCAGCACCGCGAGGTTGGGCGCCAGCGCCGTCGTCAGCGAGCCCGAGCAGTAGATGACCAGCCCGAGCAGGAACGCACGCTTGCGACCGATCATCGAGCCGATCTTGCCGCCCGTGACCATGAGCATGGCCATGACCAGCGTGTAGAGGACGATCGCGCTCTGGATCCCGGTGATCGACGTGCCCAGGTCGTCCGCGACGGTCGCGATCGAGACGTTCATCACCGAGCTGTCGAGCGCCATCAGGAACTGGCCGGCGCACAGGGTGAGCAGCACGACGCCGGCGGCGCTACCTCCCGCCGCGACCGCCCGTTCGCTCACACGTCCGTCTGCCATCCAACCCCCCCAGATCGGCGAACGGACCGATGCTAGTGATTGATCGGAGCTCGTGCTCGTAGGAGCGGGCCGGATGCGGGAACCGGCTACGGTGCAGGGATGACGTGCGCTAGCCTGGCGAGCGATGAGGGCGGAGACCCCGAGGGGCGTTCGGTGACGACGATCGTCCCGCGCTGGGAGTGGCGAGCGTTCGGCAGGAGCTTCGGGGCCGCCGAGGACGCCCTCGTCCCGATCAGTCCAAGGCGAACCGAGGAAGGCGACGAGCTCTACCTCGTCTCGGGGGTGAGCGCGAACGTGAAGGTTCGCGACGACCTCATGGACGTCAAGGTCCTTCGGGAGGTCAACGCCGACGGCCTGGAGCGGTGGGAGCCGGTGATGAAGCAGGGATTCCCGCTCGCGACGGCGGATGTATCCGAGGTTCTCGAAGCGCTCGACGTCCCCGCACCTCAGCTCACGCTGGCCACCTACAGGCTCGATGCATTCCTGAACGAGCTCATCCGGCCCAACGACCTCGCGCGCGTGGTGAACGTCCACAAGCGACGGAACCGCTTCACGGTCGCCGGCTGCATGGCCGAGCTCGCCGACGTGGTCGCGGACGGACGGCCGACGCGAACGCTCGCGGTCGAATCGGAGGATGCCGACGCCGTCATCTCCGCCGTCCGTGCCATCGGCCTCGGCGGCTACGTGAACACCAGCTACCCGCGGGGGCTTCCGGCGCTGATCGACGGTGAGTCGGCGCGGTCAGCCGTCATCGACGTCGGGACGAACTCGGTGAAGTTCCATATCGGCGAGCGCGACGGGAGCGGGAGTTGGCACACCATCCTCGACCGAGCCGAGATCACACGCCTGGGTGAGGGGCTCCTCGAGCGGGGGGAGATCGGGCGCGAGGCGCTCGAACGAACGCTGGTGGCGATCCAGGCGATGCTCGAGGAGGCCGAACGAGACGGTGCTCGGGCCATCGCCGCGGTGGGTACGGCCGGTCTGCGCACGGCTCGCAACGGCGACGACGTGCTCGCCTCGATCCGCGAGCGCACCGGCATCGGCATCGAGGTGATCTCGGGCGAGGTGGAGGCGCGGCTCGCCTACCTCGCGGCGCGGGCCGGACTGGATCTGGGCGAGGGGTCGCTGGTGGTCTTCGACACGGGCGGCGGGAGCACCCAGTTCACCTTCGGGCATGGCTCCGAGGTCGACGAACGCTTCAGCGTGGGGGTCGGCGCCGTGCGCTACACGGAGCGCTTCGGTCTGGCCAAGGAAGTGACACCCGAGGCGCTGAGCGATGCCCTGGCGTCGATCGGCGACGACCTCTCCCGCCTCGATGGGCGCCCGCCCCCGGACGAGCTCGTGGGGATGGGCGGCGCCGTCACCAACATGGCCGCCGTGCATCACCACATGACCACCTACGATCCCGACGTCGTTCAGGGGACGGTCCTGGACCGCGCCGAGATCGCGCGCCAGATCGAGCTCTATCGCTCGCGGGACGCCGACGCGCGCCGAGCGATCGCGGGCCTCCAGCCCAAGCGCTCGGACGTGATCCTCGCCGGCGCATGCATCGTGGCGACGGTGATGGACAAGCTGAGTCGGCAGGAGCTGACGGTCAGCGATCGAGGGCTCCGCCACGGCCTGCTCGCCGATCGGTTCGGGTCTTGAGGATCCGGGTGCCGGTTCGTTCGCCTCTGTCGTTCGACAGCCGAACAGGCCCCGTCATAGTCGGGGCAGCGTGATCACGCCGATGAGCGCGAGGATCATCAGGGCTCCGGCCAGCGAGGTGGCCGCGAGCCGCACGGCCCGATAGGTGAAGCGCTGCGATATCGCGACCAGGAAGAGCACCGTCGCGAACAGGACCGTCAGTCGGACGTAGCGATCTGCGGTCTCGCGTGCCTCGGTGCCTCTCACGGACGCCTCCGTTGCTCGCTCGTTGAGCTCGGCCGCATGCTCGATCTGCTGGTTGTGGTACTCCGGCATGAAGCTCGGACCCGGGGGCGCGTCGGGGTTGGAGAACGGCCTGGTCTTAAGCCACGCGTCGAAGGCGACCCGGAACTCGGGAGAGAATCGGTCGACGTAAAGGTCGGCGATCCGATCCTGTCCTTGCGCACGGGCCTCGATCCACGTGTTGAACGTCGTGACGTCGAGCAGACGCTTCTGTCCGCCGAGCGTCGTGGCCAGCCCTGCCTCGACCCGTATGCGCGTTGCCTCGTGGTACAGGAAGGCCTGGCGACCGTCCCACCTCGCCGCCTGGTAGCCGCTCCAGGCCGTGGCGACCGCCACGATGGCCAGGATCACGACCTCGACGATCTCGCCGAGCTCCCTCCTCCGGCGTTGCTTCCCCGATGCCTGCGCGTCACGCTCACTCAGGGCGTAGGCGGCCTCGATGTTCATGTCCTCGGGCATCTGGGTCTTTCGGCTCGCGCGTGCAGGAGGGACGGCTCGGGCTACCCCTGTTGATCTGTGAGTGTGACACGCACGGGCATGTGCTTGATGCCGTTGATGAAGTTCGAGCGGAGCCGTTCGACCGGGCCGGTGATCTCGAGGCTGGACAGCCGCGGAATCAGTTCCTCGAACATCACCCGGACCTCCAGACGGGCGAGGTGCGCGCCAAGGCACACGTGGGGCCCACCGCTCCCGAACGCCATGTGCGGGTTCGGGTCGCGGGCGACGTTGAAGCGCTCGGGGTCGGGGAAGACCTCCTCGTCGTAGTTGGCCGACACGTACCACAGCGCGACGCGGTCGCCCGCGCGGATCGGCACGCCGCGGACCTCCGCGTCGCGCGTGGCCGTCCGCCGGAAGTACATGATCGGCGTCCCGTAGCGCAGGATCTCCTCGACCGCCGTGGGCATGAG
>JBKPRY010000117.1:0-9734 GCA_046734755.1 Actinomycetota bacterium | reverse complement strand
CCCTCGGCAAGAAACCGGCGGTCATGGGGCACTCGACCGGAGGCCTGCTGGCACAGATGATCGCCGGCCGCGGCCTCTCGGCTGCCACGGTGGCGATCGATCCCGGCGTCTTCCGCGGCGTCCTGCCACTGCCGGCCTCCTCGCTCAAGGTGGCGGGTCCGTTCCTGATCAACCCTACTTGGCGCGGCCGCGCGATCACGCTCACCTTCGACCAGTTCAGGTACGGCTGGGCGAACGCGCTGGACGAGAAGGAGGCCAAGGAGCTCTACGACACCTATCACGTCGCCGGCTCCGGGATCGCCCTCGCGCAGATGGGTAACGCGAACCTGAACCCGTGGACGGAGTCGAAGGTGGACACCAAGAACCCCGACCGCGGTCCGCTGCTGATCATCGACGGCGAGAAGGACCACACGGTGCCGTGGGCGATCGCGAACGCCGCCTACAAGCGGCAGAGGGGCAACCCCGGCGTGACCGAGATCGTGAAGATGCCCAACCGCGGACACGCGCTCACGATCGACCACGGCTGGCGCGAGGTCGCCCAGACGGCGCTCGACTTCGTCAAGCGGTTCACCTAGACGACGATCTCGGCGCCCTCCGCCGCGACGGTGCACCGGTCGTCATCGACGCCCCAGCGGGCGACCACGTCGTCGCGCATCTGGTCGAGCTGTTCGTCGGAGTGCATCGGATCGTGATGGAACAGGAGCAGCCGGTCGACCTCGGTCTTCTCGGCGAACCGCGCGACCTGTTCGGTCGTCGAATGCCCCCACCCGACACGGTGCTCGTATTCGTTCGGCGTGAACTGGCAGTCGTGGATCAGGAGGTCCACCGCTTGCGCGATCGCGAACCCGGAGATCCATTCGGAGGGATCGCGGTCGAGGTCGGCTCCCAGAGCGGGTTCGTGGTCGGTGAGGTAGGCGAGCGAGCGACCCCTGGACTCGATGCGGTAGCCGACCGTCGGGCCCGGGTGGATGATCGCGTTCGAGAAGAAGCGCGCACCGTCGATCTGCCACTCCGACTCCGACGCGTCGTGGTACTCGATCGTCGCCGGCACCTCCGACAGGTGGACCGGGAACAGCGGAGGGGAGAAGTACGTCGCGATCCGCTGCTCGAGCGAGGCGACCGGCGAGGCGGGGCCCCAGATGTGCAGCTCGGTCTGGCTGCGCCAGATCGGCTCGAACATGCCCAGCCCCTCGAGATGGTCGACGTGCAGGTGGGTGAGCAGGAGGAACATGCGTTCGGCACCTTCGCGTACGAGCCGGACGCCGAGCTCCCGGATGCCGGTGCCCGCGTCCAGGATCACGACATCGCAGCCGGGCGGGCGGAGCTCGATGCACGACGTGTTCCCGCCGTATCGCTTCGTGTCCTGGCCCGGCGAGGCGATCGATCCCCGGCTGCCCCAGATCTTCCCCTTCACCGGCGATCCTCTTCGATGGGCCACATGATGGAGAAGCTCCCGACGAAGTCCTCTGTGTGGGCGAACAGCGGGAACGATGCGGTCTCGACCCGGCGATCGACGCCATCGGCCGTGCGGAAGATGACGATGCCGTGCGCGGGCTCCTGCTTCAACATCGTCGTGCCGAGCGGGAGTTCCTGGACCGGTAGCTCCACACCCTCGGTGTCGCGTGGACGGGTCCGCGTCATCCACTCGTCGATGGTCTGGCCGGCGCCCTCGATGAATGGACGCCTCGTCAGCTTTTCGGCGGCCTCGTTGTAGTAGATGACCGTGCCCTCGGGATCGAGCAGGAACACGGCCGTCGCGAGCTGCGCGGCGAATGCCCGCGCGAGGATCAGGACGAGGTTGCGCTGCTCGGGTGTCTCCGCCACGGGGGGAGCCTAGTACGAAGGTCGGTTGGCCGTCGGTCCGCTCTCCGGACTCCGCGTGGTCGTGCACCGACGTATCCTTTGCACGCGAGGCGGGATCGCCCTGCGATCGTGTCGGAGAGGAGTGACCGTGGGGGAGGAACGCATCGGCACGGACTTCTGGCTCCAACCCGCCGAACAGGACTGGCGCCCGCGTCCCACCCTGGCCGGGCGCGACCACACGAGCTTCGAGGTCTGGGACGAGGAGCGAGAGCGGATCTGGTGGGGGGACTGGGTCGCGTTCGGGCGCTCCGAGGAGGTCGCGTCCTCCGGCGACTACGTCGTGCGCGACGTGGCGGGCGAGTCGGTGTTCGTCGTCCGCAACGCGGAGGGCCGTGTGAACGGCTTCTACAACGTGTGCTCGCACCGCGGGACGAGGTTCCTCGACGACGACGACCGTGGAAACCGCCGGAAGGCCTTCACGTGCCCGTACCACGCGTGGACGTACGATCTGGACGGACGCCTGATCGGTACCCCCAACGTGCGGGAGAACGAGCTGTTCGAGCGGTCCTCGTACCCGCTGCACCCGATCGCGGTCGACGAGTACGCGGGGTTCGTGTTCGTGAACCTCGCCGACCGGCCGCGCCCGCTGATGGAGTCGCTCACCCAGGGGACCGAGTCGATGACCGCGTTCGAGCGCTTCGCGATGCAGGACCTCCGGATCGGCGTGCGCATCGTCTACGAGGTCGAGGCCAACTGGAAGATCATCGTCGAGAACTACAACGAGTGCCTCCACTGTCCGACGGTCCATCCGGAGCTCGTCAAGGTGGTTCCGCTGTTCCGGTTCGGCGAGGTCTGGGACGACGAGATGCGTGACGGCGGGAACGCGATGGTCGAGGGCGCGACGTCGTTCACGATCGAGGGGCGGTCCGAGCTGCCGACGCTGCCCGGACCGCTGCCCGAGGATCTCGGCCGGTACTACGGTTCCTACCAGTTCCCGAACCTGATGCTCAACCTGCACCCCGACTGCGTCATGTACTACCTCGGCTTCCCGAGGGGTCCCTCCCACACCACCGTCGTCTCCGAGTACCTGTTCCGGCCCGAGGTGATCGCCGACCCCGAGCGCTTCAAGCCGCACCCGGTCGTCGAGCTCTGGGACCTGATCTCCAAACAGGACTGGGACGTATGCGAGCGCGCACAGACCGGTGTGGGCTCGCGCGCGTTCACGACGGGCGTCTACCCGCGGCAGGATCGGTTCCTCTACTCGTTCAACGAGGACTATCGGGTGCGGATGGGGCGCGAGCCGCTCGGCTAGCTCGTTCGGCGCGCCCCGTCGCGTTCGGCGAGCACGCGGATCGTCTCGCTGCCTACCCGCGCGAGGCGTTCCATCTGCGCCGCGCCGACATCGAACGTGGTCTCGGCGTCGAACGGGCCGGCCTCGTCCACCATCTCGAACACGTCGTCGGACACGACCGCCATCGCGCCGCCGCGGAGCCCCCAGACCCGCGTCAGGACCATGACGACGCTGGACTCCATCTCGGCGGCGAGGGCGTTCCGACGCCGGGCGTCCTCGTAGACCTCACGCGCCCACGACTGCTGGTAGCCGCCGAACGCGACCCCCTGCTGCGGCGTGTAGAAGACGTCGGTCGTGAACGCCGTCCCGACGTGGTGCGTTACGCCCAGGCTCCCGGCCGCCTCGATCGCGGCGGTCACCACGGCGTGATCGGCGGCGGCCGGGAGCTCGAGCGGCGCGTACAGGCGGGACGCGCCGTCGTGGCGCTCTGCCGAGTCGAAGATCGCGAGGTCGCCGACGCGGGCGCGCGTCTGGAGCGACCCGCACGTCCCGATCCGCACGAAGGTCGTCGCGCCTACCCGCGCGAGCTCCTCGAGGGCGATCGCCGTGGACGCCGCCCCGATCCCGGTCGAGGTGCACGAGATCGGCGCGCCCCGGTACGTGCCGGTGTAGGTCACGTACTCGCGGTTGCGCGCGACCTCGCGGGCCTCGTCCCAATACGACGCGACGATTGGGACTCGACCCGGGTCACCGGGCAGCAGGACGTACGGCGCCACGTCGCCGGGGGCGAGCTTCACGTGGTACTGCGGGTTCACGTCGGCTTCACGTGTGGGGGACTCGCGCCGTGTCCCGCTCGGCCACGATGCGGACGATCTCCGATCCCATGCGGGCGAGCCGCTCGATCTCGTCGCCCCCGTGCTCGAACTGGTCTTGCGGGTCGAACTCGCCCGAGGCACCCGAGACACGGAGCACGTTGTCCAGCACGACCGCGATCCCGCCGGCGCGCAGCCCCCAGATGCGCGCGAGCACGAAGATCACGCTTGCCTCCATCTCGGCGGCGACGACGTTCATCCGCTTCAGGTCCTCGAAGTGTTCGCGCCAGTTCGACTGCCAGTACTCGTTGAACGATGACCCGGGCCGCGGGTGCATCGCGTAGAAGGTATCGGCCGAGCGCGTCGTGCCCACGTGGAACGGGTAGCCGAGCGACTCCCCGGCGGTGATCGAGGCCGCCACGATCTCGTGGTCGGCGACGGCCGGGAACTCGAGCGGTGCGTAGAGCCTGGATGCGCCGTCGTAGCGCGCCGCCGAGTCGAAGATCGCCATGTCGCCGTTGCGCACCCGGTCCTGAAACGTGCCGCACGTCCCGATGCGCACGAACGTGGTCGCGCCCACGCGCGCGAGCTCCTCCATCGCGATCGCCGTGGAGGGACAGCCGATCCCGGTCGACGTGCAGGAGATCGGCACGCCCCGGTACGTGCCCGTGAACGTCACGTACTCGCGGTTGCTCGCGACCTCGCGCGACTCGTCCCACATGCTGGCGACGAGCGGGACCCTGCCGGGGTCGCCGGGGAGCAGGACGTACGGCGCGACGTCGCCCGGCGCGAGCTTGAGGTGGTACTGGACGCTCATGCGCCGTCTTGTACCACCGGAGGCGTCATCTCCGCTCGGACCCCGACGAGGCGGACCGGTCGGTCCAGTTCGAACCGATCGAGCGCCCGAGCGGCGGCCTCGGCCACCAGGTCGGCGTCGGCCGTGGGCTCGGCGAGCGTCACGCCGTGGGTGCTGGTGAAGAACGGCGCGAACCGCACCTTGACCACCACACGTGCGGCGAGCCGCACGTCCCTGCGGAGATCGCTCGCGACCTCGCGCGCAGTCCGGGCAACCTCGGCTCCGACCTCGTCCGGATCCGTGAGGTCGCGCTGGAACGTGTGCTCCCGGCTCCGACCCTTGGCGGTCCATCCCTCGGGATGCACGCTCGCCGAACCCTCGCCGCGTCCGAGGCTCGCGAGCCACGGCCCCGTCGACGGGCCGAAGCGTTCGGCGAGCGCGCCCTCGTCCGCGGTCGCGAGCTGGCCCACGGTGCGGATCCCCAGCTCGGCGAGCTTGGCGGCGGTCTTGGATCCGATGCCCCACAGCTCGGTGGTGGCGAGGCCGTGCATGGACTCGTCCCATCGGTCTGACGTGAGCACGAACACGCCGCGCGGCTTGCCGAACCCGCTCGCGAGCTTGGCCTGCAGCCGGTTGTCACCGATCCCGATCGTGCACCACAGGCGCGTGCGTTCGAGCACACGCTCCTGAATGTGCGTCGCGAACGTCTCGGGATCGTCCGTCGTGACGGCCAGGAAGGCCTCGTCCCACCCCGCGACCTCGACCTCCGCGTCGAACGTGCGGAGCGTGTCCATGACCTCGCGGCTGGCGGCGAGGTACGCGCCTGAGTCGACCGGGAGGAAGATCGCCTCCGGGTTGCGCTTGTAGGCCGTCCGAAGCGGCATCGCGCTCCGGATCCCGAACGCCCGCGCCTCGTAGCTCGCGGTCGAGACCACCCCGCGCTTGCTCGGATCGCCGTCGCCGCCGACGACGATCGGCTTGCCCTCGAGCTCGGGGCGCCTGAGCCGTTCGACGGCGGCGATGAACTCGTCGAGATCCAGATGGAACACGAAGCGCCGCGCCACGGCGCCAGCATCGCAAACCGCGGCGACGGCGCTCCGCTCGTGGTTCAGCCGGTCGCGTGATCGCGCGCCGGTTCGTCCTCGTCGGTCTCCAGAAGCTCCTGGAAGAGCGCGCGGTAGTGGACCAGACCCTGACGCAGGTCCTCGGTCGAGACGCGGGTCGAACTCGCCGACGCGTTCGGGTCTTCGAGCCGGACCGAGATGTCATGCGCGGCTCGGTAGTGCTGCACGACGTCCGGGTGGTCGACGGAGATGTCCTCCGCCCGCCGGTCGAAGTCGTCCATCGGGTACCCGCGTTCCCCCATCACCGCGATGATGAGGGCGTCCGCCTGCGCCAGCGCGGTCGCTGGGTCGTCGACGAAGCGAGCCTGCGTCTCCTCCCAGCTCCGCGCGTAGGCGGTCCTGGATTGGGGTGAGAGCGGCCGGATGTCGAACTCGGCTCGCCGCTCGCGCCTTGCCATCAGTTCGGACTCGCCCTTGCGGACGTCGCCCTCGCGTGCGACCGCCCGCTCGTACTCGGCGCCGAAGCTCTCGCGGAGCTCCCTTCGCCGGCGTTGCTGCATAACGACGATCGCGACGATCGCGATGACCGCCACCGCGACCACGGCGATCACGATCCAGACCCATGCATCCATGACGACCTCCTTCGCTTCGGATCGGTTCCGGAACGGTTCCTCGAGTTGCTTACCCAATCCCGCCCGCCGGGATGCGTTCTCGCGGTCACGGCATCTGCGTTGATGGAGCCACCAGTCCTGCCAGACCTTCAGTCGACGCTTACGTAAGTCCATGCTGAACCACCGGCCATTCCCGAGGAGACGCTATGGCCTCGCTCGGGAACCTGAAGCAGAAGGTCGAAGCCTCGGCCTGAGACAGGCGGCGCCGGCGGTTGGCGGGCCGCGCGCGCGATACTCCGGGTATGCGCGCGGCGGTGCTCTGGGCGGTGGAGGACCTGCGGGTCGAGGAGCTCGAGCTCGATCCGCCGAAGCCCGGGGAGGTCGCGATCCGGATGGCCGCCTCGGGCGTGTGCCGCTCGGACTACCACTCGGTGCACGGCATCCACCGGCACGCGATGCCGATCGTGCTCGGCCACGAGGGCTCTGCTGTGGTCGAGGAGCTCGGGGAGGGCGTCACGGGCGTGAAGCCCGGCGACCACGTCGTCTGCTCGTGGTTGCCGTACTGCGGCTCGTGCCGCCGGTGCACGGCCGGACGTCCGGTGGTCTGCGAACGGCTGGCGGTCTTCGACGAGGGGTTCCTGGCCGACGGGACGACCCGCTTCTCGCACGCCGGGACACGGATCCACCACAACGTCCCTTCCTCATTCGCCGAGCGCTCGGTGGTACCGGCGAACACCGTGTTTCCCGTCGACCCGTCCCTGCCGCTCGAGCAGGTCGCCCTCCTCGGGTGCGCGGTCATGACCGGCGTCGGCGCGGTGCTGAATACCGCGAAGGTGCGCCCGGGCGAGTCGGTCCTCGTCATCGGCTGCGGCGGCGTGGGGCTCTCGGCGATCCAGGGTGCGCGGATCGCGGGTGCCTCGCCGATCGTCGCGGTCGACGTCGTGGAGCCCAAGCTCGACATCGCCAAGGAGCTCGGCGCCACCGAGACGGTGCTCGCGGGTCGCGAACCCGTCCCGGACGGGTTCGACCATGCCATCGAGTGCTTGGGGCGCTCCGAGACCATCGAACAGGCGATGCGCGCGGTCGCGCCCGGTGGGACGACCGTCCTGGTCGGGATGGCCGCGCCGGATGCTCGCGCGCCGCTGGACGCGCTCCGCACCACGACCGAGGAGCTCATGGTCGTCGGTTCCTGGTACGGCAGCGTGGTGCCGCCGCGCGACCTGCCGCTGCTCGCGCACCTGCTCACGTTCGGCGAGCTGCGACTCGAACCGATGATCGCCCGAACGATCGGCCTGGAGGGCATCCACGACGCGCTGGCCCGGTTCGAGGCCGGGGACGAGGCTCGTTCGGTGATCGTCTACGACTGACCGGGCTGCGGCGGCGGGAAGCCGAGCCCCCACGCGTCGTTGCCGCCGTCGACGACGATCGTGGTGCCGGTGATGTACGCGCCGCCGGAGGTCGAGAGGAACGCGATCACGCTGGCCACCTCCTCGGGCGACGCGATGCGACCCAGCGGCGCCGTGCGTATCGCCTCCCCGACGAAGTCGTCGCCGTAGGCGCGGAACGCGTCCGTGTCGATCGCCCCCGTGGCGACGCACACCGCGCGGATCCGGTGGCGGCTCCACTCGATCGCGAGCCCGCTCGCCAGGTTCTCCAGGGCGGCCCGAGCGGCGGATGCGTGCACCATCAACGGGATACCCCGGCGGGGGCTGAACCCGATGAACACGACGAGCCCGCCGCCACCTTGGATCATCGAGCGCTCGGCGACGGTCCGGGTCAGGTCCCAGACCGCGTCGACGTTGAGGCGATGCACCGCCCGCCAGCCCTTGGCGGAGATCTGTTCGGGCGTCGCGACGAACTGGCCGCCCGCATTGTTCACCAGCACGTCGATCCTGCCGAACCGGTCCAGGACCGTCTCGACGAGCGAGGCCACGTGATCGGGTTCGCGGATGTCGGCCCCTGGCACCGACACGACCTGAGCGCCGGCCGCCGTGAGCTCGGAGGCGACCTCATCGAGCGGTTCGGCCCGCCTGCCGGCGATCGCGACGCCCGCACCCGTGCGCGCGTACTCGCGCGCGATCGCCCGGCCCAGACCCGTCCCGCCGCCGGTCACGAGGGCGACGAGCCCCTCGTTGGCATCGCGCGCGAGCGGGGAGCGGTACGCCTCGGGCATCCGCGCATGATGCCAGACCCGATCCCCCCGCCTCCGCCTTCAAGTTTCGAGGCCCCCGGTGCCGATTCCTTTCGGGAGACTCGCACACTCGAAGGGGGCCACCGCATGGTGCGCAGAGCTCGAGTCATCGCGGTGGGGGTGATCGCCGGACCGGCGCCGATCTCGGCGCGGGCGGCGGCCACGTCGGAGCCGGTCACCGGATCAACTCGTTGTCGGACGCCGTCCCGGGCGGGCCGGCCTACTCGACCGAGCTCGTCGTGACCGCGATCTAGAACGCCCCCGCCTCTCGGCGCGGGTGGCGCCGAGGCCCGGCTCTTCCCCCAAGCGTCTTCGGAGCCGGGCCTCGGACATTGCGGGGTCGTCGATCGCGAGGTGAGCACGCGAGGACCCATCGGAGATTGGGTGCGCGTACCCTGACGGCATGGCGCAAACGGCCCCGGTCGAGACCGAACGCCCGGTGGGCGACGAAGATGTCGTCCCCGACGTTCCCTGGATCGTGATCGTCTGGAACGACCCGATCAACCTGATGTCCTACGTCGTGTACGTGTTCCAGAAGCTGTTCGGCTACCCGAGGGAGAAGGCAACCAGGCTGATGCTGGACGTGCACCACAAGGGTCGAGCCGTCGTCTCCACCGGTCCCCGCGAGCGCTGTGAGTTCGACGTGTCGCGCCTGCACGCGCACGGGCTGTGGGCCACGATGCAGAAGGACCGCTGAGCGTGCGGGGAGCACCCGTCAAGCGGTCGCGCCGAGGCGGGTTCGATCTTCGGATCCCCACGGCCGAGCGCGAGATCCTCGGCTCCATCCCGGAGATGATGCGTGCGTAGCTCGTCGACGGCGATGCCGCCGATCCGGCGCTGCAGCGGCTGTATCCGAAGGCCTTCACCGACGCCGAGGACGCGTCGGCCGAGTTCCACCACATCACGCACGACGAGTTGCTCGAGCAGCGGCTGGCGGCGATCGACACGATGGAGCGAACCCTGCGGTTCGACCACGTCACCGAGGACGAGCTGCTCGCGTGGCTCGCCGCGCTGAACGACGTCCGGCTGGTGCTCGGCGTCCGGCTCGCCGTCACCGAGGAGGCGACGGCCGCGGATTTCGCCGGCGATCCCGAGATCGAGCGCGCCTACGAGCTGTACCGCTACCTCTCCTATCTCGAGGAGCACGTGGTGGACGCCCTCTCCTC
>JBKPRY010000116.1:0-1494 GCA_046734755.1 Actinomycetota bacterium | reverse complement strand
GCCCCGCTGGCGTCCAGGACGTACCAGCGGCGCTCGATGTCACGCGGCTTGGGCGAGTAGGTCTTCATCACATGAAAGATGCCGGCCGGAGCGGCCGACGGCCCATGCTACCTGCGGTTTCGCGTGACCGTCAAAGATCGGTGCCCCTACCCGTCGACCTCGAAGGTGGCGCTGCCGATCGAGCGGTACCGGTCGGTCACGAGGTAGTGCACGACGTACCGCCCCGGCGGCAGCGGCCAGGGGTTCCCCATGGCGCTCTCGTCCAGCGTCATGGATCCGGCGACCGAGGGCGGAACCGTGCCCGCCGCGTGCAGGCCGACGTAGTTCCAGATCAGGTAGTAATCCACCTTCGGGTCGGCCTTGTCCGCCCGGTAGACCCCGATCCAGTCCCATCGGTTGGCGGGGCCATCGGTCCAGCTCACGACGATGGGCTCCCCCACCTCGTAGTTCGGGCGGTCGGTCGAGACCTCGATCTGGGCGTTCGGGTCCCGGACCCAGAACGCGACCCGCGCGAGCTCGGCACCGTCGCGGCCGGACAGGACCGCGTCGTACCCGCCGGGGTCGAGCCCCGCCGTGTCGACGTCGAACGCGCCGGAGCTCCTCGAGACGTCCTCGGTCACCACCGGCGACCCCGTGTCCCCCTCGGACGGCACGATCGCGACCGTGCCGTCGGGACCGGACGATCGGAACGCGACCCTGAGCGGGTCGCCCCTGGTCAACAGCGCCTCGCTCACGGAGACCATGACCGGCATCGGGACCGGCGTGACGTTGAACGTCGAGACGACGGCCCGGTGATCCGAGGTCCACGGGTCGAACCCGAGCTCGACGCCGTCGCCACCCTCCTCCCCGACGAGCCGGCTATCGAGCGTGACCGACGGACCCGCGGCGTACACGTAGTCGATGCGGTCGCCCGCACCCTCGTGCGTGATACCGGGAGCTTGGACGGGGTTGGGATGGATGTCACGGTACGTGTCGCGGAAGCCGAGGCCCAGGATCGCCTCGCTCACCGGCCAGGCGACCGCCTCGTCGACGTCGGGTCGGGCGGCGGCCATCGCCTCGGTCCAGTCGAGGCTCGAGGGTTCGTTGTGGTCGCCCGTGAAGAACACGGGGTACCCCCGCGCGATCAGGTCGCCCATGAGCCGGAGAGGCTCGTCCAGGACCGACGTGCGCACCTCGTCCTCCGACGCGAGCACCTCGTCGACCGAGGCCCCGTGGCTCAGGAGCTTCGGCCCGTACTTCACGTAGTCGAGATGGATGTTGAAGAACGCGACGACCTCACCCGGCCGGACCTCGATGAGCGCGTAGCGACCCTCGGCGCCCGACGGTTCGTGGATGGGGTACTTCGACAGGAGTTGCAGGCTCACGTTGTAGTACGGGTACCCGGTGTTCGCGGCGATCTCGGGCAGGCGGTTGTACGACTCGAGCACGCCGACGATGTCCGCGTCCACGCCACGGATGACCGCATCGGTGGACTCGTCGCCGCCGTATTCGACG
>JBKPRY010000115.1:0-9402 GCA_046734755.1 Actinomycetota bacterium | reverse complement strand
GACGGGAACTGCTTGACCCGCTGGTTGTAGTCGCGAACGTTGGCGTTGTAGAAGCGGCGCGACGTCTGCAGGCGATCCTCGGTGTTGGCGAGCTCCTGTTGGAGCGCGAGGAAGTTCTGATTGGCCTTCAGTTCGGGGTAGTTCTCGACCACGGCGAACAGCTGTCGCAGCGCGGCGACGAGCGGCCCCTCGGCGGCGGCCTGTGCCCCCGGCGAGCCCGTCGCGGAGGCGGCCGCCGCGCGGGCGCGCGTCACGTTCTCGAACACCGTGCGCTCGTGCGAGGCATAGCCTCGGACCGTCTCGACGAGGTTGGGGATCAGGTCATACCGGCGGCGCAGCTCGGTGTCGATGTTCGCCCACGCGTCCTTGATCAGCTGTCGCTGGGAAACGAATCGGTTGTACGCGACGACGCCGAAGATCAGGATCAGCAGGACGATCCCGCCGATGATCGCGATGGTCCAACCCACGGTCGATCCCTTCTGCAGAGGTCGACGGGAAGCCTAGCCCCTCGCTCGCACGGCGACGACCCGAGAGATCAGGCGGGCTCGGCGCTGACGGGCTCGCGGGAGACGGCCCCGATCGTCAGGGACTCGCCATCGGCGTCCACGAGCACCCCGTCGCCCTCGCCGATCTCGCCGGAGAGCAGCTTGACCGCGAGTGGGTCCTGGATCTCGCGCTGGATGAGCCGCTTCAGCGGCCGCGCTCCGAACGCGGGATCGTAGCCACGCGCCGCGATGAGTTCGCGGGCACGGTCGGTGAGCTCGAGTCCCAGCGATCGTTCGGCGAGGCGTTCCGCGAGCAGACGGATCTGGATGTCCACGATCGCTCCGATCTGTTCCGGCGTGAGCGGCTCGAACACGACGATCTCATCGATCCGGTTCACGAACTCCGGACGGAAGAACCCCTGCACGTCCTCCAGGACGGCCTCGCGGCGCTTGTCGGCCGAGATCTGGGTCTCCCGGAAGATCGCGCCGCCGAGGTTGGAGGTCATGATCACCACCGCGTTGCGGAAGTCGACCGTTCGCCCGTGCCCGTCGGTCAGACGCCCGTCCTCGAGCAGCTGCAACAGGACGTTGAAGACATCGGTGTGCGCCTTCTCGATCTCGTCGAGCAGCAGGACGGAATAGGGGCGTCTGCGGACGGCCTCGGTGAGCTGGCCGCCTTCCTCGAACCCGACGTAGCCGGGCGGCGCGCCGACCAGGCGCGACACGGTGTGGCGCTCCTGATACTCGCTCATGTCGATCCGGACCATGGCGCGCTCGTCGTCGAACAGGTACTCGGCGAGGGCGCGGGCGAGCTCGGTCTTGCCCACCCCGGTCGGGCCCAGGAACAGGAACGAGCCGATCGGCCGCATCGGATCCGAGAGTCCGGCTCGCGAGCGCCGGATCGCGTTCGCGACGGCGGAGACTGCCTCGTCCTGTCCGACGACTCGGCGATGCAGCGCCTCCTCCAGGTGCAGGAGCTTGGCCATCTCGCCCTCCATCAGGCGGGCGACGGGGATGCCGGTCCACACCGAGACCACCTGCGCGACGTCCTCCTCCGTGACCTCCTCGTTCAGCATCTTCTGCTCGCGCTGGACCTCCTCCAGCCCGGCGTTCTCCTGCTCGAGGTCCTTCTCCAGCTGCACGAGTGTGCCGAACCGCAGCTCGGCCGCCCGCTCGAGCTCGCCGTCGCGCTCCGCGCGGTCGAACTCGCCGCGCGCCGCCTCGATCTCGCCCTTCAGCGCGCGGATCCGGTCGATCCGCTGCTTCTCCAGATCCCAGTGCCCGCGCATCGCGGCCGATCGCTCTTGCAGGTCGGCGAGCTCCTGCTCGAGCTTGTCGAGCCGCTCCTTCGACGCCGCGTCTGTCTCCTTGCGAAGGGCCGCGCGCTCGATCTCGAGCTGCACGATCCGCCGCTCGACCTCGTCGATCTCGATCGGGACCGAGTCGATCTCCATCCGCAGGCGGCTCGCGGCCTCGTCGACCAGGTCAATCGCCTTGTCCGGCAGGAATCGGCCGCTGACGTACCGATCGCTCAGCACCGCCGCCGCAACCAGCGCGGGGTCCTGGATACGCACGCCGTGGTGCACCTCGTAGCGCTCCTTCAGCCCACGGAGGATCGCGATCGTGTCCTCGACGCTCGGCTCGCCGACCAGCACGGGCTGGAAGCGGCGCTCGAGCGCTGGATCCTTCTCGATGTGCTCGCGGTACTCGTCGAGCGTGGTCGCGCCGATCGCGCGCAGCTCGCCGCGCGCGAGCATCGGCTTGAGCATGTTGCCGGCGTCCATCGCGCCCTCGGCCGCGCCTGCCCCGACGATCGTGTGCAGCTCGTCGATGAACGTGACGACCTGTCCCTCGGACTCGGCGATCTCCTGCAGGACGGCCTTGAGGCGCTCTTCGAACTCGCCCCGGTACTTCGAGCCCGCGACCATCGCGCCGAGGTCGAGCGCCACGACGCGCTTGTCCTTCAGCGACTCGGGGACGTCGCCCGAGACGATCCGCTGCGCGAGCCCCTCGACGATGGCCGTCTTGCCGACGCCGGGTTCGCCGATCAGGACCGGGTTGTTCTTGGTGCGTCGCGACAGCACCTGGATCACGCGGCGGATCTCGTCGTCGCGACCGATCACGGGGTCGAGCGAGCCCTTGCGGGCGAGCTCGGTGAGATCGCGCCCGTAGCGCTCGAGCACCTGGACCTTGTCCTCGGGGTTCGGGTCGGTGACGCGCCGGCGGCCGCGCACCTGCGCGAGCGCGGCCAGGAGCGCATCGCGCTCGATGCCGGCCTCGCGGAGGATCCGCGCCGCGCCCGAGGTCCCCTCGAGCAGCCCGAGCAACAGGTGCTCGGTCGAGACGTAGTCGTCGCCCATCACCTCGGCCTCGCGGAACGCGGCGTCGAGCGCCGTCCCGAGCGCCGGCCCGAGCCGGGCCTCCCCGCCCTGTGCGTAGACCTTCGGCAGGCGGTCGAGCGCCGCGTCCGCCTGGTCGCGCAGCGGCTTGGGCGCAACGCCCATCGCGTGGAGCACCGGGTAGACGATCCCCTCGGGATCGGAGAGCAGGGCGAGCAGCAGGTGCTCGGGCTCGATCGTCTGGTGGCTACGGGCCACGGCCTGCTGCCGAGCCGCCTCAAGCGCGGCCTGGGACTTCATCGTCAGCTTGTTGGCATCCATCAGTTCTCCTGGCCGTTCTCCGGGCCGTTCCTCTCCCATGCGGCCTGCGTCAGGCCGTACATCGCGTAGTCGCGCGGCGGCCCGCCGGCGTCCGGCATGAAGCCCCGCAACACCCCCTCGAAGCCGAAGCCCAGGCGTTCGAGCACGCCGCGCATCGCCGCGTTGTCCACGTCCGTCGTGGCCTGCACGCGGATCGCGTCCTCGCGGTCGAACAGGTACGACGAGAGCAACGCGACCGTCTGCCGTCCGAGCCCGCGGCCGCGGTCGGCGTCGTCCCACAGCTCGATACCGAGCTCCCATACCCCGCGCGGCAGCGCGAAGCGGGGGCACCGCGCCTGGACGTGGCCGACCAGCCGCCCGTCGGCCTCGATCGCGAGGATGATCTCCCACTCGACCCGCTCGCCCGAACGCTCGATCCGCTCGCGCCGCTCGCGCCGCTCCTCCGCGTCGAGATCGGACGCCGGCACGGACTGCATCCGCTCGAGCGCGATGCCGACCTCGTCGGGCAGGAACCCGCGGAGGATCACCCCGTCGCCGCGGAGCTCGATCACGTGACGGCGTCCTTCTCCTCGTCCTCCGGCTCCCATACGTACGTCCGCAGGCTGCGCAGCGGGACGATCTCAGCTCCGGGGCTTCGGCGGCGCATCTGCTCGAGCAGCTCGCGTTCCAGCTGCTGGGTGCGCTTGCGCATCTCGGCCAGCTGCTCCCGCATCTCGATGAACAGCTTCACTCCGGCAAGGCTGACGCCGTCGCGCTGCGTCAGCTCCTGGATCATCTGGATCCGCGCGATGTCGCGCTCGGAATAGCGACGCGTGTTGCCCGAGGTGCGCTTGGGCGCGAGGAGACCCCGGCGTTCATACATCCGCAGCGTCTGCGGATGTACGCCCGAGAGCTCGGCCGCCACGCTGATGATGTAGACGGCCCGCTCCTCCGCAGCATCGGTCCGCCGTTCGGACCTTCGACCGCGTGTCTCGCTCACGACGATGGCCTCCTCACGCCACACCAAGTCGCCGACGGGGCGACTCCTTCTCGTTCTCGCGCAGCTGCTTGAGCAGATCCTTCTCCGACCGGGAGAGTTTCCGCGGCACCTCGACCCGGGTGGTCACGAGCAGGTCGCCGTGCCCTCCGCGCTTGGGAGCGCCCTTCCCCTTGAGACGGAACGTCTTGCCGTTGGGCGTGCCGGCGGGGACCTTCATGGTGACCGGCCCGTTCAGGGTCGGGACGCGGACGTCCGCGCCCAGGGCCGCCTCAGGATAGGTAACGGGCAACTCGAGCGTCAGGTCGTGACCGGCCCGCCCGAAGAAGGCGTGCGGCTGCACCCGGACCCGCACGAACAGGTCGCCGGGCTGCCCACCCGCCTGGCCGGGCTCCCCCCGACCCGCGAGCCGGATCCGGGCGCCGTCCTGGACGCCGGCGGGGATCTTCACCTGGAAGGTCCGCGTGCGTCGCCGGCTGCCGCTGCCGCCGCAGGTCGGGCACGGCGTTTCGACGACGCGGCCCGAGCCGTAGCACACGGGGCAGGTCTGACTCATCTGGAACGGTCCCTGGTTCACGGCGATGGCGCCCGAACCCCCGCACCGGGGACAGGTCGTCGGGCTCGTTCCTGGCGCCGCGCCGCTGCCGTGACAGGTCTCACAGGGGGCGGGCCCCTGGATCCTGACCGGCACGATCGTTCCCCGCATCGCGTCGTCGAACGTGACCGTCGCGGTGGTCTCGAGATCGGTGCCGCGTGACGCTCGCGCAGCACCCCCGCCGCGACCCGCCCCACCGAACAGCCCGCCGAACAGGTCACCGAGGTCACCCAGGTCCTCGAATCGCACGCCGCCGGGGAAGCCACCGGGGAATCCGCCCGGTGCACCGCCGCCGCCCGGGAACCCGCCAGCCCCGAACCCGGAGGACGCCATGTCGCGCACCTGGTCGTACTGCTTGCGCTTCTCCTCGTCGCCGAGCACGTCGTGTGCGGCCGAGATCTCCTTGAACCGATCCTCCGCGTCCTCGTTCCCGGGGTTGGTGTCGGGGTGATTCTGCTGGGCCAGCTTGCGATACGCCTTCTTGATCTCGGCCGCGGTGGCGTTCTTCGCCACGCCAAGCACCTTGTAGTAGTCCTTCTCGAACCACTCCCGTCGGACGTCGCCGTTCACGGCCGCCCCCGACCTAGGTCCGCTCGACGCGGACGCTCGCCGGACGAATCACCGTGCCGCGCAGCTTGTACCCCTGCCGGAAGATCTCCGCGACGTGCGGATCGCCCTCGCCGTCGCCGGTCTGCATCAGGGCCTCGTGCTCGTTAGGATCGAACGCCTTGTCCTGGGCGTCGATCCTCTCCAAGCCCTCGGCCCGCAGCGTCTCGGCGAGCTTCGCGTACACGAGCTCGACGCCCTTGCGGAACGCCTCGAAGTCCGGTTGGCGCCCGGCCGCGATCAATGCGAGGTCGAACTCGTCCAACACCTCCAGGAGCCCCTGGACGAGCCGCTGGACCTCGGCGTCCACGAGCCGCTCCTGGGATCGCGTCATACGCTTGCGGTAGTTCTCGAACTCCGCCTGCAGGCGCTGGAGATGATCGCGGTACTCGGCGGCCTCGGCCCGGGCCTGCGTGAGCTCGTCCGGTCCGCCGGCCGACGCTCCCGACCGCGGGGTACCGCTCGGCTCCCCGGCCGGCGCGGCCTCGGCCTCCGCCGGGCCGCCATCGCGGTACCGCCGCTTGTCCACGACACGGACCTTCGGTCGCGATTCGTCGCGCTCGTCGCGCTCGTCGCGCTCGGTCACGCGTCCGCCTTGGTTCGATCGGCCCTGGTTCGGCCGTTCGTGATCTGGATCTTCTTCGGCTTGACCCTCTCGATCTTGGGCACGTCGACCGTGAGAACGCCGTCCTCGAAGCGCGCGTCCACCTTGGACGTGTCCACCTGCGGCGGCAGGGTGACGGTCCGGCTGAAGGCGCCGTGCCTGCGCTCGATCCGGTGGTACCTCTCCTCCTCGACCTCTGAGGAGGACTCCCGAGAGCCGCTGACGGTCAGCGTCGAATCCTCAACGGACACGTCGACGTCCTCGGCGGACAGACCCGGCAGGTCGACCGTCACGACCACCTCGTCGTCGGTCTCGTAGACGTCCATCGCGGGCATCCACGGAGCCTGTCGGTCCCGGCCGAACGCGCGCTCGATCAGGCGGTCGAACCGGTCGTCGAACAACCGGATGTCGGGCAGCTGGTCTCCCCACAGCATGATGCGATCCCTCATCGCTCTCCTCCTTCGTCCACGATCTCGCCTTCCACCACGTCGTTCTCGCCCTCGGGCTCTGCGCCCGGCGCGCCGCCGGCCGCGGCGGCCGCGGTCTGCTGTCCCTCCGGCGTCTGCTGGTACATGGCCTGGCCGATCCGCTGGAACGTCTGCATGACGGCATCGGTCCCGGCCTTGATCTTGTCGACGTCCTCGCCCTTGAGGGACTCCTTCAGCTCCTCGTTGAGCTTCTTGAGCTCCTCCCGGTCGGGCTCGGGCACCTTGTCGCCCCATTCCTCGATCGAACGGTCGACCTGGTATGTGAGCTGGTCGGCCTGGTTGCGCGCCTCGGCGGCCTCTCGACGGGTGTGGTCCTCGGCCGCGAACTTCTCCGCGTCCTGGACCATCCGGTCGATGTCCTCCTTGGACAGGGCGGTGCCGCCGGTGATCGTCATCGCCTGCTCCTTACCGGTGGCCATGTCCTTGGCGGACACATTGACGATGCCGTTGGCATCGATGTCGAAAGCGACCTCGATCTGCGGCATCCCGCGCGGTGCGGGCGGGAGCCCGGTCAGCATGAACTTGCCGAGGGAGCGCACCCCCGGCGAGTAGACGGTCTCGGCCTCGCCCTGCAGGACGTGGATCTCGACGTTGGTCTGGTTGTCGTCGGCCGTCGTGAAGATCTCCGACTTGCGGGTCGGGATCGTCGTGTTGCGCTCGATCAGGCGGGTGAAGATGCCACCCTTGGTCTCGACGCCGAGCGTCAGGGGCGTCACGTCCAGGAGCAGGATGTCCTTCACGTCGCCCTTGAGGACGCCGGCCTGGATCGCGGCGCCGACGGCCACGACCTCGTCCGGGTTCACGCCCTTGTGCGGCTCCTTACCACCGGTGAGCTCCCTGACCAGTTCCTGGATCATCGGCATCCGCGTGGACCCGCCGACCAGGATGATGTGGTCGATCGACTCGACGCTCTTGCCCCAGTCCTTCACCGCGAGTTCGAAGGGCTCGCGCGTGCGCTGGACCAGGTCCTCGGTCATGCGCTCGAACTCGCTGCGCGTGAGCTTCATCTCCAGGTGCAGCGGGCCGTCGGCGCCGGCCGAGACGAACGGCAGGTTGATCGTGGCCTCGCTCACCTGCGAGAGCTCGATCTTCGCCTTCTCGGCGGCCTCCTTGAGGCGCTGGAGCGCCATGCGGTCGGCCCCGAGGTCGATCCCGTAGTTGTTCTTGAACTCCTTGACCATCCAGTCGATCACGCGCTGGTCCCAGTCGTCGCCGCCCAGTTGGGTGTCGCCGTGGGTGGACTTGACCTCGAACACGCCCTCGCCGATCTCCAGCAGCGAGACGTCGAACGTCCCGCCCCCCAGGTCGAACACGAGGATCGTCTGGTCGTGCTGCTTGTCGAGCCCGTATGCGAGCGCCGCGGCCGTCGGCTCGTTGATGATGCGGAGCACCTCGAGCCCGGCGATCTGCCCGGCCTCCTTGGTGGCCTGACGCTGCGAGTCGTCGAAGTAGGCGGGCACCGTGACCACGGCCTGGTTCACCGAGTCGCCCAGGTACGCCTCGGCGTCGCGCTTCAGCTTGCCGAGGATCTGCGCGGAGATCTCCTGCGGCGTCCACTTCTTGCCGTCGACGTCGGGGCCCCAGTCCTTCGCGCCCATGTGCCGCTTCACGGACCGGACCGTTCGATCCGGGTTCGTGATGGCCTGGCGCTTCGCGACCTCGCCCACCAGGATCTCGCCGTTCTTGGCGAAACCCACCACCGAGGGGGTGGTGCGCGAGCCTTCGGCGTTCGGGATGACGACGGGCTCGCCGGCCTCGAGCACCGAGACCACAGAGTTCGTCGTTCCCAGGTCGATCCCCACCGCACGTGCCATTCGGGTTGCCTCCTTCGCTCGACGATCTTCAACCGCTCAGTATAGAGAACTTGAGCGCATGTGTATCAACCTCGTGCTTGGGAGAGGGTATTCCCGACAGCTGAGGGCCCGTGGTCCTTGCGAAGGTCGGCAAGGAGGTACGCGTCATGGCGCCGGACCGTGAGGTCGCCAGCCGCTCGTCCGGAGGGGCCGGGTATGCTCGCGCCGATGCCCGTTCGAGCCGCGGTCCTGGTGATCCTGATCGGCATCGCGGGCGGGCTCGCGGCCCGCCGGGCGCGCCTGCTCACGCGGTTGGTTCGCCTCGGACGCCCCGTCGAACGCAGCGGCGACGTCCCCCGCCGCGTCGCCCGCGAGGGCACCGAGGTCCTCGGGCAGCGCAAGCTCTTCCAACGCGCGCTCCCCGGCCTGATGCACGCGCTGATCTTCTGGGGGTTCCTGATCTTGCTCACCACGATCCTCGAGGTCATGGGGCAACTGGTCGACCCCACCTTCGAGCTCCCGCTGATCGGCGGCACGAGGTGGCTCGGCCTGGTCCAGGACATCTTCGCGGCCGGCGTGCTCGTCGGGATCGCGATCGCGGTCGGCATCCGAGTGTTCGAGCGCCCGGAGCGCTTCGTCGGGAGCCATCGGTGGGAGGCCTACCGGATCCTCGGCCTGATCCTCCTGATCATCGTCACGCTGTTCCTCGCGCGGGGCGCACGGATCGCCGTGGGGTACGCGCCGGACTGGTGGTGGACGCCGGTGTCCACGGCCGCGTCGTCGCTGTTCACCTGGATGTCCGAGGGGTGGCTGCGGGCCTCGATGTGGACCCTCCAATGGGTCCACATCGTGATCATCCTCGGGTTCCTCGTGTACCTGGGGTACTCGAAGCACCTGCACATCGCCACGAGCGCGATCAACGTGTACTTCGCGAGCACGCGACCCCGGGGCGCCCTGACCCCGCTCCGGATCGATCTCGAGAGCGCCGAGACGGACGACCTGCACCTCGGCGCGGCCACGATCACGGATCTCACGTGGAAGCAGACCCTTGACCTGTATGCGTGCACCGAGTGCGGTCGCTGTCAGGGAGCGTGCCCGGCGTGGAACACGGGCAAGCCGCTCTCGCCCAAGCTCCTGGTCATGAACCTGCGGGATCACCTCTTCGAGCGGGGCCCCGAGATCCTGGAGGCCAGGG
>JBKPRY010000114.1:0-7757 GCA_046734755.1 Actinomycetota bacterium | reverse complement strand
CGTGCTCCAGTTCTGAGGCTCGCGGGCGAGCCAACCCCCGCGCTCGAGCAGGAGGATGCGCTTGCCGGAGGCGGCCAGGTGTCGGGCGAGGGTCCCACCGCCGGCCCCGGTGCCGATGATGATCACGTCGTAGTCGCTCATGAGATCTCCTCCACACGCTCTGCCAGGATGATCCTGCCGGCGGCCTCGATCAGAGCCAGGTGCGAGAACGCCTGTGGGAAGTTGCCCAGGTGCCGTCCGGTGTCGACGTCGAACTCCTCAGCGAACAGGCCCAGGGGGGAGGCGATGCGAAGCAGGCGCTCCATCAGGTCCCGGGCGCGCTGCCATTCGCGGATGATGGCCAGGGCGGAAACGAGCCAGAACGAACAGATCAGGAACGTTCCCTCCTTCCCCGACAGGCCGTCGTCGGTCTCGTCCGTCTTGTACCGGAGCACGTAGCCGTTCTCGGTGAGCTCGTCGGCGATCGCGAGCACCGTTGAGCGCAGCCGATCGTCCTCGGTCGGAAGGAAGCCGAACAACGCCGCAAGGAGCACGGACGCGTCGAGCGCGTCGGTGTCGTAGTGCTGGCGCAGGACACCGCGATCGTCCACGCCGTGTTTGAGGATGTCGGCCCTGATCTCGTCCGCGGTGGCCTGCCAGGTCTCTCGAAGTCCGTCATCCCCCCCGATCGCGGCAAGCTTGGCCGCGCGATCCAGGGCTACCCAACACATCAGTTTGGAGGAGACGTAGTGCTGTGGCTTCCCGCGCGCCTCCCAGATCCCCTGATCGGGCTCCTGCCAGATCTTGGTGGCGCACGCTGCCTGGGTCTGCACGATCGGCCACAGACGACGCGGTAACCGCTGGCTCCGGCGCGTGTGCAGGAGGATCGAGTCCAGCGCCGCGCCGAAGACGTCGTTCTGCCGCTGATCGAACGCCCCGTTCCCGATCCGGACTGGATGGGCGCCGGCGTACCCGGAAAGCTCGTCTCGAGTCGATTCGGTCAGGTCACGGCGGCCGTCGATCCCGTACATGATCTGCAACCCGCCGTCCGTATTCGGCTCCAGGTCGGCCACGAACTGCATGAACTCCTCCGCTTCCCAATCGAGGTTGAGGAAGTGCAGCGCCTGAAGGGTGAACGTCGAATCCCGGACCCAGGTGAACCGATAGTCCCAGTTGCGTTCCCCGCCCGGGGTCTCGGGCAGCGACGTCGTCAGCGCCGCCACCGTCGCCCCGGTCGGCATGTACGTGAGACCCTTGATCGCCAGCGCGGAGCGCTGGATCGGTTCCCGCCATCGATGGTCCGGGACACGCGCGCGCCCGAGCCAGGCCCGCCAGAACCGAACCGTCGCCGCTATCCGGGCCTCGGCGTCGTCGACATCGCTCGGAGTCTCCAGCTCGTGGGCCCACGACAGCGCGCAGTGCGCGCGGTCGCCGGCGTTCAGCACGTGACGGGCCCGCACGCGGTCGCCTTCGATGCCCAGCGACAGGTCGGTCCCCAGCCGGAACATCTGATCGCCGCCCGTCGCGTCGGCGATCCCGGCGTTTCCGTCCCCGAGGCTCCACGTCGCCGGAACCTGCCCGTAGTCGAAGATCGGCTCGCACACGAGCTCGATCTCGACCTGCCCATCCAGGCACACGGCCGTTCGAACCAGCATGTGATCGGCGTCGTCGTCGGCGGGTGGTCGTGTGTGCGGAGTGACCAGATCGTCCCCCTGACGAGACCCGAGCGTCAGTGCATCGCGCACCACCAACCATCCGCCGGGGGTTCTCCATGTGGTGACCAGGACGTTGGTCCCCGGCTCGTAGGCGATCTGCGTCGGCACGTTGATGCCGAACGGACCGAACCGGAACGACCCCGCCTGACGGTCGAGCAGGCTGCCGAAGATGCTCGGCGAGTCGAACCGCGGGACGCAAAGCCAGTCCACCGCGCCGTCCGGCGCGATCAGGGCGCCGGTGTGACAGTCGGACAGGAAGGCGTAGTCGGCGATCGGCGGGAAGGGCGACGGCGTCGCCGCGCTCTGCGCGCCGCGGCCGGGCGTGTTGTCTGCGCGCTCGCTCACTGGCTCATCCACGGTTCGTGCCACCTGCCGAAGCCCTCGACGAGCCCGTCTGCTTCGGCGGGGCCCCAGGAGCCCTGCGCGTACGTGTGCACCGGCGGGGGCGAATCCAGCAGCGGCTGGAAGACGCGCCAGGTCTCCTCGACCCCGTCCTGTCGGGTGAACCGTGTGCTGTCGCCCCTCAGGGCGGCATCCAGGAGTACCTCGTACGGCGTGGGGCCCTCCCCGCCCTCCAGGGCGAACTCCATGTCCAGATGCACGGGTGCGGAGCCCTCCTGGTCGGCCCGGTGTGCCTCGACGGTGAGCCGGATGCCGGTCGTCGGGTCCAGCCGAACCACGAGCTGGTTCTCCTCGGGCCGGCGATCCAGGAGCCCGAATCCGAGCTTGGGGGGATGCTTGAACACCAGCCGCAGCTCGGTCTGGGTGATCGGAAGGCGCTTGCCGGTTCGGATGAAGAACGGGACGCCGGCCCAGCGCCAGCTCTCGATGTCCAGGCGGAGCGCCGCGAACGTCTCGGTCGTGGAGTCCTTCGCCACGCCCTCGATCGCGCGATATCCCTCGTACTGTCCACGTACGTAGTGCGCCGGGTCGGCCTCCGCCACGGCGCGGAAGAGGTTGACCTGGGCGTCCTTGATCGTCGAGGGGTCCCCGCGCGTCGGCGCCTCCATCGCGGACGCCGCGACCACCTGCATGAGGTGGTTGACGACGACGTCGCGCAGCGCGCCGACCGGGTCGTAGAAGTGGCCGCGGTCGTCGACGCCGAACGACTCGGCCATCGTGATCTGGACGCTCGACAGGAAGTTGCGGCTCCAGACCGGTTCGAGCATCGCGTTGGCGAACCGCAGGTGAAGGATCTCGACCAGGCCCATCTTTCCGAGGTAGTGGTCGATCCGGTACAGCTGCGACTCGTCGATGTACTGGTGGATCTCGTCCGCGAGCGCGATCGCGGACTCGCGATCGTGGCCGAACGGCTTCTCGACGACGACCCGGGCGGCATCGGTCAGTCCCGCCTCGTGGAGCCCCTTGATCACCGTGCCGAACAGGAACGGCGGGATCTCCAGGTAGAAGACCGGCGTCCGGGCCTCGGAGATCGCGTCGGCGACGTGCTTGTACGTCTCCGCGTCCGAGAAGTCGCCGGCGACGTAGGAGAACCGAGAGGCGAGGCGATCGAAGATCGCCTCGTCCAGCGGCTCGCCCGTGCCCGTGATCGACGTCCGGGCTCGTTCCTTCAACTCGTCGACGGACCAGTCGTCAACCGCGACGCCCACGATCGGGCAATCGAGCAGACCGCGACGCTCCAACCGGTAGAGCGAGCGGAACGTCATCACCTTGGCCAGGTCGCCCGTGATGCCGAACACGACGAGCACGTCCGCGGGTCTTTCCTGATCCGTCACTCGAGCGCCTCCTGCCATGTCGTTGCCTCCTCGCGCTGGTCAGCTGCTGCGTGTCCGCGATCTCGTTTTCCGGCGGCTGCGCGAGGGGTGGCTCCCGACGTCGACGCGGCCGCGTCCGAAGGCGTCCAACCTGCCCCATCGGCCCGGGATGTCGAGGAGCTCCAGGCGCCCGATGCTGGTCGGGAGCGCGGGGTCGACGACCAGATGGTCGCCGATCGGTTCGAGCCCGAGCATCGTGCGCAGGAGCAGGAGCGGCGCACCCGTCGACCAGGCCTGGGGGCTGCATGCCGTCGGGTACTGCACCGGGTACTTCGTGAACGAGCGTTCGTAACCACCGAACGCCTCGGGCAGACGCCCATCGAAGAACCCGGCCGCGTCGAGGATCCCCTCCGCGATCGTCGCGGCCTCGTCCTTGAACCCGTACCGGCGTAGGCCCCAGGCGATGAAGGAGTTGTCGAAGGGCCACACCGTCCCCACGTGGTAGCCGATCGGGTTGTACCGGCCCTCGCCCTCCGCGAGCGTTCGCACGCCCCACCCGGAGAAGAGCCTCGGGCCGAGGAGGTTCTCGACGACGGCCTTGGCCTTGGACTTGTCGACGATGCCGCTCCAGAGCAGGTGCCCGTTGTTCGACGCCATCGAGTCGACCTGGTTCCCCTCGGGATCGAGCGCGAGCGCGAAGTAGCCCCCGTCCGCGACCCAGAAGTCCCGGTTGAAGCGCCGTTTGAGTTCGGCCGCCTCCTGCTCGAGACGGTCGGCGAACGCCGGGTCGTTCCAGACCGATCGGGCGAGGCGGGCGCCTCGGATCTTGGCATCGTAGGCGTAGCCCTGGAGTTCGCACGTCGCCCGGGGGAAGCCCGGGATCCGACCGTCGCGGTAGGAGATCGAGTCCCACGAGTCCTTCCAACACTGGTTCTCGAGCCCCGTCTGCTCGTTCCGGCGCTGGTACCAGACGTAGCCGTTGCCGAGGAGATCGGCGTAGTCGTCGATCCAGGCGAGCGCGGCCCTGGCCTCGTGTTCGCGCTGCCGGACCAGCGAGCGATCGCCGGTCCACCGCTCGTACTCGTCCAGCAGTACGACGTACAGGGGTGTCGCGTCCGCGCATCCGTAGTACGGGGAGTGGGGGCGCTCCTCGAACGCCGTCATCTCGCCGTACCGCATCTCGTGGAGGATGCGACCCGGATCCTCGTCCCGGAAGTCGTCGATCCTGCTGCCCTGCCAGTCCCCGAGCGCCTTGAGGGTCGTCGCCGCCAGCTCGGGCGTGAAGGGCAGAGCCTGCAGGCTGGTCAGGATGCTGTCCCGGCCGAACATGGTCATGAACCAGGGGAGCCCGGCCGCGGGAAGGCTCCGCCCGCCGGCGATCAACGGCGAGAAGCGGAGCGCGGCCAGGTCGACCAGGCTGCGGCGGTAGGTCGCCCGTAGCCGGTCGTCGTCGCACTCCAGGCGGGGCGCCTCCTCGAGCCAGTTCTCGAGGCTTCGGCCGATGTTCGGCTGAGCCCGGCGTTCCCCCCGCCGGTACTTCGGACGAACCAGGCGTCCGCCGGCACCGGCCGCGGTCACGACGTCCAGGTCGGTCGTCCATGAGCCCTGAGGTCCGATCGTGACGACGAACGTGAGCCCTTTCTCGTCGATCGCGGCCGGCGCCGAGGCCGAGATCGTCGTCAGCCGTACGAACGTCTCGCGCTCGTACACGAGGTGGAGGCCGTCCTCGTCGATCCGGTTGCCGTATCTGCCCTTCTTCTTCAGGGCGTCCTTGACCTCGAACAGGTCCGCGAAGTCCGAATCCGCATCGACCCGCACGGTGAGCTCGATCGGCTCATCGGCGTGGTTCAGGATGGTGAGCTCCTCGTGGAACCCATCCCCGACCGCCCGCTGGCGGATGACGGACAGCTTCGCATCGACGTAGACGGTGCCCGTCCCGGGCACCAGGAAGAACCGCGCCTCGAAGTACTGCAGGTCGTCGACCGAGAGCGCGTTGAGGCGCTCGCCGTTCACGGTCAGCACCCACGTCGACAGGAATCGGGTGTCGAAGGAGAACAGGCCCGTCGGGTCGGTGAGCGACGCCTCGATGTCACCGCGAGGGTCGCTCACGACGAAGGTGTTCCCATCCAGGATCTTGACGATCCCTTCGCTCACGGTCGTCCTCCCTTCGCGGTCGACCCTCGCTTCGCGGGTGCCGGCGGCCCCGGCAGGGCGCGCTGGAACAACACCAGCAGGGTGGGATCGCCTTCGAGCGACACGACGCCGCGAAGCGCACCGGCCATCGCGTTCACCCTTCCGGTGACCATGCCCTCGAACAGGTCCTTGGAGGTCCTGATCACCGCGTCGGCCTTCGCGTTGCGATGGGAGACCGAGACGGCGTCCTTGTTGATCGTGAGGAACCAGCGTTCGGTGGTCGCCCCGGACCCCAGGTCGATCCTGAGGGAACCGCTCGTCCGCGGTGGGAGCGTTCCGGGACCACCGGCGGAGAGTCGCTCGAAGAACTCCTGGATGGGTTCGCTCACGGATTCCTCCACGCGCGCGGCCCGACCTCCATCGCGGGCCGACCTCCATATCGAAGCCTCGTGTGCGGGCCGGGCCATCATGCCGAAGGCATGAAATGGAGCCCAGCGATGGGTCTGCCCGGTTGCGTGTTCATCCGGTTCGGGCGATGCCGGGCTCGGACGGTGGAGATTCGATAGGGCCGCCACCTAGGCTCGTCTCCGGCCGCCTCTCACGGCGCGTCCCGGTTCGAGCGACGCGGGAGGAGGAGTCGAAGATGCCCGATCGGCCTCGGATCGTCGTGCTGGGGGGTGGGTTCGGCGGGGTCGGCGCGGTCAAGAAGCTGGGTGACGCCGACGCCGACGTCCTGCTCGTGGACCAGCATGACTACCACACGTTCCAGCCGCTGCTGTACCAGGTCGCGACCGACCTCCTCGAGCCGCCCACCGTCGGCCACCCCCTCCGCGATCTGTTCCACGATCGTTCCAACGTCAGGGTGAAGCAGGCGACGGTCACGGGCATCGATCTGGACGAGCGCCGGGTGTCGTTCGCCGAGATGAAGCCCGTCACCTACGACTACCTCGTGCTCGGGCTCGGGGCGACCGCCAACTTCTTCGGGGTTCCCGGCGCCCCCAAGTACGCCTTCCCGATGTACACGCTGCCCGACGCCGTCCGCCTGAAGGAGCATGTGCTCGAGCGCTGGACGGCGGCGGATCGCGATCCGGACCTGATCGAGGACGGGGCGCTCAACGTCGTCATCGTCGGCGCCGGCCCGACCGGTGTGGAGAGCGCCGGCGCGCTCGCCGAGCTGTATCGGCAGAACCTCGCCAAGGACTACCCCGACGTCTCCCAGGATCAGGCACGGATCGTCGTGGTCGAAGCCGGGGATGCCGTCCTGTCGATGTTCAAGAAGGGACTGCAGACGTACGCCGCGAAGGCGCTCGAGAAGCGGACCGTCGAGGTCATGCTGGGGGAGGTCGTCGAGAGCATCGAGCCGACGCGCGTGCGACTGAAGTCCGGAACCGTGCTGAACGCCCACACGCTGATCTGGGGGGCGGGCCTGCAGGCCAACCCGCTCGTGTCCGGCCTCGGGGTCGAGCTGCAGCACGGGAACCGCATCGCGGTCGGACCCGATCTCACCGTCCTCGGCCACCCGGAGGTGTACGGCGTCGGCGACATCGCCTGGATCACCGACACCAAGACCAAGAGCGTGCTCCCGCAGCTCGGCTCGGTCGCGCTACAGGCCGGCGAGCACGCCGGCAGGACGATCTCGCGGATCCTGAAGAAGAAGAAGGCCGAGCCCTTCGAGTACGAGGACAAGGGGACGATGGCGACGATCGGTCGCAAGGCGGCCGTGGTGCAGTTCCGACGGGGAAGGTCGCTCACCGGGACCACGGCGTGGCTCGCGTGGGGCACGGTCCACCTGGCGCTCCTGTCGACCGGCGAGGACCGGGCGAAGGCCGTGGTCGACTGGACCTGGGCGGGGTTCACGCACGAGCGTTCGGGCCGGATCCAGGTGGATGCGTCGGAGCGTTAGCACGGGCGCGGTCGAGCGCCGTCTCCGGAGGGACCAACCACAGGCCTGGCGGACGATGATGGCCGCGATCGGGCTCCTCGTCGCGGCCTCCGTCTGTTGGATCGCGTTCGCACTGCTCTTGTCGGTTGCGATCGCGCGCGTCTTCGTCGACGGGGGGGCGCTCGCCTCGGTCGACGTCGTGCTGCTCGGGATGCTCGGGCTCGTGATCGTCCGCGGCGTCCTGTTGTGGGGCGGCGAGGTCGTCGCTCAGCGCGCGGCGGGCGAACTCGGGACCGACCTGCGCGAACGGCTTGCTGCCGCGCTCGTCGCCCT
>JBKPRY010000113.1:0-1831 GCA_046734755.1 Actinomycetota bacterium | reverse complement strand
CCGTGTGCCACCCCGCCGCCCGCCCACTGGGGGGAACGATTCGAGCCCTGCCGCGCCCGGCCGGTGCCCTTCTGGCGCCAGGGCTTTCGACCGCCGCCGGAGACCTCGCCACGCGTCTTGGTCGAGTGCGTGCCACGGCGGATCGAGGCGAACCCGGCGAGCACCACCTGATGCATCAGGGGCACGCTCACCTTGGCCTCGAAGACCTCGGCTGCCAGGTCGCGGGTGCCGACCTTCTTGCCCGCGATCGAGACCACATCGACCTTCGGCATCAGCGGCCGCCCTTCGCGGCGGGGGCCTTCACGGCCGAGCGGACCATCACCAGGCCGCCCTCGGGACCCGGGATCGCCCCCCGAAGGAGCAAGAGGTTGCGTTCGGCGTCGGCGCGGACGACCTCGAGGTTCAACACGGTCACGCGCTCGTTGCCCATCTGTCCCGCCATCCGCATCCCCTTGAACACCCGCGACGGGGTCGCGCAGGCCCCGATCGCGCCCGGTGAGCGGTGCTTGCGCTCGGTCCCGTGGCTGCTCGACAGGCCGCTGAACCCGTGTCGCTTCATCACGCCGGCGAACCCCTTGCCCTTGGAGACGCCGACGACGTCGGCGAGCTCGCCGGCCTCGAACACGTCGGCCCGGAGTTCCTGGCCGGGCTCGTACGACCCGGCGTCGTCCGTGCGGATCTCGACGACGTGCCGGCCGGTCTGTCCGCCGTGCTTGTCGAAATGACCCTGTTCGGGCTTGGTCAGCCCGTTCGGGCGCGTCGCGCCGAACGCGAGCTGAACCGCCGAGTACCCGTCCTTCTCCTCGGTCTTGACCTGCGCGACGAAGCACGGCCCGGCCTTGATCACGGTGACCGGGATCGCGCGCGTGTCGTCGAAGATCTGGGTCATGCCCAGCTTCGTCCCGAGGATGCCCTTGATCTCTCCCATGTCCCTACAACTTGATCTCGATGTCGACGCCGGCCGACAGGTTCAGGCGTTGGAGCTCCTGGACCGTCTTCGACGTGGCGTCGACGATGTCGATGAGCCGCTTGTGCGTGAGCATCTGGAAGTGCTCGCGGCTGTCCTTGTACTTGTGCGGGGAGCGGATCACGGTGTAGATCGCCCGCTCGGTGGGCAGCGGCACGGGCCCCACGACCTTGGCACCGGTCCGGGTCACATGCTCGACGATCTCCCGGGCCGCGACGTCCAGCATCCTATGGTCGTAGGCGCGGAGCTTGATGCGGATCCTGGGTCCGGCCACTGCGTCGATTCCCCTCTTCCTTCTCGGTCCACTACTTGATGATCTTGGTGACGCGTCCTGCGCCCACGGTCCGCCCGCCCTCGCGGATCGCGAACCGGAGGCCCTCCTCCATGGCGATCGGTGCGCCGAGGCTGACGGTCATCTCGATGTTGTCGCCGGGCATGACCATCTCGACCCCCTCGGGCAGGTTCGCCGATCCCGTCACGTCGGTGGTGCGGAAGTAGAACTGCGGGCGATAGCCGGTGAAGAACGGCGTGTGTCGGCCGCCCTCGTCCTTGGAGAGGACGTAGACCTGGGACGTGAAGTCGGTGTGCGGGGTGACCGAACCCGGCTTGGCGAGCACCTGACCGCGTGCCACCTCGTCCTTGTCGACCCCGCGGAGCAGCACCCCGACGTTGTCGCCGGCCTGAACCTCGTCCAGGAGCTTGCGAAACATCTCCAGGTCGGTCGCCGTGGTCTTGCGCGTGTCCTTGATCCCGACGATCTCGACCTCCTCCATCTTCTTGAGGACGCCCTGCTCGACGCGGCCGGTCACGACCGTGCCGCGGCCGGTGATCGAGAACACGTCCTCGATCGCCATCAGGAAGGGC
>JBKPRY010000112.1:0-12268 GCA_046734755.1 Actinomycetota bacterium | reverse complement strand
AGGGGGTGAGCCCCGAGCGCTCCGCCGCCCGGGCGAGCGCGTCGCGATCGGCGTCGAACCCCCGGACCGTCTCCCCCGCCCGGACCGAGGCCATCGCGATCGAGGTGCCGATCAGCCCCGTCCCGACGACCGCGACGCGTTCAGTCGAGGTCATCGCGCAGCGTCTCCGCGCCGTCGAGGTACACGTGCGTGACCTCGGCGGGCTCGCGCGCCGTGTGGAACTGGAGGAGGACCCGGATCACGCCACGCATCGACCCCTCGACGGGGATCTCCTGGGCGCACAGAAGAGGGACGCCGCCGAGACCCATCCGTCGCGCCGCCTCTGCCGGGAAGGCCGAGCGCAGGTCCTCGGTCACCGTGAAGAACGCGGTCACGATGTCGTCGGCGGCCACGTCGTTGCGCTCGAGCATCTGGGCAAGCAGGCGCTCGGTCGCGGAGAGCACCGAGTCGGACGAATCCTCGTCGACGTGGATCGCCCCGCGCGCCGCTCGAACCCTGACCTCCGCCACCGCGCCTCCACCTCACCGATGCCGGCGAAAGGCTACAGGCCGAGCTCACCGGCGGTCACGAACGGCTCCGGCGGCGCCGTTCAGAGACCGGTGGCGCGAAAGAGCGCCCGGACGTCCTCCGGTTCGAGCTCGCGGACGTCGCCGGGTCGCAACTTGCCGAGGCGGATCGGCCCGACGCGAACGCGGACCAGACGTCGCACCGGGAGCTCGACGGCGTCGAGCATCCGGCGGACCTCGCGCTTGCGTCCCTCGACCATCACGAGACGGACCCCTCCTCGTCCCGCGGCGCCTCCCGCCGAGCGCGCGTCGACCGCGCGCGCGGTCCCGTCGTCGAGCTCGACGCCGCGGCGCAGGCGCGCGAGCTGTCGGCTGGACGGAGGCCTGTTCACCTCGGCCAGGTACTCCTTTTCGATCGCGTACCGCGGGTGCGTGAGCCGATGCGCCAGCGAGCCGTCGTTGGTCAGCAGCAACAGCCCCTCGGTGTCCCGGTCGAGGCGACCGACCGGAAACACGTGCACGCCTTCGGGAAGGAAGCCGCTGAGGTCGCGTTCGGCGTGTGGGTCACGCATCGTCGTCGTGACGCCGCGCGGTTTGTGCAGCGCGAACGTGCGGAGCTCGGGATTGACGTTGACCTTCGAACCGTCGACCCGCAGCTGGTCCACCGCGGGATCGAGCCGGTCGCCCAGCGTCGCCACCCGCCCGTTGATCTCGACGCGGCCGGCGGCGATCAGCTCCTCGCACGCGCGGCGCGACCCGAACCCGGCGCGGGCGAGCGAACGCTGGAGCCGCTCGACGGGCATCCCCCGTCAGTCGGTGTCGGCCGTCTCGGCCTCCGCGTCGCTCGCACCCGCACGCAAGAGCGGCGCAAGTGCGGGCAGCGCCGAGAGCGAAGGCAGGCCGAGGCGTTCGAGGAACTCCGGGGTCGTCCCGTACAGGACCGGACGGCCCGGCGTTTCCTCGCGGCCCACCTCGGCCACGAGCCCGCGATCCACGAGCGCCCGAAGGACGCCCTCCGAGTTCACGCCGCGGATCCCCGAGATCTGGTGCCGAGTGACCGGCTGTTTGTACGCGACGATCGACAGCGTCTCGAGCGCGGCCTTCGTCAGCCGGACGTGCCGCGAGGCCAGCACGAACTGCTCGACGACCGGGGCGGCCTCGGGGTGCGTCGTCAGGCGCCACCCCCCGGCCACGTTCCGCAGCGTGAGTCCCGCCTCCCGCTCCTCGTAGCCACGGGCGAGTTCCTCGCACCACGCGTCCACCTCGGCGCGTTCGGCCCCCAGGGCCTTGGCGAGGATCGCCGAGGTCACGGGTTCGTCGGAGATGAACAACAGCGCCTCGAGCGATCGAAGCGACGACGCCCGGTCGCTCACGCCGCCTCGCCCTCCCAGCGGATGTGGATCTCGCCGAACGTCGAGGCCTGCGCGAGGTCGACCATGCCCTCTCGGTAGAGCTCGAGCAGCGCGAGGAACCGGACGACGATCTGGATCCGCTCGTCACAGTCCGCGACGAGATCGCGGAACGACGCCTGCCCGAGACGGCCCATGTGATCGCGGACCGCCTCGACGGCCTCGGCCATCGTGTAGCGGATCGGCGTCACGTGGGACAGATCCACGAGCGGCGGTGGTCGGAGCACCACCGCCGCGATCCGCGCGAGGTCGTCCGCGTTCACGTCCTCCAGGACGTCCGGGTACAGATGCGCGAAATCGGCGGGCGGGCCGGCTTCACGCGTGAACCGCAGGCCCTCCTCGTCGAGCCCTCGTGCGATCTCGAGCGCGACCGTTCGGAACGCCGCGAGCTCGATCGAACGCGCGTACACGAGATCGGGCGACACACCGAGCAGATCCTCCTCGTCCACGACCTCGTGCCGCGGCATCAGGCGACCGACCTTCAGCTCGAGCATGATCGCGCAGACCGCGAGGAACCACGTCGCCTCCTCCAGCGACCAGCTCTCCGCCGCCTCCGAGTGTGCGAGGAAGCCGTCGGTGACCGTCGCGATCGAGACGTCGCACACATCGATCTTCTGTTCGAGGATGAGATCGGCGAGGACCCTGAACGCCCCCGTGAAGACCGGAAGCTCGACCGCGAACGAGCCGCCGTCCGGCCTCTCCGCCGACTCGGAACCGGCCGTCGAGGTCATCCCGCTCCCGAGCCCGCCCCGAGGCCCATCCGATCGGCCGCGGTCTCGACCGTCTTGGCCGCGATCGCGCGGGCCTTGGCGGCTCCCTCGCGCAGGATCGACTCGAGATGCGACTCGTCGGAGCGGATCGCGTCGTACGCGGCCCGGATCGGCCCTAGGTACTCGACGACGGCCGCACCGACGTCGTCCTTGAACCGGGCGTAGCCGGGGTCGCTCGCGTACTCCTGTTCGATATCTTCGGGCGTTACGCCTCGCACGACGGCCATGATCTCGATCAGGTTCGAGATCCCGCGCTTGTCGGGTGCTCGCGCGATCTCCCTGCCCGAGTCGGTGACCGCCGACTTGAACTTGCGTGCGATCGCTTCGGGCGGGTCGAGGATGTACACCGTTCCCTGCTCGGACCCGCCGGTGGTCGACATCTTCTTGTCCGGATCCTGGAGGTCGAGAATGCGCGCCCCCACCTCGGGGATCCGGTGCCTCGGCACGGTGAACAGCTCCCCGTATCGGGCGTTGAAGCGCTCCGCGATGTTTCGGGCCAGTTCGATGTGCTGCTTCTGGTCCTCGCCGACCGGCACCTCGTCGGTCTGGTACGCGAGGATGTCCGCCGCCTGCAGCACCGGATAGAAGAAGAGTCCGGCGGAGACGAACTCCTTCTGCTCCGCCGACTTCTCCTTGAACTGGGTCATCCGGCCCAACTCGCCGTAGGCGGTGACGCTGGACAGCAGCCAACACAGGTAGGTGTGCTCCGCGACGTCGCTCTGGCGGAACAGGATGCATCGATCCGGATCGAGCCCGGCCGCGATCAGGATCGACACGGTGTCGTGGACCTGCCGACGCAGGGCCGGCGGGTCGTGCTTCACCGTGATCGCGTGCAGATCGACCAGGCAGTAGATGCTGTCCCCAACCTCCTGGCCTTCGACGTACTGACGCACCCCGCCGATCAGGTTGCCGAGGTGCTTGCTGCCCGTCGGCTGGATCCCCGAGAAGATCCTGGTCCTCCCGCCGGTGCCAGTCGCCGCGTCGCTCATGATGCGGCGATGATAGCGCGCGGGACGGCCGGCTCCGGGAGCGTCAGCCGAGGCAGTCGATGCCGGCCGCCAGGTTGCAGGCCACGTTCGCGAACGTGTCGACGATCGAGAGCAGCGGACCGGACAAGATGAAGAAGATGACGAGGATGAACAGGACCAGGTACTGCTCGGCGTTCACGTACACCTCGCGGGGCCGAGGGGGCAGGAAGGGCGCGAGGAGCTTCGCGCCGTCGAGTCCCGGCACCGGCATCAGCTGGAACCCGAACATGAACGCGTTCACGATCAGCCACGCGAACGCGAACGTCCCGAGCTCCCCGGCCACCCCGGCCCTGATCAGCAGGCCGCTGAGGAACGCGAGCAGGATGTTGGCGAGCAGGCCGGCCAGCACCACCAGGTTCATGTCGCGCCGTGGGTTCTTGAAGAACGTCGGGTCCACGGGCATCGGCTTTGCGTAGGCGAACACGGGCAACAGGAGCATCCCGCGCGCGGCCACCAGGATCAACGCGAGCGCCGGCAGGATCAGCGATCCGAACGGGTCGATCAGGGGCCTGGGGTTGAGGGTGAGCCGACCCCAGCGCTTCGCGGTGGGGTCGCCGAGCCGGACCGCGACGAATGCGTGCGCGTACTCGTGCAGGACGAGCGCCGGCACGAGCGAGATGCCGAGGTAGACCGCGAACTTCAGGTCGTCCATTAGCCGTACCACCCGTACACGAGCGGCGGCGGCTCGACCGGATCCTCCGAGAGGGCGATCGCGGCCAGGACCGACCGGATGCACGCCTCGGCGTCCGCATCGCTCCGGGCGTGCACCCGCCCGAGTTCCTCGCCGGCCTCGAGGCGATCGCCCACCTTCGGCAGGAAGACGATGCCGACCGCCGGATCGATCGGGTCGCCCTTCCTCTTCCTCCCCGCACCGAGCTCGCCGCTCGCGCGCCCGAGCGCCTCGGCGTCGACGGCCGCCAGGAAGGCGACCCGCTCGGCCGCGAACGGACGAACCACGGGCGCCGCCGCGAGGACATCCTCGGGATCGTCGACCACACGCGGGTCGCCGCCCTGGGCCCGGACCATCGCGCGGAATGCCTCGACCGCCTCCCCGGAGTCGAGTGCCGCAGCCGCCCGCGCGCGCCCCTCCCCCATCGGGACGTCCGAGAGCCGGGACACCGCCTCGCCGGCGAACATCACCGCCGCGTCGCGCAGGCGTCCGTGCAATTCGCCCCGGAGCAACCGGACGGCCTCGACCACGTCGAGCGCGTTCCCGATCGCCTCGCCGAGCGGCTGGGACATGTCGGTCACCGCGGCGCGCGTCGGACGCCCCCAATCCCTCGCGAGCGCCGTACACGCCTGGGCGAGCTCTGCCGCGTCATCGGGCGTCTTCATGAACGCCCCGCTCCCGGCCTTCACGTCCAGGAGCACGAGGTCGGTACCGATCGCGAGCTTCTTCGACATCACGCTCGCCGCGATCAGCGGCACCGAGGGAACCGTCGCGGTCGCGTCCCGGAGCGCGTAGAGGGCGCCATCGGCCGGCACGAGCTCGGCCGTCTGCGCCGCGACCGCCGACCCGACCTCCTCGACCTGCCGTTCGAAGGCGTCGGGCTCCAGGTCGGTGCGCAGGCCGGGGATCGACTCGAGCTTGTCGAGGGTCCCACCCGTGTGGCCGAGCCCGCGCCCGGAGAGCTTGGCCACCGCGAGCCCGAGCGACGCCGCGATCGGCGCGAACACCAGCGTGACGCCGTCCGCCACGCCGCCGGTCGAGTGCTTGTCGACCTTCGGGCGCGAGATGCCGCTCAGCGGGAGCGTCTCGCCGGAGTCGACCATCGCGCGCGTGAGCGCGAGCGTCTCCGAGGCGTCCAGGCCGTTGATGAACGCGGCCATCAGGAGCGCGGCAGCCTGGTAGTCCGGCAGCTCACCGCGACCGTAGGCCAGGATGAACGACCGGAGGTCGTCCGGGTCGAGCGGCCGGCCGTCGCGCTTGGCGGCGAGCAGGTCGCGAGGGTCCGTCACGGCCGGATCTCCCCGACGAAGCTCGAGCCCTGCAGGTCCCAGGGCACGCCGAGGAGCTCCGCGGCGGTGGCGCCGAGATCCGCGTACGTCTCGCGGTCGCCCGCGTCGTACGGCCCCCCCTCGAGCCCGGCGGCGAGCAGCGGGGTGCGCTCGCGCGAGTGGTCGGTCGAGGGCGTGGTGGGGTCGCACCCATGGTCGCCGGTCAGGAACATGATGCCGCCATCCAGCGCGCCGACGAGCTCGGGGATCCTTGCGTCGAGGGCCTCGATCGCGTGCGCGTAGCCCTGGGGGTCGTTGCGATGTCCGTACTTGCTGTCGAAGTCGACGAGGTTGGCGAACACGAGCGCCGGGCCGGGTCGGCCCAGAAAGTCGATCGTGAGGTGGACGCCGTGGTCGTTCGAGTCCGAGTACCGCGCCTCGGTCAGTCCCTGCTGCGCGAAGATGTCCTGGATCTTGCCGATCCCGTACACCGCGACGCCGTGCTCGACGCAGCGGTCGAGCAACGTCGGACCGGGCGGCGGGACCGAGAAATCGCGTCGCTCCGGCCGGCGCACGAACGCACCCGGCTCCCCCGTGAACGGACGCGCGATCACGCGACCCACGTTGTGCCTGCCGGTCAGCAGGCGTCTGGCGTCGCGGCACCACTCGTACAGCGTCGGGAGCGGCACCACGTCCGTGTGTGTGGCGATCTGGAACACGGAGTCGCCGCTCGTGTACACGATCGGCTTGCCCGTGCGCAGATGCTCCTCGCCGAGCCGGGCGATGATCTCCGTGCCCGACGCGGGGACGTTGCCGAGGACCTCGCGACCGATCCGCTCCTGGAACGGCTCGATAATCTCGGGCGGGAAGCCGTTCGGGTACAGCGGGAAAGGTTCGGTCAGGACGATCCCCGTCATCTCCCAGTGCCCGGTCGTGGTGTCCTTGCCCGCCGACCGCTCCGTGAGCCGGCCGTGCGCCGAGCCCGCCTCGGCCCGCGGCTCGACCCCCTCGATCGGCGTGAGCAGGCCGAGCCCGAGCCCGCCGAGGTTCGGTGCGTGGATCCCCCCGACGGCGGCCGCGGTATTGCCGAGCGTGTCGGAGCCCTCGTCGCCGTACGAGTCCGCGTCCGGTGCGCCGCCCACACCGAAGGAGTCGCACACGAGGATCAGGACGCGCGGGACCCTCGGCGTGGATCCCGCCTCCGGGGTCACGTCAGCGGCCCTCGCCCAGGTGCGCGCAGTCGATGCACAGGATCGCCCACGGGAGCGCCTCGAGGCGTTCGATCGCGATCGGGTTGCCGCACCGCTCGCAGTCCCCGTAGGTGCCGAGCTCCATCTTCTTCAGCGCGCGGTTCACCCACCGCTGGTTGGCGCGGAGCGCCTTCATCACCGAGAGCAACCTGGCGCGTTCGGCAGTGGAGTGGGCGCTGTCCGCGAACCCGCGTTCGACGTCGATCGCGGCGTCGTCCGAGTCCGGGTCGCCGCCCTGCCCCGCGATCTCCTTGCGGAGGTTCTCACGCTGCTCCTCGAGCGCGTCACGCAGCTCGGCGAGCTTGGCCGGTTCGATCACGCGGAGTTCCTCCTGGTCGCGCGCGCCCGCGGGTGGGACGTGAAGTAGACCTCCCGCAGATGCTCCCTGGTCACCAGCGTATAGACCTGGGTAGTGGCGACGCTCGCGTGGCCGAGCAGCTCCTGGACGACCCGCACGTCGGCGCCCCCGTCGAGCAGATGGGTCGCGAACGAGTGCCGAAACGTGTGGGGGCTCACCCTCTTTCGGATACCGGCACCCACGGCGTGGTGCTGGATGATCCCCGTGCATCCCTGGCGGGTCAGGCGTCCCCCGCGCAGGTTCAGGAACAGCGCCGAACGCGAGCGCGCGGTCGCGATCTGCGGCCGGACCCTCGTCAGGTAGGCCGAGATCGCATCGCGCGCGTACCGGCCGATCGGCACGTCGCGCTCCTTGCCGCCCTTGCCGAGTACGCGGACGCTCCCCTCCTGCAGGTCGAGGTCGTCCACGTCGAGGCCGACGAGCTCGGAGATCCGCAGGCCGGCGCCGTACAGCGTCTCCAGGACCGCCCGGTCCCGGAGCCCCTTCGCCGAGCGATCGGGGTGTGCGAGCACGCGGGCCACGTCGTCCACGGACAGCGGCTTGGGCAGCGAACGGGGGAGCTTCGGGCGGATCACCGCCGCCGTGGGGTCGCTCGAGATCTTCCCGTCCCGCAGAAGGAAGCGATGGAACGCCCGAACCGAGGACAGCGTCCGCACCACCGACGTCGCCCGGTAGCGCCTCCCGTCGCCGTACGTCGATGCGGAGACGGCCGCGATGTGCGCGGCCACCGCCCTCTCGTCGACGCGGCGGGCGTCCGTGATCCCTCGGGTGCGCAGGAAGGTGGCGTAGCGCTCGAGGTCGCGACGGTACGCGGCCACCGTGTGGCCGGACAGACCGCGTTCGATCGTCAGATGATCGAGGAAGCGTTGGATCTGCTTGGCGAGCGCGTCTCGAACCTGCATGGGCCCCTGGTGAAGGCTCACCCAAGTCCGTCGACGATCGCGGACAGCGGGGTGAACCTCATCGTGTGGGCCTCGGCGACACCCGGGTTGGTGACTTCGCCCTCGATCACGTTGACGCCGAGCGCGAGGGCGGCGTCCGCGCGCACGGCGTCCTCCAGACCTTCGGTGGCGATCCGGAGCGCGTACGGCAGCGTCACGTTCGTGAGGGCGTACGTGGAGGTGTTCGGAACGGCGCCCGGCATGTTGCCCACGCAGTAGTGCACGACGCCGTCCACGACGTACGTCGGATCGGAGTGCGTGGTCATCCGCGATGTCTCCATGCAGCCGCCCTGGTCGATCGCGATGTCGATCGCCACCGCGCCGGTGCGCATCGAACGGATCATGTCAGCGGTGATGAGCTTCGGAGCCCGAGCGCCCGGCACGAGCACCGACCCGATCACGACGTCGGCCTCACGCACGCGCTGCTCGAGCGTGAGCCGGTCCGACGCCAGCGTGATGATCCGCCCCTTGTGGATCTGGTCGATGAACCGGAGCCGGTCCAGGTTGGTGTCGACCACGATCACCTCGGCCTCCATGCCGGCGGCGATCCAGGCGGCGTTCGAGCCAGCCATGCCGGCGCCCAGCACGAAGATCTTGGCCGGCCGAACGCCGGAGACGCCGCCCATCAGGATCCCCCGGCCGCCGTACTCCTTTTCCAGGAGGCGCGCGGCGACATGGGGCGCCATCCGGCCCGCGATCTCGCTCATCGGCGCCAGCAGGGGCAGGCGGCCGTCGGACAGCTGCACGGTCTCGTACGCGACCGCCGAGACCTTCCGCTCGATCAGCGCCTGGGTGAGCTCCCGACTGGCCGCCAGGTGGAGGTAGGTGAACAGGATCTGGCCGTCGCGCAGGCGCTCGAACTCCGACGCGACCGGCTCCTTCACCTTCATGATCATGTCGGAGCCGGACCAGATCTCGGAGGCCATCGCGACGATCTCGGCACCGGCGCGCTCGTAGCGCTGCTGCGGGATGCTCGAGCCGGCTCCCGCGCCGTCCTGGACGAGGACCTGGTGCCCCGCCGCCGTGAGCTCGCGAGCCCCCTCGGGCGTCAGCGCGACCCGATACTCGTTGTCCTTGACCTCCTTGGGGACCCCGACGATCACGGTCTGGCCCTCCCACGTCCGGGGACGCGGGAAGCGTACCCGACCCGGCCTCGATGCCGGGGTGAACTCAGGCCGACTCGACCGCGTAGACCAGCCAGGTGCCGGGAACACCCTTCAGCTCGTGCTCCCCCCGTTCGGCGAGGACGATGCCCGAGCCCGCGACCAGGTCCGCCACCGTCCGGGAGACCAGGACCTCGTTCGGGGCCGCGAGCGACGACACGCGCGAGCCGATGTGGACCGCGATCCCACGCAGGTCCCCGTTCGCGACCTCGACCTCGCCGGTGTGGACTCCGGCCCGGATCTCCATCCCGAGTCCGCGGACCGACTCGACCGCCGCGACCGCGCAACGGATCGCCCTGGCAGGTCCGTCGAACGTGGCGAGGAACCCGTCGCCGGCCGTGTCCACCTCCCGTCCGCGCCAGCGATCGAGCTCGCGCCGGACGGACGCGTGGTGCCGGGCCAGTAGGTCCCGCCAGGCGCGGTCGCCCAGCCGCGTGGCGAGCTCCGTCGAGCCCACGACGTCGGTGAACAGCACCGTGGCGAGGACGCGGTCGGGCTCGGGGCCTCGCCGGACGCCGGTCAGGAACTCCTCGATCTCGTCCAGGATCGCCGCCGCGTCCCCCGTCCACATCGTGTGGTCGCCGCCCGGCAACTCGACGAACCGGGCGCCCGGGATCCGCTCGGCCATGTAGCGTCCCTCGTCGACGTGCACGTCGACGTCATCCGTGCGGTAGATCAGGATCGTCGGCACCTGGATCGTGGGCAGGATCTCGCGGACGTCGATCTGCGTGTTCATGCGCAGCAAGGCGGCGGCGGCCTTTGGGCTCGCGGACTGGCGCAGGTATCGGCCGACCCATCGCTCGAAGGCCTCGTCGTTCGCCTTGGTCGGGGCGAGCGCCCGGAGCATGTCGGGCGAACCCCACCGGGCCTCGGTCTCCTCGATCTCCTGCTCGCGATCCACGGCTATCGGGGCCCAGGGATAGTCGTCGGAACGGATGCGCTTGGCATAACACCCGACGAGCGCCAGGGCTGACGTCCGTTCCGGGTACGTCGCCGAGAACAGGACGCACATGTTGCCGCCCTCCGAGTGCCCGAGGAGCGCCGCGCGGGCCGATCCGGCGGCGTCCATCACCGCTCGAACGTCGTCCATCCGCTGCTCGAGCGTCGGGAGCTGATCGAGCGGCACCGGGTCCGATAGCCCCGTCCCGCGCTTGTCGAAGATGATCAGTCTCGAGAAGGATGCGAGTCGTTCCAGGAAGGCGGCGTAGCCCGGCTCGTCCCACATCAGGTCGATATTCGACACCCAACCGGGCACGTACACGAGATCGAACGGTCCCTCGCCCACCACCTGATAGGCGATGCTCAGATCGCCGCTGCGCGCGTACCTGGTCTCCGAACGCTCCACGCCACCCATCGCTCCTCGCCGAGCAGGTGGAGCCTAGCCGGGCAGCGCGACCGTCCGCTCGGCCCCTGACGCGGCGAGCGACTTCGAGGCACCGACGAACTCGCGGAACAGTGGATGCGGGCGCGTCGGCCGCGAACGCAGCTCGGGATGGAACTGCCCGGCCATGAAGAACGGATGGCCCTCGAGCTCGATGATCTCGACCAGCCGCCCGTCCGGCGACAGGCCCGAGAAGACGAGGCCCTTGCCCGAGAGCGCCTCGTGGTATGCGGGGTTGACCTCGTACCGGTGGCGGTGGCGTTCGTACACGACGGGCTCGCCGTAGACCCGCTCGGCACGGGTCCCCGGCACGACATGGCACGGCTGCGCCCCCAGTCGCATCGAGCCGCCGAGATCGGTCACGTCCTTCTGCTCGGGCAGCAGGTCGATCACCGGGTGCGGCGTGGCCGGGTCGAACTCGGAGGAGTTCGCGCCCTCCAGGCCGCAGACGCTGCGCGCGAACTCGATCACCGCGCACTGGAGCCCGAGGCAGAGCCCGAGGAACGGCACGCCGCGTTCGCGCGCGTACCGCACGACCTCGAGCTTGCCCTCGACCCCCCGCCATCCGAACCCGCCCGGCACGACGATGCCGTGGACGTCGCGCAGGATCTCGTCGACGTCGCCCTCGTCGACGTCGTCGGAGGACACCCAGTCGATCTGGACGTCGACGCCGTGGTGGAACCCGCCATGCTTGAGCGCCTCGATCACCGACAGGTACGCGTCCCGAAGGTTCACGTACTTGCCGACGATCGCCACGCGCACCGGGTCGACGGCGGCGTCGATCCGGTCGACGAGCGTCTGCCATTCGGACATGTCGGGCTCGGCGTCGACCCGCAGGTGCTGCGCGAGCTCGGAGTCCAGGCCCTCCTTCGCGAGGATCAGCGGGACGCGGTAGATCGAGTCCGCGTCCTGGGCCGAGATCACGCCGCTGATCGGCACGTCGCACAGCAGACTGATCTTCTCCTTCAGGTGCCGCCCGATCGGTCGGTCCGAACGGCACACGATCGCGTCGGGCTGCAGACCGAGCGAGCGCAGCTCCTTGACCGAGTGCTGCGTCGGCTTGGTCTTCAGCTCGCCGGACGGTCCGATGAACGGCATCAGGCTGACGTGGACGAACGCGCAGCGATCGCGCCCCACCTCGTTGCGGAGCTGGCGGATCGCCTCCAGGAACGGAAGGGACTCGATGTCTCCGACCGTCCCTCCGACCTCGACGATCACGAGGTCGGCGTTCTCGGCCGCCGCATGGTTGCGGATCCGCTCCTTGATCTCGTCGGTGATGTGGGGGATCACCTGCACGGTCTTGCCCAGGTAGTCGCCGCGACGCTCCTTGGCGATCACGGCGCTGTAGATCGCGCCGGTCGTCAGGTTCGAGCCGCGGTGGAGGTTCTCGTCCGTGAAGCGTTCGTAGTGGCCGAGGTCGAGGTCGGTCTCGGCGCCGTCGTCGAGCACGAACACCTCGCCGTGCTCGAACGGGTTCATCGTCCCCGGGTCGACGTTCACGTAGGGGTCGAGCTTCTGGAGCGC
>JBKPRY010000111.1:0-1059 GCA_046734755.1 Actinomycetota bacterium | reverse complement strand
GTCCGTTCCTCCCCTTCGTCGTCGGCTTCGTCGCCGCGTCGGTGATCCTGTTCATCTGGTTCTGGCCGAGCCTGACGGCCGCGCCGGTGAGCGACGCCGCCTTCAAGCTCCGGTACTGGTTCACCTCGTGGGCCTGACCGGCGCCAGGATCAGCGAGCGCCTGGATCGACCCGCATGCGGAGCGCGAGCGAGCATCGCGCGCCGCGCGGGGGGCCGTGCACCGAGTGGTACGGACGGCCGTCGCGGACGCCGGCCAGACCCGGCGCGCACATCAACGTGACTGACCCGGCGCGCGCGTCCCAGCGTTCGAGCACCTCGCCCTCGCGCGACGAACGCACCTCGAACCGCGCCGAACCGGCGACCGTGAACACCGCGACGAGCCGCCGGTACCACCGACCGTCCAGGTGCGAGGTGACGCCGACCGAACCCGATCGGTAGACGGCGATCCCCGCCTCGTTGGGTCGCCAGGTCCGGAGCCCACGGATCTCGCCGCCGTCCGAACGGACCCGGGCCGTGAACGAGGACGCCAGCTCGGTCAGGAGCGGGAAGCCTTCGAACGGCGCCTCGAGGTCGTAGCCGTCGATCTCCATCCGCACGCCCGCCGCGCCGAACGTCCCCGCCATCGTTCGCAGCGGACCGCCCTCGACCTCGCGACGGAGACCGCGCAGGAACGCCTCGTCCACCAGCCCGTCGACGTGCGCGAACCCCCGATCAGCGACCCGGCGGAGCGCCGGCGACAGCGAGCGCCGGACGAGCGGCCCGCTCATCCGAACCCCGGGAGGTGCTTGCGGAACAGGATGAACCCGATGCCGGCCGCGGTGTCCAGCAGGAAGTGCGCGATGACGATCGGCCACGCTCGCTTGGTGCGCGCGAACACGAACCCGAACAGCACGCCCATCGCGACGTTGCCGAGGAACCCGCCCCAGCCCTGGTACAGGTGATAGCTGCCGCGCAGCAGCGCGCTCGCGCCGATGGCGGCCACCTCGGTCAGCCCGAGCTGCCGCAGCCGCGTGATGAGGTAGGCGACGACCACCACCTCCTCGAGCAACGCCGCCTCGG
>JBKPRY010000110.1:0-1042 GCA_046734755.1 Actinomycetota bacterium | reverse complement strand
AGCGGAAGGTCGGTGACGATGACGCCGAGATCCCAGTCGCCTTCGAGCAACTTGCGCCGGCCGGCGTCCAGAACTTCCGTCAGCGGCGCTGGCGGAACGACGAGGCGGTCGACCTGAAGCTCGGTCCTCCAGTCGACCGAGCCGTAGCGTTCACGGACGTCGTCCAGCAGCTCGGAGGCGATCCTCGAGGTGACGTCGTGGGCGAGCCCGGGGGCGACGATCACCCCGAGGACAGCACAGGGGCGCTCCTCACACCCTTCCTCGCGGTCCTCGTTCGTGGTGGGCTCGATCACACTGGCGAGCCCGCCGGCTCAAGCGTCTTCTCCTCCGCCTCGCGCAAAAGCTCGGGCGCCGCGCCCTTCTCGACCTCGAAGCGCAGCTGATCGTCGTCCACGTCCACCGCGGCCTTGTCGCCCGGCTCGACGCTCCCATCGAGCACCATCCGGGAGAGCTCGTTCTCGACGAGCCGCTGGATCGTGCGCCGTAGAGGTCGTGCCCCAAACTCGGGGTCGTACCCCTCTCGGGCGAGCAGCCGCACCGCCCCCTCGGAGAACTCGACCTCGATCCGCTGGGCTCGCAGCCGGCGGTTGAGCCGGTCGAGCAGGAGCCTCGTGATGTCGAGGAGCTGCTCTTCCGAGAGGGCGCGGAAGACGATGATCTCGTCGATCCGGTTGATGAACTCGGGCCTGAAGTTGCTGCGAAGGAGCTCCATCAGCTCCTCCTTCAGCTCGTCGAAGTCACCGCCCTGGCGGGCGAACTGCTGGATCCGGTCGGCGCCGATGTTCGAGGTCATGATCACGACGGCGTGCTTGAAGTCGACCGTCCGGCCCTGCGCGTCGGTGAGCCGGCCGTCGTCGAGGATCTGCAGCAGGATGTTGAAGACGTCCGGGTGCGCCTTCTCGATCTCGTCGAACAGGAGCACCGAGTACGGCCGTCGCCGCATCTGCTCGGTGAGCTGGCCCGCCTCCTCGTAGCCGACGTAGCCAGGGGGCGCGCCGACGAGCCGGGAGACGGTGTGTCGCTCCTGGAACTCGCTCATGTC
>JBKPRY010000109.1:0-3514 GCA_046734755.1 Actinomycetota bacterium | reverse complement strand
GGCGCGCCCGACCTGATCGTGCGCCCCGACCCCGAGACGCTCCACGACCTCCGGTGGCGCCCCGGCTGGCGCGTGTGTCTGGCGACGCCGAGCTGGCCCGACGGGTCCCCCGCGTTCGCCTCGCGCGAGGTCTTCCGGCGCGTGCTCGACGACGTCGACGGGCTGGGGTACGAGGTCATGGCGGCGATCGAGTACGAGATCCGGATCTGGGACGAGGAGGGCGCGCCGGCGTCGAGCGGGATCAGCTACAGCCTGAACGAGATCGGCCGGTACGCACGATTCCTCGACGAGCTGGTCCCCGGACTCGGGGGTCTCGGCATCGAGGTATCCGCCGTACACACGGAGGCCGGACCGGGCCTGCTCGAGCTCAACATCGAGGCGCGCCGAGGGCCCGCGGCGGCCGACGATGCCGCGCTGCTCAAGTTCGGTGTGAAACAGGTCGCGGCGTCGATGGGTCTGCGGGCGAGCTTCCTCGCGAAGACGAACCCCGGCGAGGAGGGCTCGAGCGGACACGTGCACCTGTCGCTGTGGAAGGGCGGGACCAATGCATTCGCCGGCGAAGACGCGTCGGCCGACCTGAAGCCGCCGTTCTCGTCGGGGGTCGCAGGCGTGATCGAGCACCTGCCGGCGGCATCGCTCCTGCTCAACCCGACGATCAACTCGTACAAGCGCCTGGTCCCGGGCTGGTTCGCGCCGATCAACGCGACGTGGGGTTATGAGAACCGCTCGTGTGCCGTCCGCGCGATCCGGTCCTCGCGTCCCGGGCTTTGGAGGTTGGAATGCCGGCGGCCGGGCGCCGACGCGAATCCGTACCTGGTCCTCGCCGCGATCACGGCCGCGGCCGCCGACGGGATCAAGCGGGAGACCCCGCCACCCGCGCCGATCGAGGGAGACGCCTATGCGCTCGATCAGCCGCAGCTGCCGGGCTCGCTCGAGGCCGCGCTCCGCGCGTTCGAGGAAGACGCGATGCTGCGCGAGGCGCTCGGGAAGGACTTCAGCGACTACTACGCCACCTCGAGGGCGTGGGAGCTGAAGGCCTGGCGCGAGACCGTGACCGAATGGGAGCGCGAACGCTACGACCGCGGCGTGTGAGTCACGGAGATCGGGAGTCATGCCTGGCGATAGCTTCGAGTCGAACCTGTTCATCCTCACCGGCGCACCGGGGTCGGGGAAGACAGCCATCCTGGGGCGACTCGGCAACGAGTTCAGGTGCGTGGACGAACCCGCGCGAGAGATTCTGGCGGAGCAGCGAGCGACCGGTGGTCGCGGCACCTGGGATCAAGACGCATCGCTGTTCGTGCACCTGCTCCTGCTGCGCTCGATCGAGAAGCACGCGATGGCTCGCAGCTTCGAGGGGACGGTCATCTTCGACCGGGGGATCCCGGATTGCGTCGTCTACGCCGATCTAGCCGGCACGGATCCAACGCCGAGCCTCGAGGCCGTCGAGGTCTATCGGTATCAACCTCACGTGCTCTTCCTCGACCCCTGGAGCGACATCTACGAGACCGATGAGGAGCGGATCATGTCATTCGACGACACGGTGTCGTTCAGCCGAGAGTTGAGGTACGTGTACGAGCGGTCCGGCTACAAGCTCGTCGAGGTCCCCCGGGACTCGATCGACGATCGAGCAACCTTCGTACGCATGAGCATCGCTCGGTTCGTCGCGATCGGCACGAAGGGGGGCGCATGAGCAAGGCCGTTACACCGAAGCGGTTGCACGAGTTCGACTGGCGGGTGGTGAGGGACGATGCGAGTACGCACTTCCGCACCCGGTCGTTCGCGGAGGGCCTCGCGCTGGTGGACGCGATCGGCGGAATCGCCGACGCCGCGAACCATCATCCCGACGTCGACCTCCGATCCGACGGCGTGACGGTGCGTCTGAGATCGGGGAGCGACGGTCGCCTGAGCGAACGCGATGTGGCGCTCGCCGGACAGATCTCAGCGGCGGCGCGCGAACTGGACGTGCCGGTCGACCTGACCGGTCTGCAGGGCATCCAGGTCGCGATCGACGCGATGGTCATCCCCGATGTGCTGCCGTTCTGGCGTGCCGTGCTCGGCTACGAGCAGGTCGACGACGCGGACCTGATCGACCCCCGCTTCCAGGGGCCGCCGTTCTGGTTCCAGCAGATGGACGCGCCCCGCCGCCAGCGCAACCGGATCCACATCGATGTGTATCTGCCGGTGGACCAGGCGGAGGCCCGCATCGCGGCGGCGCTCGCGGCTGGTGGTCATGTGGTCAGTGATGCGAACGCGCCGGAGTGGTGGACGCTGGCCGACGCCGAAGGAAACGAGGTCGACGTCGCGCCGTGGCCGGACCGCGGTTGATCGGACTCTCTACGCCTCCGAGAAGTACACGTTCTTGACCTCCGTGTACAGGTTGACCGCGTGCATCCCCATCTCGCGGCCGATGCCGCTCCGCTTGTAGCCGCCGAACGGCGCCTCGGTGTGGACGCTGTGCGACGAGTTCACGCTCAGCACGCCGGTGCGGATCCCCTTCGCCACCCTGATCGCCCGGCCGAGGTCGCGGGTCCAGATCGAACCGGAGAGCCCGTACTCGGTCTCGTTGGCGAGGCGGATCGCCTCCTCCTCGGTGTCGAACGGGATCACGCACGCCACCGGCCCAAAGATCTCCTCCTGTGCCACGCGCCACCCGTTGTCGACGTCGGCCAAGATCGCGGGGCGTAGGTAGAACCCGTTCGCGCCATCCGGCACCTCCGGGACGTCGCCGCCGGTGACGAGCCGCGCACCTTCCTTCTGGCCGATCTCGAGGTACTCGAGCGCGGTCTCGCGCTGGTTCGCCGAGATGAGCGGTCCGAGATCGGTCTCCTCGGAGAGCGGCTGGCCGACGCGCAACGCGTCGGTCTTGGTGGCGAGCGCCTCGATGAAGGTGTCGTACGCGGAGCGCTCCACGAAGATGCGACTTCGAGCGCAGCAGTCCTGACCGCTGTTCGCGAACACCGCCCACATCGACCGCTCGACGCACGTGTCCATGTCCGCGTCGGCGAACACCACGTTCGCGGACTTGCCCCCCAGCTCGAGCGACACCCGGGTGATGTTCCGGGCCGCCAGCGCCATGATCGCCGACCCGATCTCCGTCGAACCCGTGAACCCGACCTTGGACACCTTCCGGTCGGTCACCAACGCGTTGCCGACGCTCGATCCGGGCCCGGGCAGAACGGACATGGTTCCATCGGGCAAGCCGGCCTCCGAGAGGATCTCGGCGAGCCGTAGCAACGAGAGCGGCGTGAACGACGCCGGCTTCACGACGATCGCGTTCCCGCACGCGAGAGCCGGCGAGATCTTCCACGTGGCGATCACGATTGGGAAGTTCCACGGCGTGATGAGCGCGCAGACGCCCACGGGTTCACGGAGCGTGACGTCGAGACCGGGATCCTGGACCGGCACCGTCTCGCCGAAGATCTTGTTGGCCGCGCCCCCCCAGTACTCGAGGGTGTCGGCGACGATCCCGATCTCGTCCCGCGCGTCGCGGATCGGCTTGCCCACGTTCCGGGCC
>JBKPRY010000108.1:0-19009 GCA_046734755.1 Actinomycetota bacterium | reverse complement strand
CTCGTCGCCGGCAACACGCAGCTCCGCTACAAGGAGGCGATGAACCAGCTCGAATCCACGTCGCCCGGCACCAAGGCCCAGTTCTTCCTCGGATACCTCGACCGGGCGGCGCCGCTGTTCGCGACGCAGGACGAGGTCCGGCTGGTCGGCTGCGAGCGCTGTGGTCAGCCGACGACGGGCAGGTTCTGTGCGTTCTGCCGCGCGCGGGCGCAGATCCTCGGTGAGCGGCTCGAGGGCCCGGGAGCCGAACGAGGCTCGCAGGTGGGTCCGCCTGACGATCGTGAGACCGCCGAGGTATTGGCCGAGGAGGTCATGCCGGTCGAGATCTACGGGACGCCGCGTCGATGAACGGTCCGTTGGAGGCGGGGGAGAAGATCCTGCTCGTGGACCAGCGCGACCGTCGGTACCTGCTCACGCTTCAGACCGGCGAGACCTGGCACTCGCACGGCGGGGGACTGCCACACGACCTGCTGATCGGGTCACCCGAAGGGATCCTCGTGCACTCGGCGACGGGGATGGCGTTCCGGGCATTTCGACCGCGGCTGGCCGACTTCGTCCTGAAGATGCCGAGGGGAGCCCAGCTCGTCTACCCGAAGGACGTCGGCGCGATCCTGGTCGGGGCCGACGTCTTCCCCGGGGCACGCGTCCTGGAGGCCGGGACGGGTTCGGGATCGCTCACGCTCGCCCTCTGCCGGGCCACCGGGCCCGGGGGCCGGGTGGTCTCCTACGACCTGCGGCGCGAGTTCCAGACGGGCGCGGCGCGCAACATCGAGTCCTTCTTCGGGAAGACGCCCGACTGGCTCGAGCTCCGCGAGGGCGACGTCCGCGACGTCGCGGGGAGCGGCGAGACGTTCGATCGTGCGATCCTGGACCTCCCGGAGCCATGGGGTGCGCTCGAGCCGCTCTCCTCCGTCCTTCCCCCGGGCGCCATCTTCTGTGGGTACCTGCCGACGACGAACCAGGTGCAACAGCTCGTGCTCGCGCTGGAGCGCAACGCCTACGAGCACCTGGAGACGTTCGAGGTGCTGCATCGCTCGTGGCACGTGACCGCTCGGAGCGTGCGACCGGATCAGCGGATGGTGGGGCACACCGGGTTCATCACGCTGGCCCGTCGCGTCTGAAAAACACTCAGGTCAAGCGCCGTACCGGCCGAAGACCGTATGCATAGGCCAAGAGACCTCCCCCGTCTTCATCGGTCGCGGTGAGGACCGGAGGTATGCTTCCGCACCGGCGGGAGGTGAAGCAGATGCCGGAGCCCGATCCACGCGAGCAGCAGGAACAGTTCGAGAAACAGGTTCACGAGCTCCAGACGCAGGTCCGCTTCCTCGAGGACGAGGTCTCCCTCCTTCGCCGCCGGCTCACGAACGCCCCCCGCCAGGTCAAGCTGCTCGAGGACAAGCTCATCGAGGCGCGTTCGGATCTCTCGCGCGCGCTCTCCCAGAACGAGAAGCTCGCCGGCACCCTGCATGCCGAGAAGGAACGGATCGAGGGGCTCCGTGAGGAGGTCGAGAAGCTCAGCCAGCCGCCGGCATCGTTCGGGGTCTATCTCGGCACCAACGATGACGGCTCGGTCGACGTGTTCACCGCGGGCCGCAAGATGCGCGTGAACCTGTCACCGGACGTCGAGACCGATCTCCTGCGCAAGGGCGCCGAGGTGATCCTCAACGAGGCGCTCAACGTGGTCGAGGTGTTGCTTCCGGACCGGGCGGGCGAGGTGGTCAAGGTCAAGGACCGGTTGGGCGAGGACCGCGTGATCGTGATCGGACGCGGCGACGAGGAGCTGGTGGCCACGCTCGGCACCGCGCTCATCGACGAGCAGATCCGCGCCGGGGATCCGCTCCTGATCGACCCGAGGTCCAACGTCGCGCTCGAGAAGCTGCCCAAGGAAGAGGTCGAGGAGCTCGTGCTCGAGGAGGTCCCCGACGTGTCCTACGAGGACATCGGCGGGCTCGAGGGACAGATCGAGGCGATCCGCGATGCCGTCGAGCTCCCCTTCCTGTACGCCGAGCTCTTCCAGGAGCACCAGCTCGAGGCGCCGAAGGGCGTTCTGCTGTACGGCCCTCCGGGCTGTGGCAAGACGCTGATCGCCAAGGCCGTCGCCAAGTCGCTCGCCGACAAGGTCCGCGAGCGCACCGGGCGCCAGGACGCGCATTCGTACTTCCTCAACATCAAGGGGCCAGAGCTCCTCAACAAGTACGTCGGCGAGACCGAACGTCAGATCCGCCAGATCTTCCAACGAGCCAAGGAGCGGAGCGAGGAGGGGCTGCCCGTCATCGTGTTCTTCGACGAGATGGACTCGATCTTCCGGACCCGCGGGACCGGGATCTCGAGCGACGTCGAGTCGACGATCGTGCCCCAGCTCCTGTCCGAGCTCGACGGCGTCGAGACGCTGAAGAACGTGATCGTGATCGGCGCCTCGAACCGCGAGGACCTGATCGACCCGGCGATCCTGCGGCCGGGGCGGCTGGACGTGAAGATCAAGATCGAGCGCCCGGACGCCGCGCAGGCGGCCGACATCATGGCCAAGTACCTGAACCCGACCGTGCCGATCCACCCCGAGGACGTCGCCCGCGCCAGCGGCGACGTGAAGGTGACGACCGCGCGGATGATCCAGTCGACGATCGACCGGATGTACTCGGAGGCCGAGGACAACCGGTTCCTCGAGGTCACCTACGCGAGCGGCGACAAGGAGATCCTGTACTTCAAGGACTTCAACTCGGGCGCGATGATCGAGAACATCGTGCGCCGCGCGAAGAAGGAGGCGATCAAGCGCTTCCTGTCCACGGGGGAGAAGGGGATCAAGGCCGAGGATCTGTCACACGCGATCCGCGACGAGTTCAAGGAGAACGAGGACCTGCCGAACACCACGAACCCGGACGACTGGGCCCGGATCTCGGGCAAGAAGGGCGAGCGCATCGTCTACGTGCGAACCCTGCTCGGCGACGGGGACAGCGAGGGCAGGCAGGTCGAGCGAGTCAGCGCCGGCCAGTACCTGTAAGGTCGCCGGATGGCCATCCCCAAGGTCATCGGGACCGAGACCGAGTACGGGATCTCCGCGGTCGCGTCCTCCGAGTTCAACCCGGTGATCTCGTCCTCGCTGCTGATCAGCACGTACGCGGGCGCGCTCCGACGGATCCGCTGGGACTACGAGCAGGAGTCCCCGCTCCGCGACGCACGCGGGTTCGAGCCGGTCCAGCTCCGGGAGCCCTCCGAGGAGGATCTGGGTCTCGCGAACGTGATCCTGCCCAACGGCGCCCGCTACTACGTGGACCACGCCCACCCCGAATACTCCACACCCGAATGCGTGACGCCGCGCCATCTCGTGATCCACGACAAGGCGGGGGAGCGCGTGCTCGAACGCTCCCTTGACGAGGTCCGTCGCACGATGCCCGGCGGCCAGCAGCTCGCGATCTACAAGAACAACAGCGACGGCAAGGGCAACTCGTACGGCACGCACGAGAACTATCTGGTCGACCGGCAGGTGCCGTTCGCGAACCTGGTCGCGGGGCTCACGCCGTTCTTCGTGAGCCGCCAGATCTTCTGCGGGGCCGGGAAGCTCGGCGGGGAGGCGTCGTGGGACGAGCGGTCCCGTGACCGCTACCAGGTCACGCAGCGCGCGGACTTCTTCGAAGCCGAGGTCGGGCTGGAGACCACCCTGAAGCGCCCGATCATCAACACCCGCGACGAGCCACACGCCGACCCCGAGAAGTATCGGCGCCTGCACGTGATCGTCGGCGACGCGAACCTGTGCGAGGTCGCGACGCTGCTGAAGCTCGGGACGACGTCGCTCGTGTTGAAGCTGATCGAGGATGGCGACGTCCCCGACCTCACACTGGCGACGCCGGTGCCGTCGCTCCACGACGTCTCCCGGGACCTCACGTGCACGGCGCTCGTCCGGCTCGTCGACGGGCGCAGGCTCACGGCGGTGCAGATGCAGTGGGAGTACCTCGAGCGCGCACGGAAGTACGTCGAGCAGGAGGACACGACGGAGGACAACCTCGAGGTGCTCGAACGGTGGGAGGCGGTGCTGACAGGGCTCGAGGACGACCCGATGCAGCTCTCCCGCGAGCTGGACTGGGTCGCGAAGTACCGGCTGCTCGACGGGTACCGCGACCGGGACGGGCTCGAGTGGTCGGACGCCAAGCTGCGGCTCATCGACCTGCAGTACCACGACGTGCGTCGTGACAAGGGGCTGTACCACCGGCTCGTCGCCACGGGTCAGGTCGAGCGGCTCGTCTCCGACGAGGAGGTCGAGCGGGCGGTCATGGAGCCACCCGAAGACACGAGGGCCTACTTCCGGGGGCGCTGCATCTCTCGCTATCCCGACGCGATCGCCGCGGCCTCGTGGGACTCGATCATCTTCGACACGGGGGCCGAGGCACTGCAGCGCGTGCCGATGCGCGAGCCGCTCCGAGGCACGAGGGAGCATGTCGAGGGACTGTTCGAGGAGGCCGCCGACGCGGCGACGCTCGTGGAGAAGCTCCGCTCGTAGCCGATCTCGTTCCGGCGGTGATGGTGCCGTGGTGGAGTCCGGCTAGAATCGATCCCTCACGGAAGGAGCTCGGCGGTGCCTCAGGAGCATGAGCAGAAGAAGACCCAGAAGCGTTCCGGCGGCGGCTCGGACGACGAGGCCGGCCAGGTGTCCTCCGCCTCCAAGGGCGAGAAGCTCAAGGAGGAGATGGACGACATACTGGACGAGATCGACTCCGTCCTCGAGGAGAACGCCGAGGAGTTCGTCAAGTCGTACGTCCAGAAGGGCGGCGAATGACCGAGGGTCCGCTGTTCCCGCCCGAACCCTCGGGCGGTCCGATCGGCGCGAACCCCAGCTTCGTCGATCTCGTGCGGAGAAGCCGCCCAGAGACACTGCCAACCCCCACCGGCACCGCCCCCGACGTCGCGTCCCCGCACGGGACGACCGTCGTGGCGCTGAAGTTCGCGTCCGGGGTCGTGTTCGGCGGGGACCGCCGGGCGACCGAGGGCTTCACGATCGCCGACGAGAAGATGGAGAAGGTCTTCGCCGCTGACGACCTCTCGGTCATCGCGATCGCCGGGGCCGCCGGGCAGGCCATCGAGATCGTCAAGCTGTTCCAGCTCGAGCTCGAGCACTACGAGAAGATCACCGGCGACCGGCTCTCGCTCGAGGGCAAGGCGAACCGGCTCGCGCAGATGATCCGCGGGAACCTGCCGATGGCGATCCAGGGACTCGTCGTGGTGCCACTGTTCGGCGGGTTCGACGAGCGTCGCGAGGAGGGCCGGATCTTCTACTACGACGCGACCGGCGGCCGGTGGGAGGAGGACGACTACCACGCCACGGGATCGGGTGGCCGGCCAGCGAGGAGCTCGCTCAAGAAGCGCTGGCGCCCCCGGCTGGATCGCGGGGAGGCCCTGGAGGTCGCCGTGGAGGCCCTGGTCGACGCCTCGCAGGAGGACGCAGCCACCGGGGGCCCGGATCCGACGCGGGGGATCTTCCCCACCGTGGTCGTGGTGACGGCCGAGGGAGCGGAGAGCGTCGGCGCGGACGAGCTCCGGAGCGCGTACGAGCGCGTCGTGGGAGGCGGCTCGTGAGCTTCATGCCGTACGTGCCGCCGGAGCAGCGGATCAAGGACCTCTCGGACTTCGCGCACAAGGGGATCGCCAGGGGCAAGTCGGTGGTGGGGCTGGAGTACACGGACGGCGTGCTGTTCATCGCCGAGAACCCGAGCGCGACGCTCCACAAGATCAGCGAGATCTACGACCGCATCGCGTTCGCCGGTGTCGGCAAGTACAGCGAGTTCGAGGACCTGCGGATCAGCGGGGTTCGGCACGCCGACCTGCGCGGCTACTCGTACGGCCGCGACGACGTGCGCGCCCGCGACCTGGCCAACGCCTATTCCCAGGCGCTGTCGACGATCTTTACGCAACAGGTGAAGCCGTACGAGGTCGAGATCCTCGTCGGCGAGGTAGGCGAGGAGGACGGTAACGAGATCTACCACGTGCTGTTCGACGGCACCGTGACGGATGAGCACGGCCACGTGGCGATCGGCGGGCACGCCGAGGAGCTGTCCAACGCGGTGAGGGAGGCCTACCAGCCGGGGTGGGACCTCGCCACGGCCGTGCGTCAGGCCGTCGGGGCGCTCTCGACCGCCGAGGGGCGCGAGATCGAGGCCGAGCAGGTCGAGGCCGGGGTGCTCGATCGGACACGCCAGCAACGCCGGAAGTTCCGCCGCCTGGGCGAGGGCGAGGTCGCCACGATCCTGGCCGTCTGACCCGGCGGTTCCCCGCCTTCGTTCGGGCGAGGCCTAGACTCGACGCGTGGACCGACGCATCTTCGGGCTCGAGAACGAGTACGGCGTCACCTGCACGTTCCGCGGGCAACGGCGCCTCTCGCCCGACGAGGTGGCCCGGTACCTGTTCCGGCGGGTCGTGCACTGGGGACGCTCCTCGAACGTGTTCCTCGAGAACGGTGCCCGTCTCTACCTGGACGTCGGCTCGCACCCCGAGTACGCGACGCCCGAGTGCGACCAGATCACGGACCTGGTGGCGCACGACAAGGCGGGGGAGCGGATCCTCGAGGCGCTCCTCGCCGCGGCCGAGGTCCGGCTGCACGAGGAGGGCATCAGCGGACAGGTCTATCTGTTCAAGAACAACACCGACTCGGCGGGCAACTCGTACGGGTGCCACGAGAACTACCTGGTAGCCCGGCAGGGCGAGTTCGCGCGCATGGCGGACCTGCTGATCCCGTTCTTCGTGACGCGGCAGATCTGGTGCGGCGCCGGCAAGGTGCTGCACGGCCCTCGCGGCGCCGTCTTCTGCATCGCTCAGCGCGCCGAGCACATCTGGGAGGGCGTTTCCTCGGCGACCACGCGCTCGAGACCGATCATCAACACGCGCGACGAGCCGCACGCGGACGCCGAGCGGTTCCGCCGGCTGCACGTGATCGTCGGAGACTCGAACATGTCGGAGTTCAGCTCCTGGATGAAGGTGGGCGTCACCGATCTGGTCCTTCGGATGCTCGAGGCGAACACGGTGATGCGCGACCTCTCGCTCGAGAACCCGATCCGTGCGATCCGCGAGATCAGCCACGACGTGACCTGTCGCAAGAAGGTTCGGCTGGCCAACGGGCGGGAGCTTTCGGCGATCGAGGTGCAGGAGGAGTACTACGAGCGCACCGAACGCTTCCTGGAGCGACGCGGCCCCGATCCGCAGTCCAAGCAGCTGCTGCAGGAGTGGCGCGAGGCGCTCGACGCGCTGATCCTGCAGGCGCCGGAACGGCTCGTGCGCAAGGTCGATTGGGTCGCCAAGCAGAGCCTGATCGAGAACTATCGCGAACGCCACCAGCTGCCGCTCTCGCACCCGCGCGTCGCACTCCTGGACCTCGCGTACCACGACGTCAACCGCACACGCGGCCTGTACTACGTGCTGGAGCGCGCGGGCAAGATGGACCGCGCCGTCGCGGAGAAGGAGATCCAAAGGGCCATGCGAGAGCCCCCGCAGACCACGCGGGCCAAGCTCCGGGGGGACTTCATCCGTCACGCGAAGCAAAAGCGTCGCGACTACACGGTCGACTGGGTCCACCTCAAGCTGAACGATCAGGCCCAGCGAACGGTGCTCTGCAAGGACCCGTTCCGCAGCGTGGACGAGCGCGTCGAGCAGCTGATCTCCCACATGTGACACGTTGCTCGCCGAGCTCACCGCGTTTCGTGGGCGCAGACCTACACCTGGCGGTGGGCTCAGCGGGCGCCCCGGCGCCAGCGGCGCGATCCCGCCGCCATCCTGCCCGCGAGGATGCCCGCGGCACCCGCCGCGAGGAAGAGCGCGGGGTCCTCCATCGCCGTGCGGCCCATCGATTCGATCTCGACCCCCGCGCGTTCGAGCTCGTCGAGCGCCGGCCGACCGTCCACCTCGACCAGCTGGTAGCGCTCCTCGAGGCGTCGCTCGCGCAGCGCGTTCCACACGAGGTCGCGCTCGCGCCCCCGAAGGACCGGGACGGCGACGTCGGCCGCCACCCGGCACACGCGGTCCAGGATCGTGAGCGAGTGGTGCGAGACCCCGCGGTGGCGTTCGCGGGCGTCGGCGAACGAGACGCGGAGCGCCCCCACCGGGCGCCCGCCGAGCGCCTCCGCCGCGTTCAGGGCGTGGCCGCTCGCGAGCGCGCTCACGCCCCACGTCGTGTCGGTGCCGAGGTTCCCCGGCCCGTCGGCCACGATCACGACGTCGGCGCCGATGAGCTCGGCGGCGGCGAGCACGCCGGTCCAGATCGTCACGGCCTCGAGCTCACCCCCGAAGGCCTGGCCGCTCGTCACGAACCCGTCCAGCATCCCGGCGCCCCGCAAGCGGGGAACGAGGTTCGAGAGCCGACCCGGAAGCGCGGCTCCATCGGACATCACGTACGCGATCCGTTCGGCGCCCGCCGCCCGCGCCCCCGCGGCGATCGGACCGATCATCGAATGCAGCGGCGCGCACACGACCGGCCTGCCGTCCAGGCCCGCGGAGCCCTCGAGCGCCCCGCGATCGGTCTCCTCGACGCTCTCCACCGCCACCTGCAACGGCGTGTACCGAGCCTTCACCACCCGTCCCGGATGTCCGAGATCGGTCGGAGCCTGGTCCTCGTTGGCCACGACGATGTGGAAACCGCCCGTCCCCAGACCGAGCGCCACCCCGGTCGTGTTCACCAGGACGCGATCGCCCACCTCCACGTGTCCGACGAGCTCCGTGAAGGCCAACGCCAGTCCTGGTTCGGGGACCGGCAGTTCGTCGGCCGGATCCTCCTCGACGACCACGTCGAGCTCCAGCACACCCGGACGCTCGCCCCGGATGCGCCGGACGGTGGCGTGACGCAGGCGCACGCTTCCTCGCGTCGGGGGCCCCGGCGACATGGCGGAAAGTATGATGCCGCGGCCATGCACCCGCTCGAACGCCTGGTGAACCTCGTCGCTCTGCTGCTCGAGTCCCGGACTCCTCTCACGTTCGACCAGATCCGCAGCAAGCTCACGGAGGGGTACGGACATCAGGACGCGTCGTCCGCGAAGCGGATGTTCGAGCGCGACAAGGACGTCCTCCGCGACATCGGAGTTCCGATCGACGTGGTCTCGACCGACGCGTGGGACGTCGAGCACGGATACACGATCGACAAGGACCGCTACTACCTGCCCGAGATCGCCTTCACGCCCGAGGAGCTCTCGGCGCTGTTTGTCGCGGTCCGTTCGGCCGGCGACGTCTCGGCGGAGGAGGCCGTCCTCAAGCTGCTCTCGGGCGCCGACCGCGGGATCCTGGACGGGCTGGGCCCCCCTGCGCTCGCCGGCGAGGCCGACCCGAACCTGTCCCGCGCCGCCGAGGCGGTCGCGGAGGGACGTCGCGTGCGCTTCGCGTACCGCACGTCACGAGGCGAGCGCTCGGACCGCACCGTGGATGCGTTCGGGCTGGCGGTCCGCGGGGGACACTGGTACCTCGTCGGTTGGGATCTGGACCGGGCGGAGATCCGTTCGTTCCGCCTCTCGCGGATCTCGGACGACCTCGACATCGCGGGCGAGGGGACCGAGCCTCCCGACGGGTTCCGCGCGATCGAGCACGTCCGGGCCGGCCCGTGGGGACCGGGCGATGCCGAGACGACCGCGACCGTCGCGTTCTCGCCCGACGTGGCGTGGTGGGCGACGAAGGGGATCGCGGGGGCGGACACGGTCCGAACCAGGAAGGACGGTTGGGTCGAGGTGCGCCTTGCCTGGCCGCCGGGGGATGGACTGATCTCGTGGATCCTGTCGTTCGGACCCGACGCCGAGCTCATCGAACCCCACGAACTTCGATCGGAGATCCTCGAACGGCTGGAGCAGATCCTTGCCTCCTGAGGGCGGTCGACGCTCGGGCGCGACCCGCAGGGCACCCGAGAAGGCGTCCGAACGGCTGCGGCGGCTGCTCACGGTGGTCCCGTACCTGGTCCGTAACGAGGGGACGAGGGTCGCCGAGGCCGCGGACCTGTTCGGGATGTCGGAGCCCGAGTTGCTGGCCGATCTGGACCTGCTCTTCGTCTCCGGACTGCCACCCTACGGGCCCGGAGACCTGATCGACGTGGACATCCAGGACGGACGCATCTGGATCGGGATGGCCGACTACTTCGCTCGGCCGCTGCGCCTCACGCGGAGTGAGGCGCTCGCGATCTACCTACGCGGGACCGTGTTGGCGGGCGCTCCGGGCCTGGAGGAGGCGCCGGCCCTGTCCTCGGCACTCGGCAAGCTGGCGGACGCGCTGGGCCCCGAGGCGCTCGGGGGCCTGCCCGAGCGGGTGGACTCGGCGGGAGACGGGCGCACGCCGGACACGCTCGGCGAGCTACGCCGCGCGGCCTCGGGGCGGGAGCGCCTGCGGATCGAGTACTACGCGGCCTCGGGGGCCGAGACCACCGAGCGCGAGATCGACCCCGAGGAGGTCTTCTTCGCGATCGGGAACTGGTACGTGGCCGCGTGGGACCACCGCTCGAACGCCGAGCGCCTGTTCCGTGCCGACCGGATCCATGCCGCGAAGGCCACCGGGGAGCGGTTCGAGCCGCGGGGGCTCCGGGGCGCCGGCAGGCCCCTGTACACGCCCGCGGAGGACGACGTTCGCGTGACCATCCGCCTGCGGCCCGAGGTCCGATGGGTGGCCGAGTACTACGAGACCTCGCGCGAGGTGGAGCTCGTGGACGGACGTCTGGAGGTCGAGCTCCCCGCCGGCCGGCTCGAATGGCTCGAGCGCCTCTTGCTCCGTCTGTGGCCGGACGTCGAGGTCGTCGATCCTCCCGGGCTGCATCATCGCGTCCGCGAGCTCGCCGGCCGGACCCGCGAACGGTACGGATAGGGTCGTCCCCTTCCTCGGCCCGAGGGCTCAAGCGCCGAGCATCGCCGTCCGATATTGCGGGTGTTATGACCACCATCCGGACGACATGCCCCCGATGCGGAGAGGTTGACATGGGCCCCGAGTCGATCCTGCTGCAAGTCATGCGGGGTGGGCGCGAGGGCACCTATCGATTCGACTGCCCGACCTGCATGGAGCCCGTCGAGAAGCGCGCGGACCGCAAGATCGTTGCGCTGCTGGTCTCGGCCGGCGTCGACGTCTCCGGGCGATCCCCCGGCGGGACCGCGGAGATGTTCGAGCCGGACGTCGAGCTCCCCGAGGACCCGCGAGGCCCGTTGCCCCCGGGACCCGCGTTCTCGATCGACGACGTGATCGACTTTCACTTCAAGCTCGAGAACGAGCACTACATCGAGCAGTTCCTCACCGCGCAGTAGCACCGCTCGGCGGTTCACTCCGCTAGCATCGATGCCTCATGACCACGACCGCGCTCGTCTGGCTCGTCGTCGGGCTTCTGTCGCTCGTCGCCGTCCTCGCCGTGCTGATCTCGCTGATCCGGCACGTGTTCGTGCTGGGCCGCGCGGCGGGCCGATTCCAGGACGAGGTCGGACCGCTCACGCGGGAGATCGGCGAGCTGGCCGACGACGCCTCCGGCCGGAGCCGAGGTATGCCTCGGGGGCCGAGGTCCGGCCGCTGAACCGAGGCAGCAGTACGATGGCCTTCACGAGGGCCCGTCGCCCCCGGATCGCCGACCTGGAGCGCCGTCTGGGGCGCCGGCTGGAGCGCAGGACGAGATGCTGAACATCGGTCCGCAGGAGCTGTTCATCATCCTCGTGATCGCCTTGATCGTGGTCGGGCCGCAGCGCCTGCCCGCGCTCGGACGGTCGATCGGGCGGGGTCTGCGCGAGCTCCGCAAGGCGCAGGACGAGGTCAAGCGGACGATCCAGGTCAACCTCGACGACGAGCCTCCGAACGGGCGCTCGGGTGCGCGTCCGACCGGTCGCGTGAGGCCGACGAGTCCCGCCGACGGGGGCGCCTCCGATCCGAGCGCGGCGGCGGGCGCGTCGTCCGACGCCACACCCACCGCCTCCGAGCCGCTCACACCGGACGAGATCCGGGAGATCTCGCGTTCATTGGGGCGGAGCCTGGCCGAGCTCCGGCGCGCGAAGGAGGAGGTCCAGCGCTCCTTCAGGATCGACATCGCCAACCGGACGAAACACCCCGGACCGAAACGAGCGCAACCCGGACCCTCGGAGCCCTCGACGGCGCCGGCCGACGCGGACGGGCCGTCGGCGATACCGACCTCGAGCCCCGCCACGTCGACCGGGAAGCCCTCACCGGACGGACGGTCGGCCATGCCCGATCCCGCGACCGACTGACCCAGGTCGATGAAGCTGATCCCGGAACGCCTCCGGCGGCGCTCGGAGCCGGACCCCGACGGCACGATGACGCTCGTCGACCACCTGTCGGAACTCCGGTACCGATTGATCGTCACGATCGCGGCGATCGGGGCCGGGGCGATCCTCGGGTGGTTCCTGTTCGACCGCGTGATCGACCTGCTGCTCAACCCGTACTGCGACTACTGGCAGACGGTGCCCCGCGGTGTGCGAGCCACGCGCGATTGCGCCCTGTTCTTCTCCGGGGCGCTCGAGCCGCTGTTGATCAAGCTGAAGCTGGTCGCGTTCCTGGGACTGTTCATCGCGCTGCCGGTGGTGCTGTATCAGATCTGGGCTTTCATCGTGCCGGGGCTCACCAAACGCGAGCGGAGGATGGCGATCCCGTTCGTACTCTCGTCGGTTGTCTTGTTCGCGCTGGGCGCCCTGGTCGCGTACTGGACGCTCCCGAAGGCCCTGAACTTCCTCCTCGGCTTCGCCGGCGACCGGTTCGCGCCGCTGCTGACCGCGGACCGGTTCCTGTCGTTCGTGATGCTCGTCGCGCTGTCGTTCGGGCTCGCGTTCGAGTTCCCGATCGTGCTCGTGTTCCTGCTGCTCGCCGGCGCCGTGACGACCCGCCAGCTGCGGGACTGGCGGCGGGGAGCCATCTTGTTCATCGCGGTTTTCGCCGCGATCATCACGCCGAGCTCGGACCCCTACACGATGCTCGCCATGACGATCCCGATGGTGCTGTTCTACGAAGCCGCTATCATCTTGGGCCGTTTCCTGAAACGCTAGGTGGCTACCGCATGGCGATCAAGGGCAAGACCAAAGGACGAGGCGCGAAGGCCGTCACGCGCGGGCCCAAGCCCGTCTATCAGCCCGTCAAGAAGCGCCTGATCGCCAAGCGCGAGTTCTGGCTGGTGATCCTCAGCATCCTGGGTGTCGCGGTGGTCGTCGGGCTCGTCGCCGGCTTCATCGCGGAGCGCAACTCCAGTGCACAGGACGAGCTCGAGCGGCGGATGCGAGCAACCATGAGCTCGTTCCAGGGACAGATCGACCCCGTCCTCTCGACGGTCGGCCAGGCGCAGCCTCCGGCCGGCTATCAGGTGTTCGCGGACCTCTCGACGGCCGTCGATAGCCTCGCGGCGGAGGAGCCGGACGCGCCGGCCGACCCCAAGACGCTCACGCAGACGGCGACCGACGCCGCGGGCTCCGCCAAGACCGCCCTGGAGGCCCTGCGGTCGATCGACGACACGGAGCTCGTCCGCGGCAAAGGGTTCTCCGAGGACTTCGTCCTGTACGTGATCAACGCGAAGGGCGACCTGGTCCGGGCGATGACCCTGTACGGAGAGTCCGCGAAGCTACTCGAGCTCGCGGCCGACGCCCGGGGCGACGATCGCTCCGAGCTCGCCGCGCGCACCAAGGCGATCCTGAACGCCGCGACCGAGATCTTCGACCACGGCTACTCGGAGTACGTCGAGGCGCAGACCACGGCGGGCGTGTTCGCGCCGCCGCCGCCGGGGCTCCCGGCACCGACCGGCGCTTCATGACCGACGGGCTCCTCCTGCTCCACGCCTGGCCCGTCGACGCCAGGATGTGGGAGCCGCAGCTCACCGCCCTGCCCGACGGCCTGGCCGTGGCAGCGCCCCACCTTCCGGGGTTCGGGGGCTCGGAGCCGGCCGGCGAGATCACGTCGATGGGCGCGGCGGCCGACCGAGCGCTCGGGGCCCTCGAAGAGCGAGGCATCGACCGGGCTGTCGTGTGCGGCCTCTCGATGGGCGGGTACGTGGCCTTCGAGATCTGGCGGCGGGCCCGCCACCGCGTGATCGGGTTCGTCCTCGCCAACACCCGCGCCGTGCCCGATCCTCCCGAGGCCGCCGCCGCCCGGCGCGCGTTGGCCGAACGCCTGCGTTCTGAGGGCAATGTCCTCGCCAAGGAGCCGCCGGCGCTGCTCTCGGATCGCGCACCGGAGGCTCTGCGGGCGCGGGTCCGGGGCTGGATCGGGGAGCAGCCCCCGGAGGCGATCGCGGCGGCGGCGCTCGGCATGGCCGAACGCCCGGACTCGACCCCCGACCTCGCGAGGATCGACGTGCCGACCCTCGTGCTGACCTCGACCGAGGATCGCCTGATCGCCCCGGAGATCTCGGCCGAGATGGCGGATCAGATCCCACAGGGACGCCTCGAGATGATCGAGGGGGCCGGGCACCTGTCGAACCTCGAGGCCCCCGAGGCATTCGACGCCGCGTTGCTCGAGCACCTCGCCGCCTGCGGGCTGCGCTGACCTCGGACGGTCCTCGCCGGGCTCCGGACGGGGCGCCCGTAGACTCGGTCCCGTGATCGATCCCGCGCGCTTCGCCGCCCGCTATCCCTTCGAGCTCGACGCGTTCCAGCTGCGCGCGATCGAGGCGCTCCACGGCGGCGAGTCGGTCCTGGTGGCCGCGCCCACCGGTTCGGGCAAGACGGTGGTGGCCGAGTTCGCGGTGGACCGGGCGCTCGCCGCAGACGGGAAGTGCTTCTACACGACACCGCTCAAGGCGCTCTCGAACCAGAAGTTCGGTGATCTGGTCGCACGGCTGGGGGCGGCGAAGGTGGGCCTGCTCACGGGGGACAACGCGATCAACGGCGACGCGCCGATCGTCGTCATGACGACGGAGGTGCTGCGCAACATGCTGTACGAGCGCAGCGACGCGCTCGACGGCCTCGTGACGGTCGTGATGGACGAGGTGCACTACCTCCAGGATCCGTATCGGGGCGGGGTGTGGGAGGAGGTGCTGATCCATCTGCCGCTGTCGATCTCGGTCGTCTGCCTGTCGGCCACGATCTCCAACGCGGAGGAGTTCGGCGAATGGATCGGCACGCTCCGCGGCGTGACGCGCGTGGTGATCGAGGAGAAGCGCCCGGTGCCGCTCGAGCACCACTACCTGGTCGGTCGCGACCTGCATCCGATGCACGTCGACCAGAACGGCCAGGCCGCACCCAACCCCTACGTCGTCTCGCTCGATCGTCAGGAGGTCCGGTACAAGACGTACTACCGGCGGGGTTCGGGCACGGCGCAGCACCAGCGCATCCCGAGGCCGCGTGAAGGCCATCGCCGCGTCTACGTCCCGCGGCGGGAGGAGGTGGTCGAGGTCCTGGCCGAGCAGGGCCTGCTCCCGGCGATCTACTTCGTGTTCAGCCGAGCCGGCTGCGACCGGAGCGTCGAGTGGCTGATGGGTGCCGGGATCCGGCTCACGACGAGCGAGGAGGCGTCCCGGATCCGGACATTCGCCGAGATGCGCGTCGCCTGGATGGAGGAGGAAGACCTCAAGACCCTCGGCTTCTACGACTTCCAGGACGCCCTGGCGGCCGGGGTCGCGGCGCACCACGCCGGGATGCTCCCGGTGTTCAAGGAGGCCGTGGAGGAGCTGTTCGAGGCCGGGCTCGTGAAGATCGTCTTCGCCACCGAGACGTTGTCGCTCGGGATCAACATGCCGGCGAGGTCGGTGGTGATCGAGGACCTGTGGAAGTTCCAGGGCGAGAGGCACGAGCTGCTCACCCCCGGCGAGTACACGCAGCTGACCGGGCGTGCGGGCCGCCGCGGGATCGACGAGCTCGGCCACGCCGTGGTCGTGGTCCAGCGCAACGTCGCGTTCGAACGCGTGGCGTCGCTCGCGTCCACCCGGACCTACGAGCTCACGTCGTCGTTCCGACCCTCCTACAACATGGCGGTGAACCTCGTCCGCAACTACACGCGCGACGAGGCGCACCATCTGCTGAACTCCTCGTTCGCGCAGTTCCTCGCGGACCGCGGCGTCGTGACGCTGGAACGCGAGCTGGAACGCGACCGATCGCAGCTCGCGGGTTTCCGGGAGCAGATGCGCTGCCACCTGGGCGACTTCGCCGAGTACTGGGGGCTTCGCGAGAAGGCCGCGGCCGTCCGAGAAGAGTTCCGCAAGGGTCGCGAACGGGCCCGCACCGAGTCGGTCCGCGACGGCCTCGCGGCCCTCCGCCCGGGCGACGTGATCTTCGTCCCTCGTGCCCGCCGCCGTGGGCTCGCCGTGGTGCTGTCGGTCCGGGAGGGCAGGCCCACGGTCCTCGCGCAGGACCGCAGCTTCTTCCGGCTTGGTTTGCGGGACTTCCGAGAGCCGCCCACGGTCCTGACCAAGGTCCCGCTGCCGCGATCGGGGAGCGTCCGGAGCGCCCGCTACCGTCGTGACCTGGCCGCCCGGCTCGTCGCGCTGGATGTCCGGTCCCCACGCAAGCCCCGGGGCCCGGTCGATGCGCGGGTCGAGCGCGAGGCGGCCAGGTACGAGCGCCTGGCGGAGGCGCACCCATGCCATGCGTGCCCGGAACGGCCCGAGCACGAGCGGTGGGCGAGCAGGGCCTCGCAGGTCGAGCAGCAGATCCGCGGGCTCGACCGTCGCATCCGAACCCGGACGGAGACGCTCGCCCGGCAGTTCGAACGGGTGATCGCGGTCCTGGAGGAGCTCGGGTACGTGCGTGCGTTCGCGATCGAGCCCAGGGGCCGCACCCTGGCGCGGATCTACGGCGAGGGCGACGTCCTGATGGCCGAGGCGCTCGCGGACGGGTTGCTCGAGGGCCTGGAGCCCTCCGAGGTGGCTGCGGTGGTCTCGACGGTCGTGTACGAGTCGCGCGAACGCACGCCTCGCGCCGCCGAGATGCCTACGCCCGCCTCGGCCGAGCGGTACAGGGCGTTCGGGGGGATCTGGCGCCGGGTCCGCGAGGCCGAGGACCGGCACCAGGTCGAGCTCTGCAGGGAGCTCGACGACGGGTTCGCGGCCCCGATCCACCGGTGGGCGCAGGGGGAGTCGCTCGAGGACGTGCTGCGCGAGACGGACATGTCGCCGGGAGACTTCGTGCGCACCTGCAAACAGGTGCTCGACCTTCTCCGTCAGATCGAGGAGGTGGCGCCGGAAGGGGTCGCGGACCTCGTCAGTCGGGCCCGCGAGGCGGTCAACCGCGGGGTCGTCGCCTACACGGGGGTGTGATCCAACCGCGTCGGACGGCACCCCCGCCGGTAGGATGCGCGCGATGCCGAGCCCCTATGGCGAGCTGAGCGTCATCGTGAACCCGCACGCGGGCCGTCGCCGCGTCGGCGAGGAGGTCCCCGAGCTCGAACGGACGCTCCGTGCCCGCGGCCTGCCGTACCGCCTGCTGAGGACGGAGGGTCCGGGCGACGCGACGCGCCTCGCCGCCGAGGCCCTCGAGGCGGGCGGGCGGTTCCTCGTCGCCGTGGGCGGCGACGGCACGGTGCACGAGGTCGTGAACGGCATGTTCGACGGCGAGGGGAAGCCGCTCGTGGCCGACGCGGTCCTCGGGGTGGTCGCGGCCGGGAGCGGGTGCGACTTCGTACGCACCTTCGGCCTCCCCGGCGACGCGACGCGGGCCTGCCAGCACCTCGCTGGGGACAACACGTACCCGCTCGACGTCGGCAAGGTGACCTACACCACCGAGGAGGGTGGACGAGCCACGCGCTACTTCGTGAACGTCGCCGAGGCCGGTCTCGGCGCGGCGGTCGCCGGGCGCGCCGAACGCATGTCGCCGCGGCTCGGCCAGTCCAAGTACTTCTTCGGCTTCTGGCTCGAGCTGCCCCGGTTCAAGCTCGCGAACGTACGCGTCCGGGCCGACCGCAAGACCTACGAGGGGCCCGCCTTCCTCGTGGTGGTCGGCAACGGCCAGTACTACGGTGGCGGCATGAAGATCTCGCCCCGTTCGTACCCGGGCGACGCGGTGCTCGACGTCCTCGTGTTCAAGGGCCCGAAGTCGGACTCCTTCACGATGATCCCGAAGATCTACCGCGGCGAGCACATCCCGCACGATCACGTCGAGGAGTTTCGCGTCAAGCGCGACCTGGTCATCGACGCCGACCGTCCACTCCCGATCGAGTCCGACGGAGAGGTGCTCGGGACCACGCCGGCTACCGTCGAGATCCTCGCCCAGCCGATCCAGATGAAGCTGTGAGCCAGGACCGCTACGCGGAGCGGCGCATCCGCGCCCTCGAGACTTCGGAGGCCGCGGGCCTCGGCGGGATCCTCGTCTCGCCCGGACCGGACCTGGCCTACCTCACCGCCTACACGCCGCCGCCGCTCGAACGCCTGACGCTGCTCGTGCTGTCGGCGGGGGCCGATCCGACGTTGGTGGTCCCCACGCTCGAACGACCCCTCGCGGAGTCGGCGACCGGAGCATCCGGCTTGACCATGCTCGACTGGCGAGACGGCCGTGACGATCCCTACGAGGTCGTCGCCGCCATGCTCGGCCCGGGACGCTACGCGGTATCCGACCGGACGTGGGCGTCGCACATGCTCTCGCTCCAGCGTGCAGCGCCCGGCCGCTCCTTCGTGGCCGCCTCGGAGGCCCTCCCGCTGCTGCGGGCGATCAAGGACGCCGACGAGATCCGGCGGCTCCGCGCCGCCGGGAGCGCCGCCGACGCCGCGTTCGCCGACGTGATCGCCGAGCCGTTCGCCGGCCGCGCCGAGACAGAGATCGCCGCCGAGCTCGATCGCCTCCTCCGCGAGCACGGCCATCAGCGAGTCGACTTCACGGTCGTCGGTTCGGGCCCCAACGGCGCCTCCGGTCACCACGAACCGGGGGAGCGGCGCATCGAACCCGGCGACGCGGTCGTGATGGACTTCGGGGGCGTGCGCGACGAGTACTGCTCGGACCTGACTCGGACCGTCTTCGTAGGCGAACCTTCACGGGAACAACGCGAGGTCTACGCGATCGTCCTGGCGGCGCAGCAGGCGGCATTCGAGGCGGTCCGCCCCGGCGTCGCGGCGCAGGACGTGGACCGAGCGGCTCGGACGGTGATCACCGACGCTGGGTACGGCGATCGATTC
>JBKPRY010000107.1:0-3410 GCA_046734755.1 Actinomycetota bacterium | reverse complement strand
CGATAGAGCTCGAGCATCGTGAACTCGGGGTTGTACTTCCACCCCACGCCCTCGTTGCGGAAGGTCCGCCCGATCTCGTAGATGCGCTCCAGGCCGCCGACGAGCAGGCGCTTCAGGTGCAGCTCGAGCGAGATCCGCAGGCACAGGTCCTTGTCGAGGTCTCGGTGGTGCGTGACGAACGGCCGGGCCATCGCTCCCCCCGCGACCGCCTGCAGGACCGGCGTCTCGACCTCGACGTACTCGCGGTCGTCGAGGTAGGTGCGGATCGCTCCCATGGCCTCGGCGCGGGCGTCGACCAGCCGCTTCCTGGCGTCGGGGTCGGTCGCCAGGTGCAGGTAGCGTTGTCGCTGCAGGAGCTCGGGATCTCTGAGGCCGTGATACTTCTCGGGCAGGGGCCGGAGCGCCTTGGTGAGCATCGCGAGCCGCTCGACGAAGATCGACAGCTCGCCCTTGCGCGTGGTCCCGACCCGCCCGGTCGCACCCACGATGTCGCCGAGATCGACCTCCGCCACCAACGCGCGGCTCTCCGGCTCGGTCTCCTGGTTGACGACGAGCTGGATGTCGCCCGATCGGTCACGCAGGACCAGGAACGCGAGCTTGCCCATGTCGCGCTTCAGCACGATGCGGCCGGCCACCGTCCGGCGAGCCTCGTCGACCGTATCCGGCTCGAGTGCGCCGAACCCGTCCCGGATGCTCGAGGCCGTGTTCGGCTCCGGCACCCCGAGCGCCTGCTCGAGATTCAGGGCGAACGCCCGCTCGCCCAGCCGATCGCGGCTGTCGCGTCGCGTCCGCAGGACCTCGCGTTCGCGCCCGGTGGCCTCCTCGGAGACCTCGTCAGGCATCGGCCGGCCCGACGTTGCGCTCGAAGACGAGGCGGAGGCCCTCGAGCGTGAGCCACGGGTCGATCTCGTCGACGAACTGGCAGTGCGGGACTACCTGCGCGGCAAGGCCTCCGGTGGCGACGACCGTGGCGCTGCCACCCAGCTCCTTACGGATGCGCTCGATCATCCCGTCCGTCTCCGCCGCGGTCCCGAAGATCAGGCCCGACTGGATCGCGTCGACGGTGTTCCGCCCGATCGGCGATCGCGGCGCTTGGAGCTCGACCTGCGGCAGCCGCGCGGTCTCACGCGACAGGGACGCGTTCGAGGTCTGGACGCCCGGCGAGATGGCGCCGCCCAGGAACTCCCCCTTCTCGGTGACGACGTCGTACGTCGTCGCGGTCCCGAAGTCGATCACGATGCAGGGACCTCCGTACCGGCTGTAGGCGGCGAGGGCGTTCACGATACGGTCCGCCCCCACCTCGCGCGGGTTGTCGGTCTGGATCGACAGACCCGTGCGGGTTCCGGGTTCGACGACGACGGCCGGGAAGTTGAAGTACCGCGTGACCATGTCGCGCAGCGCGGTCGTCGACCCCGGCACGACGGAAGAGATGACCACGCCGGTGATCTCGTTGGAGAACGAGAGCCCGGTCTGGTCAAGGAGACCGGCGAACAGCACCGCGAGCTCGTCCGCCGTGCGCTCGGTCTCGGTCGACAGACGCCACTGGTGCTCGAGCTCGGCGCCGCGGAACACCCCGAGCACGGTATTCGTGTTCCCGACGTTCACGGCGAGCAGCACCCGGCCTCACCTCCCTGACCGGCCATCCTGCCATGGCGCGACGCGGCACGGCATCCGTCGGCCTCGCGGGCCCATCCGGCTTCGGCTCACGCCGTGGGGAGCAGGAGCGTGTCGATCAGCCGTACCCCGCCGAAGCGGGCGGCGACGAGAGCCCGGGCCGGACCCGCGATCGCTGGCAGCTCCTCGAACGTGTCCTCGTCCACGACGGCCACGTAGTCGATGCGCGCCCGGGGCGTGGCACCGATCTCCCGAGCCATGGCGGCCACGAGCTTGCCCGCGTCGCGCTCGCCGCCGCGAGCGAGCTCGGCCGCCTCCGAGAGCGCGAAGAACAGGCAGGTCGCGGCCTCTCGCTGCTCGGGGGACAGGAGCCGGTTGCGGCTCGACCGTGCGAGCCCGTCCGGCTCCCGAACGACCGGACAGCACTCGACCTCCACCGGCATCGACAGGTCACGCACCATCCGCCTGATCACCGCGAGCTGCTGCGCGTCCTTCTCGCCGAAGTACGCCGAGCACGCCCCGACCGTGGACAACAGTTTGGCCACGACGGTAGCCACGCCGCGGAAGTGACCGGGTCGCGACGCACCTTCGAACCGCTCCCCGAGGGGCCCGGGATCGACCGTGACCTCGGGCTCGCCGCTCGGATACATCTCGTCCACCGACGGCGCGAACACGAGGTCCACCCCCGCGCGCTCGGCGGCGGCGAGGTCGGATTCCTCGTCGCGCGGATAGGTCTCGAGATCGCGTGCATCAGCGAACTGCAAGGGATTCACGAAGATCGAGACGACCGTCACGTCGCGCTCGTCCTTGGCGCGGCGCATCAGCGAGCGATGGCCCTCGTGGAACGCGCCCATCGTCGGGACGAACCCCACGGACCTTCCCTCCGCACGTGCGCGATCGCACGCCGCGCGGGTGGCGGCGATCGTCCTGATCACCTCCAGCGGACGAGCACCTCCTCGACCGCCTCGCGGCCCCTCGGCGGCACACGTCCGGAGCGTTCGGCCAGCGCCAGTGCCAGGTCGGCGAGCGTGACGTAGGGACGCACCGCGTCGGGGACATGCTCGGCAAGCGCCTCGAGGTTGCGTTGCAAGGTGATCGCGTCCCCTCGGACGGCGGGCCCGGTGAGCGACTCGGCGGCTCCGACCCGATGGACGTTCGCGAGCGTAGCGTCCTGCAGCGGCGTGAGCGCGGCCGCCGGATCGGGCACCCCCGCCACGCGTTCGAGCTCCTCGGCGAGGGCAGTCACGGTGACGACGTAGTTGGACGCGAACACCGCGGCCGCGTGGTACAGCGGCTTGCGTTCGTCGGCGATGCGGAACGGATTCCCGCCGGCGTCGCGAGCGAGGCGTTCTCCCAGCACGTGTCCCTCCTCGTCGAGTGCGGTGACCGCGAAGGACGCGCCGGGGATCGCCTCGACGGCCGCCTCGACCGTGGGACACGTCTGGAGTGGATGGACCGATAACGTCGTCGCGCCCATGGACGCCGCGGCGTCAAGCGCGTCCAGACCGGTCGCCCCGCTCGCGTGGACGACGGCGCTCGCGGATCCGAGCGCGCCGGCCTCCGACATCTGTCGGCACACGGTGGCGATCACGGCGTCGGGCGTCGCGATCACGACGATCTCGGCACCGGTCACCGCCTCGGCCGCATCGGCCACTGGAACACCCGGGAGGAAGCGCGCTGCGCGTTCGGGCGTAGCCGGTCCGCCGGCGACCGCGACGATCCGATGGCCGGCGCGCCGCCAGAGCACCGCGAGCGAGGTCCCGACACGGCCGGCACCCACGATCGCGAGATCCATC
>JBKPRY010000106.1:0-2994 GCA_046734755.1 Actinomycetota bacterium | reverse complement strand
CGAGGGCGAGCACTACGGCCTGCCCACCAACTCGAACTGGAAGAGCCTGATCTGGTATCCGAAGGACGACTTCGACAAGGCGGGCTACGAGATCCCGACCACGTGGGACGAGCTCATGGCCCTGTCCGACCAGATCGTGGCGGACGGCGGGACGCCGTGGTGCGTCGGCTTCGAGAGCGGAACGTCCACCGGCTGGCCGGCGACCGACTGGGTCGAGGACATCATGCTTGCCACCGCCGGGCAAGAGAAGTACACGCAGTGGGTCAACCATGAGATCCCGTTCACGGACCCGGCAGTGAAGAACGCGGTGCAGATGTTCGGGGACGTCATGTTCCACCCCGGCTACGTGTTGGGTGGCGCCGACCAGACGCCGTCGATCGCGTTCGGCGACGCGCCGCTGCCGATGTTCGACAACCCGCCGGGCTGCTGGCTGCACAGGCAGGCCACCTTCATCAACGCCTTCTTCCCGAAGGGGACCGAGTACGGCGTGGACTACAGCGCATTCCCGTTCCCAACGATTGATCAGCAGGGAGGCCTGTTCGCAGGCGAGCTCGCGGTGGCCTATCGCAACTCGCCCGAGATCAAGGACTTCCTCGACAAGTTCAGCGGCGAGGATTTCCAGTGCAAGATGGCGGGCGACCCCGGTCTGTCGAGGCTCTCGCCGAACGTGAACGTCGGGCAGGACTGCTACGCGAACCCGGTCCTGGCCGACGCGTCGGGACTGCTCGCCGCCGCACTGAAGGGTGAGGGCGGGGTCCAGGCTGGATTCGACGCCTCGGACCAGATGCCGCCGGAGGTCGGTTCGGGGTCGTTCTGGACCGGCATGGTGCAATACATGAAGGAGGGTCCGGACTCGCTGGATGGGATCCTCCAGGACATCGATGACAGCTGGCCCTCTGGGTAGGTCGGTGACCCGGATCGGTCCGAGCGTGAGGGGACGGCCCCAGGGCCGTTCCCTCCGCGCTTGCGCCCGACGCTCAAGCGGGGCATCGTCACCCCGATGAGTATCTCCGGCGGCTCGGGCGAAGCCGCGACACTGCCGGCCGGGCCCTCCAAGGCGCGGGGCGTCGTGTCCTTCATCCTGCGTCTGCTGACGGCGCTGGCGATCCCGATCGCGGCCTTCGGCCTGCTGTGGGCGACGTTCGATTTTCTGCGCAACGCCGACGCCAATCGATTCCTCGTCGTCGGCGTGGCGATCGTGGTCGGTGTCGGAGGGGTCTTCTTCCTGTACTGGGCGATGAACCGGATCGTGGACCTGCTCCCAGAGCGGTACCGCGAGGGGGTTCGGCCGTATGTCTTCGTGGGCCCCGCACTCGTCATCCTGGGTGTGTTCCTCGTCTACCCCGTGATCAACACGCTCCTGATCAGCTTGAGGGACGCCCATGGTGAGGGCTTCGTCGGGCTGGACAACTTCAAGTTCGTCTTCGCCGACGAGAGCATGTTGCGAGCGATCCGCAATACCCTGGGATGGACGCTGGTCGTGCCGGCCGTGGCGGTGAGCATCGGGCTCGCGTACGCCACCCTGGTCGATCGCCTGCGACGCGGCGAGGCCGTCGCCAAGTCGCTGATCTTCATGCCGATGGCGATCTCGTTCGCTGGTGCCGCGATCACCTGGCGGCTGATCTACGACTTCCGCCCGGAGGGCTTCGGTTCCAACATCGGCCTGCTGAACGGGATCTGGATAGGTCTCGGCCAGCAGCCCGTGGCATGGCTGCAGCAGGCCCCGTGGAACAACCTCCTGCTGATGGTCATCATGGTGTGGATGCAGACGGGATTCGCGATGGTGGTTCTGTCGGCCGCGATCAAGGCGATCCCCGAGGAGATCACGGAGGCGGCGCGGATCGATGGCGCCTCCGAATTCCAGGTCTTCCGTCGCATCATCGTGCCGAGCATCGCGCCCACGATCGCCGTCGTGGCTACCTACATGGTCATCAACGCCCTGAAGGTCTTCGACATCGTGTTCGTGATCGGCGGCGCGGAGACCAATAAGACCGAGGTGATCGCCGAGCGGATGATCCGTTGGTTCTTCATCCTCAACAACAGCGGGCGTGGCGCGGCGATCGCCGTGGTCCTGTTCGTCGCGATCATCCCGATCATGGTCTGGAACATGAAGCGCTTCAGGGAGCAGGAGATGATCCGATGAGCGCGCCGGCGATCCCGATCCCCGAGATCGACCAGGCCCGACCGTCGACCCAGGCCGGCGTCGGGGACGAGGCGCCCGGGGCGCATCGTGGTGGCTGGTTCGTCCGGATCACCGTTGTGGTCATCGTTCTGCTCTGGCTGATCCCGACGCTGGGTGTGCTGATCACCTCCTTCCGGCCCGAGAACCTCGTGAACACCACGGGGTGGTGGACGGCGCTCGCACACCCGTTCCGCGCGGCGGAGTGGACGTTCGAGAACTATCGGCTGGCGCTGGACCGCGGCGGACTGGGCAACGCGTTCCTGAACAGCCTCGCCGTGACGATCCCGTCCACGGTGATCCCCATCACGATCGCGGCCTTCGCCGCCTATGCCTTCTCGTGGATGGAGTTCAAGGGACGGTACGTCCTGTTCGTGGTGGTCGTCGGGCTCATGGTGGTGCCGATCCAGATGACGTTGATCCCCCTGCTGCGCCTGTTCGCCAACGGCGCGACGATCGGACGGCTCATCGTCTTCCCTGACCTGGACCTGAACGGCACGTTCCTGGGGATCTGGCTGGCCCACGCGGGGTTCGGCCTGCCGTTGGCGATCTATCTGCTGCGCAGCTACATCGGGTCCCTGCCGTCCTCGATCATCGAGTCGGCGAAGATCGATGGTGCCGACCACTTCACGATCTTCTGGAGGCTGGTTGTCCCGCTCTCGGTGCCGGCACTTGCGGCGTTCGCGATCTTCCAGTTCCTCTGGGTGTGGAACGACCTCCTGGTCGCCTACGTGTTCCTGGGTGGGACGCGGGAGACCATGGTGCTGCCCATCGCGCTCGCCGGGCTGGTGGGTGAGCGGGGAGAGACCTGGCAC
>JBKPRY010000105.1:0-2760 GCA_046734755.1 Actinomycetota bacterium | reverse complement strand
AGCTCGTCCGGACCGGTGTGGCCGTGATCGAGGCGAGAGCGGAGGCCGTCGAGGCGCTCGCCTCGCCGGCCTCCGCGGCGTTCGAGGAGGTCTGCGGCTACGGCCTTGCGGTGACCTACGCGCCCAACGTCGCCGGAGTCGGCGATCGCGACGAGGCGTTCCGGGCCCAGCTCGCCGAGCGGCGGGCCGACGAGCTCGTCCGCAGGACCTCGCTCGTCGGCCCGCACCGCGACGACCACGACCACGCGGTGCGGGATCTGGGCGCGCGCGGCTTCGCGTCGCACGGGGAGACGTGGGTCGCGGCGCTCTCGGTCCGGCTCGGCATCGCGACGGCCGTCGAGGACGCGATCGGGGAGCCGCCGGTGTTGCTCGTCGACGATCCGTACAGCGCGCTCGATCCGGCCCGCCGCGACCGGATCGCGACGATGCTCGCCGATCGTGAGGGCCAGGTCGTGATCAGCGTCGCCGACGAGGCGGACGTGCCGGCCCGTGCGGACGTCGTGTTCGACGTCCGCGCGGGCACCGTCACGCCGCGGGGTGAGGCGGCCTGATGCCGCACTCGAAAGGCTTCGGGCGCCGCGCCGACCGTCGCAGTCCAGATCTCGTGCGGATCGGTGACGTCGTCGACGCGCTGATGGACGAGGACGTGTTCAGCCGGGGCATGCCGATCGCGACGCTCGCCCGATGGTGGCCCGAGCTCGTCGGCGAGCGCCTCGCGATGGCGACCCAGCCGGCTTCTCTCGAGGGCGGCGTCCTGCTCGTGCGAGCCTCCGACGGACCCTGGGGAGCACAGGCCAGATACCTCGCCGACGAGATCCGGGAACGGGCCGATCGGGCCCTCGGGGAAGGGTCGGTGCGGACGGTCCGCGTGGTCGTCGGCAGCGGCCCGTCCGATCGACGAAACCGCAGGTCAGACGGCTGATTTCGCACCCTCACCTACGGTCGAACGACGCCCCCGTCCGGTAAACTAGCGGTGTTCGTGCGACACCCCGCCGCACGCCCCTCGCCACGACCGCGATGGGTGTCGCGCGGCCCCGATCGGAGGACGTTTGGCAACCGCAGCGAAGGCCACCACCAGCAAGCGAACACCGAAGCGATCCGACTACGACTCCAGCAACATCCAGGTCCTCGAAGGTCTCGAGCCGGTCCGTCGCCGGCCCGGCATGTACATCGGAACCACCAGCGTTCGAGGGCTCCACCACCTCGTCTACGAGCTCGTCGACAACGCGATCGACGAGGCGATGGCCGGCCGCGCAGACAAGATCGGCGTCACGATCCACGCGGACGGCTCCGTCCGCGTGACGGACAACGGCGCCGGGATCCCGGTCAAGCCGATCCCCGGGCGAAAGGATCGCCGGCCGGCGGTCGAGATCGCCCTGACCGTCCTGCACGCCGGCGGCAAGTTCGACGGCGGCGGATACGCGATCTCCGGCGGGCTGCACGGCGTCGGCGTCTCGGTCGTGAACGCCCTGTCGGAGAAGCTCGAGGTCGAGGTGATGCGCGACGGCGCCACGTGGACCATGTCGTTCTCCCGCGGCAAGGTCACGAAGAAGCTCGCGAAGGGCAAGGCGACGACGAAGACGGGGACGGCCATCCGCTTCTGGCCGGACCCCGAGATCTTCACGGAGACCCTCGAGTTCCGGAAGGAGATCCTCGCCGAGCGACTCCAGGAGCTGGCCTTCCTGAACAAGGGCGCGGAGATCGTCCTCACCGACGAGCGAGACAAGAGCAAGGAGGTCTTCAAGGCCAGCGGCGGCCTCGTGGACTTCGTGAAGTACCTGGCCCAGGGGAAGGATCCGATCGATCGGATCATCCCGATCGAGTACAAGGGCGACGACGGCGAGGTCGAGGTCGCGATGCAGTGGACCGCCGGCTACGCCGAATCCGTGTACTCGTTCGCGAACACGATCAACACGCACGAGGGAGGCATGCACGAGGAGGGCTTCAAGAAGTCACTCACGAACGTGCTGAATCGCTACGCGCGGGCGAAGGGGCTCCTCAAGGAGAAGGAGGAGAACCTGATCGGCGAGGACGTCCGCGAGGGATTGATCGCGATCATCTCGGTGAAGCTCCACGAGCCCCAGTTCGAGGGGCAGACGAAGACGAAGCTCGGGAACGCCTCGATGCGCTCCCTCGTCGAGACCACGCTGAACGCGCAGTTCGCGGAGTGGCTCGAGGAGCACCCCGGTGACGGCAAACGGATCGTCCAGAAGTCACAACAGGCGGCGAAGGCTCGGCTCGCCGCCAAGCAGGCGCGCGACCTGACGCGCCGCAAGTCGTTCCTGGAAGGCGGTTCCCTCCCCGGGAAGCTCGCCGATTGCCAGCTCAAGGACCCCGGGTCGTGCGAGCTCTACATCGTCGAGGGCGACTCCGCCGGCGGCTCGGCCAAGTCGGCGCGCAACCCCGCGACCCAGGCGATCCTGCCGATCCGCGGCAAGATCCTGAACGTCGAGAAGGCGCGCCTGCACAAGATCCTGGAGAACCAGGAGATCCAGGCCCTCATCACGGCGATCGGAACCGGGATCGGCGACGAGTTCGATATCACGAAGGCCCGCTATCACCGGATCGTGATCATGGCCGACGCCGATGTCGACGGCGCGCACATCCGGACGCTGCTGCTCACGTTCTTCTTCCGGAACATGCTCCAGCTGATCGACGCGGGCTACGTCTACCTTGCGCAGCCGCCCCTGTACCTGCTGAAGGACGGCAAGCAGGAGCGGTACTTCTACACCGAGCGTGAGTGGGACGACTGGCGCTCCG
>JBKPRY010000104.1:0-2619 GCA_046734755.1 Actinomycetota bacterium | reverse complement strand
CGGCACCCGAACGTCCTCGAACGCCAGCTCGGTGTGCGTGTCGATCAGCGTGTGCGTGTAGGCGGGCTCGCGCACCGGTCGAACCCCCTGCGTGTCCTTGTCGACGAAGAACATCGCGTGCGAGCCGACGTTCGGACCGTCGGCGACCTTGCCCTGAAAGAAGACGTAGTCGGCGGTGTTGAACGACGTCACGTGCCATTTCGTGCCGTTCAGGACGTACTCGTCACCGTCCCGCCGTGCTGTGGCCTGGATCGCGTCGACGTCGGAGCCCGCGCCCTCCTCCGTGATCGCGTAGCACTCCTGGCGCTCGCCGCGGATCGTCGGTAGGATCCATCGATCGAGCTGCTCGCGGCTGACGACGTCGGGCGCCCACGCGGGCGGCGTGTGGATGCACCACCCGAGCCCGTTGGTCACCCGCCCGATCTGTTCGGAGACCAGCACCTGCTGGAACATCGACAGGCCGCCGCCGCCGAGCTCCTTCGGCATGTTCATCGCCCACAGCCCGAGCTCGATCGCCATGTGGTGATGCTTCTCGCGGACGTCCTCCGAGAGCTTGCCCCCGCTCAGCTCGGTCTCGACCTCGAGCGGGATGAGCTCCTCGTCCACGAACCGGCGAGCGCGCTCCTGGATCTCCCGGTCTTCGTTCGACATCGCGTAGGTCGTCACGGCGCCCACCCTACGAGATGAACTCGAGCCGCTCGCGGTTGGCCTCGATCTGCCGAAGCGAATCCGCGTCGACCGAATGGTCGCGTTCGGGCGAGGCGGGCTCGTCCGGACGCTCCCCGAACAGCTCGCCGGAGAGGTAGCGCTGGCCGGTGTCGGGCACGACCGTGACGATCGTCGCGAACTCCGGGTGCTTCTCGGCTACCTTGAGGGCCGAGGCGACGTTGATGCCGCCCGAAGGGCCGGCGAGGATCCCCTCCTCGCGCGCGAGCCGATGCGCCAACTCGAGCGCCTCCTCGGTCGACGCCGTCACGATCCCGTCCATGAGCGAGAGGTCGAGGTTGTGGGGGACGATCCCGTCGCCGATCCCCGGGACACCGTGGGTGCCCCACCGCTGTTCCGAGATCAGCGGGCTCTCGGCCGGCTCGACCGCGTAGGCGCGGATCGCCCGGTCGTACGTCTTCAACGCCCGGGCGACGCCCGTGATCCACCCTCCTGTCCCCTGCGCCGCGACTACGGCGTCGACCTGTCCGCCAGATTGCTGCCAGATCTCCTCCCCCGAGATCGCCTGTGCATCGGGGTTGTCGGGGTTCTCGAACTCCCCCGGCACGAAGTAGCGCTCGGGATCGGTGGCGACGATCTCGTGCATCTTCGCGATCGCGAGGTCGATGTCGGTGCCCGCGCCGGGCGTCAGGACGAGCTCGGCGCCGTAGGCCTCGATCATCCGCTTGCGCTCCTGGCTCATGCCGCGCGGCATCACGATCACGCAGTCGTAGCCCTTGATCGCGGCGACGGCCGAGCACGCGATCCCCGCGTTGCCGGTCGTCGACTCGACGATCGTCATCCCGGACCTTAGCTCGCCGCGCTCCTCGGCACGCTCGATCATGTGCCGGTAGATCCGGTCCTTCGTCGAGCCGGTCGGCCCGTACCACTCGATCTTGACGAGCAGGCTGAGACCCTCCGGACCCACGCGGGAGAGCCGGACGAGCGGGGTGCGCCCGACGGCGTCGAGCATCGAAGGGAGCGCTCGGGCGTAGGCGTCCCAAACGAGCGTCTGCGGGCGCTGCATGTCTCAGTTTGACTCGCCGTTCAATCCGAGTGCAAGCCCGATTGTCGGTTGCGGGGTTCGTCGATCTCGGGCGAGACTCCGCCCGTGGAACCCTCCGAGGAGATACGACGCGTCGTCATCCGCTTCTTCGAGGCCCTGCGCGACGGCGACGAGGAGGCGGTGAGCAACCGCATCTCCCGCCAGCCAGGTTTCGAGCGATTCGGGACGGATGCGGTCGAGTGGTGGCAGGACGGTGACACCACCGCTCGGGTCTGGATCCAGCAGATGCGTGAGCTCAAAGGCTACCCATGGAGGCTTCTTGGCCAGGTGCACGCGATGAGCGAGGGCACAGTGGGTTGGGCGGGTGCGCGGGCGGAATTCGACGCCTCGGAGGGACCGGTCGAACTCCGATTCACATGTGTCCTCCACCTGGAGCACGGTGAGTGGAAACTGGTCCAGTGGCACGGTTCGGTGCCGTCGTCGAACGAGGAGCACGGGTTCTTCATCACCAAGTCGGTCGACGAGATCGCCGAGGCGGTGAGCGAGTCGCGGCCGGACCTGTCGGACTCTTCGGCGCCGGATGGCACCGTGACGATCGCGTTCACGGACATCGAGGACTCGCTGCGACTGAACGCCTTCCTCGGCGATCGCCGGTGGCTCGACGTCCTCCGCGCGCACAACGACGTAGTCAAACGCACGACCGAAGACCACGGCGGAACGGTCGTCAAGAACCAAGGGGACGGGTTCATGCTGGCGTTCGCCTCGGCGCGACGCGCCGCGACATGCGCGCAGGCGATCGAGACCGCTGTGGCGAAGACTTTCCGCGACCCCGGTTCGCCGATCCGGGTACGTATAGGCCTTCACGTGGGGGAGACCGTGCACGAGGGCGACGATCACTTCGGCCACGC
>JBKPRY010000103.1:0-1481 GCA_046734755.1 Actinomycetota bacterium | reverse complement strand
GACTTCGGGCCGCCCTCGTACGGGCTCCCGTTCGACGTCGTGGGACGCCGCCACGCGAAGGTGCACGTTCGGTTCACCTACGGCGCCGAGAGCGATCCCGGCCCCTATCCGTTCGACGCGCGAACGCCGATCGAGAGCGGTTCGGATCGGCACGCGCTGATCGTCGAGCGAGGCACGTGCCGGCTCTACGAGCTGTTCGCCGCGTCGTGGAACCAGGGCGACCCGCGCGCGGGAAGCGGTGCCGTCTTCGACCTGGACTCGAACCGGCTCCGCCGCGAGGGCTGGACGTCGGCAGACGCCGCCGGGCTCCCGATCCTGCCGGGGCTGGTCCGCTGGGACGAGGTCAAGGCCGGCAGCATCACGCACGCGATCCGGTTCACGGTCTCGTGCACGACGGACGCGTACGTCTGGCCGGCACGCCACGAGGCCGGCGTCAACGACCCGGGGTGTCCGCCGATGGGCGCGCGTTTCCGGCTCAAGGCGACCTTCGCCCTCGACGGGTTCAGCCCGAGGGCGCGGACGATCCTGCGCGCGATGCAGCGCTACGGCCTGATGCTCGCCGACAACGGCTCGAACTGGTACTTCCAGGGGACGCGCGACGGCCACTGGGGCAACCACCTGCTCGACCAGCTCAAGAGGGTGCCGGCGTCGGCGTTCGAGGCGGTCGACGTGAGCGCGTGCATGGTGGACGCCGACAGCGGGAGGGCCGCCTGCCCCGCGTGAGTCCCGCCCTTCACCGCGCGATCGAGCCATCGAGATCCTGAGTCGGGAAGGCCTAAGGTTCGGACCACCAGCTGCGCGGACTGCGCCGCTCAGACCTCGGCGAGCAGGACCCTGAAGGAGGCGCCACCGCCCGGACGGTCTTCGACCCACGCTCGTCCGCCGTGGAGCTCGGCGAATCTGGCGACGAGCGACAGCCCGACGCCGACGCCGGGCGACGAGCTCGCGGGACCGGGACCCTGCCGGAAGGGCTCGAAGATCGCGTCCTTGAGCTCGTCCGGGACGCCGTCGCCCTCGTCCTCGACGACGAGCAGGAGCCCGTCCTCGTGCCGCTCCACACGTGCCCAGATGCGCTTGTCGGGCGACGTATGCCGTGCCGCGTTGGACAGCAGGTTCTCGACGATCCGCTCGACCTTCGGGGGGTCGACGTTCGCGATGAGCTCGTCGGACCCGCACTCGACCTCGCGCCCGCCGAGCTGCTCGAACTCCCGCACCGCGCCCCGGACGAGCGCGCCCACGTCGATCAGCCGGCGCTGCGGCGTGACGATCCCGCGCTGCAGTCGGTCGAGGTCGAGGAGGTCGCCGAGCAGGCGTTCGAGCTTTCGGGCGTTCGACGCGATGCGCCGGAGCAGGTCGATCGCGTCCTCGCGAGGGATGTCCAAGCCCGACTGCTCGAGGGTGACCGCCGAGCCCAGGATCGACGTGAGGGGGGTGCGGAGGTCGTGCGACACCGCCTCGAGGAAGGTGTTCTTCATCTCGTC
>JBKPRY010000102.1:0-2396 GCA_046734755.1 Actinomycetota bacterium | reverse complement strand
CACCCCGGCCGCATCCTGTACCTCTTCCTGGCGATGGCGTCGATGGCATTCCTCGGCCTTGCGCTCTCCGGCGCGAACCACATCTTGTACCCCACCTACGAGGCGATCGAAGGCACGGCGAAAGCCGCTGCGGACCAACGGATGGGGGGAGCGCTCATGTGGATCAGTGGGATGATCCTCATCCTGCCGGCCCTGGCCTTGGTCATGCTGGACTGGATGCGCGTCGACGAGCGCGAGGCGCGGCGCATGGACGCGCGCCTCTCGCGAGCCGCCCACACAGACGCCGGCCGGGCCGAGGCGACGAGCCTCTCCGACGCCCAAGGAACAAGCTCGAGCCGAACCCATCCGCTCGTGAAGCCCGGGAGGTGACCAGGATGGTGAAAGGTGTCCGGGACGCCTACGATCGATGCGTCCGATGCGGCGACCGCGTTCCATGGGGCGAATCCGCCTGCAGGCGCTGCAACCCGGCGCGCTTGCCCAGTCCGAGCCCCACGCAGTACCACGCGACCGTGTTCCTCGTCGTGATCGTGACGCTCCTCGTGGTCACGGGCTGGTTGATGATCCGGGGCTGACCGGGTCGACTACGAGTGGTCGGCGTGTGTCCGTGAGCGTCCGACGTCGCGGAGCCAGCCCGCCGCGGACAGGACGAACGCGATCGCGCCGACGATCAAGAGCCACATACTGATGATGAGCCCGAGCGCGATGATCACGGCCGCGACGGCGAACCCGAATGGCCAGATCGTTGGCGCCACGTGGATCTCGGCTTCTTCACCGGCCTCCGGGGCCGACGGTCGGACCGCCACCCTGCGCGCCACGAGTCCCACGAAGCAGAACGTCGCCGCGCCCGCAAGGAGCAGCGTCGTGCCGGCCGCTTCATGGCTGGTCAGCCCGTAGACGGTGCCCGCGATCGCCAGGAAGCCTGCGAGCGATAGGGCGATCCGCGAGATGGTGCTCATGCCATCAGCGGGGCATCAGGAGGTAGAACGTCGTGAACAACAGGAGCCACACGACGTCGACGAAGTCCCAGTAGATGGCGCCGGCGGCGAGGGAGTCGTGATTCGTTGACGACAGCACGCCGCCCGTCGCCTGGCCGAGGACGAGCGAGAGGAAGACGACGCCGCCGAACACGTGTGCCATGTGGATGCCGGTCATGACGTAGAAGAGCGAGCCGAACGTCCCGTCCTTCACGCCGAACCCGAGCTGGGAGTAGTCGTAGAGCTGGAGCAGCAGGAAGGTGATCCCGAGCGCGATCGTGACGCCCAGGAAGAGGATGGCTCGACGCCGATCGTCGCGACGGATCGATCGCAGCGACAATTGCACGACCAGGCTGCTCGTCACGAGGATCACCGTGAGGAGGGTTGGGATGCTGATCTCCAGATCGGGGGTTCCGGGAGGCGGCCACACCTTCGCGTTGCCGCTGATCGTGAAGTAGCCGCCGAAGAATGCCGCAAAGAACATCGCCTCCGACGCGACGAACAAGACCATCCCCATGACCGGCCCGCTCATCTCCCGCGAAGGACGCTCGGTCGGCACCGTGACCGCGCTCATGCCTGCGGCCCCTTCGCGGCCATGCGTAGGTCGTACGCCGGGCGATCCGAGCGGATCTGCGGCAAGGCGTCGAAGTTGTGTGGAGGTGGCGGGGAGGACGTCGCCCACTCGAGCGTGTTGGACCCCCACGGGTCGTCCGGCGCAGACCGAGGCTTCCGTAGCGTGAGGAAGATGTTCACGAAGAACACGATCATCGCGATCGCGATCACGAACGCGCCGACGGAGGATATGAGGTTCAGGAAGCTCCAACCTCGGTCCGGCGCGTAGTCGGCGATCCGTCTGGGCATGCCCCGCAGACCCAGCAGGTGCATCGGGAAGAACGTGAGGTTGAAACCGACGAGCTGCAGCCAGAACTGCCAGATGCCGAGCTTCCTTGAGAGCATCCGGCCGGTCATCTTCGGGAACCAGTAGTACATCCCGGCCATGATCCCGAAGAGGCTGCCGCCGAAGAGCACGTAGTGGATGTGCGCGACGACGAAATAGGTGTCGTGTATCGCGAAGTCCATCGCCGGGGACGCCATCCACACACCGTCTATCCCGCCGATCACGAACAGCGCGACGAAGCCGAGCGCGAACGCCATCGCCGGCTCGAACCTGATCTTCCCCCGCCACAGCGTGAAGAGCCAGTTGAAGAACAGGACCCCGGTCGGAACCGAGATCAGCTCGGTGGTGACCGAGAAGAGGGAGTCGTCGACGAGCCCGGTGGTGTACATGTGGTGGCCCCACACCGTGAACGACAGCGCCATGATGAGCATCAGGGCCAGGATCACGAACCGGTACCCGTACAGCGGCTGTCTCTTATACACATCTCCGAGCCCACGAGACTTCACTCACTATCTCGTATGCCG
>JBKPRY010000101.1:0-1065 GCA_046734755.1 Actinomycetota bacterium | reverse complement strand
AGGCCGGTTGACCACTCGGCACCAGGGCGGCGGCAACAAGCGCCGTTACCGGGTGATCGACTTCCGACGGAACAAGGACGGGGTGCCGGCGAAGGTGGCGCACATCGAGTACGACCCGAACCGCACCGCGCGGATCGCGCTCCTGCATTACGCGGACGGCGAGAAGCGTTACATCCTGTCGCCGAACGGCCTTCGGGTCGGCGACCGGCTGGTGTCGGGGGAGGGCGCCGACGTGCGGCCCGGCAACTCGCTACCGCTGCGAAACATCCCCGTCGGCACGACGGTGCACGCGGTCGAGCTGAAGCCGGGCGGGGGCGCCCGCATGGCGCGCTCGGCCGGCACGAGCATCCAGGTGATGGCCAAGGAAGGCAAGATGGCCACCCTGCGTCTGCCCTCGGGCGAGACCCGCCTGGTCGAAGCAACCTGCAGGGCAACGATCGGCGAGGTCGGCAACGCCGAGCACGAGTTGATCCAGCTCGGCAAGGCGGGCCGCAATCGCTGGAAGCGCAGGCGTCCGTCCGTGCGGGGTGTGGCGATGAACCCGGTCGACCACCCGCTGGGCGGCGGCGAGGGCAAGAGCTCGGGTGGCCGTCACCCCACGAGCCCGTGGGGGAAGAAGGAAGGCCGCACGAGGAAGAAGCACAAGGCGTCGAACAAGCAGATCGTTCGACGTCGCGGGAAGGGGCGGGGCTAGTGCCGCGGAGCATCAAGAAGGGGCCGTTCGTCGACGAGCACCTCATGGTCAAGATCGTCGAGATGAACCGCAAGAGCGACAAGAAGGTCGTCCGGACCTGGTCGCGTCGTTCGACGATCGTGCCCGAGATGGTCGGTCACACGATCGCGGTCCACGACGGGCGCAAGCACGTGCCCGTCTACATCTCGGAGTCGATGGTCGGACACAAGCTCGGCGAGTTCGCGCCGACGCGGACGTTCCGCTCGCACGCGCGCGGAGAGCGTTCGACCACGGTGAGGTAGCGGGACAGGACATGGAAGCGAAAGCGACGGTGAAGTACGTGCGGATCTCGCCGCCGAAGGCTCGGCGGGCGGTGGACCTCGTCCGCGGCC
>JBKPRY010000100.1:0-1300 GCA_046734755.1 Actinomycetota bacterium | reverse complement strand
GTGGCGGACCTGGTCGCGCTCGTCGCCGACCAGACGATCTCGGCGACCGGCGCGAAGCAGGTGCTCGAGGAGGCGTTCGAGACCGGCGACGCGGCCGGGGCGATCGTGGAGCGTCGCGGCCTGCGCCAGGTGGTCGACGCGTCGGCGCTCGAGGCCTGGGTCGACGAGGCGATCGCGGAGAACCCCGGTCCCGTCCAGCAGTTCCTCGGCGGCAAGGAGGGGGCCCTCAACGCCGTCCTCGGCCAGGTGATGAAGAAGTCCGGTGGCTCGGCCAACCCCAAGGCCGTTCGCGAATTGCTCCTCCAGCGCCTGTCTGGGTCCTGATCCGGCGGCCGGTGAGGGTCGACCGGGCGCCGAAACGCTACCCCTGGTGGCAGCTCATCCTGCTCGGGCTCGTCGCGATGGTCGAGGCGCTGTTCCGGCCGCTCGGGCGCATGTGGCGCTCGGAGGACCCGCTCGACACCTACGGGCTCGCGCACTTCGGCAGCGTGGCGGGCGACGCGATGGTGGCGATCGCGCTCGCGGGGTCCGTGTTCTTCGAGATCCCGCCGCCCCAGGCCGAGGTGAAGGTGGCGGCGTTCCTCGCGCTCACGATCGCGCCGCTCGCGGTGGCCGGTCCGTTCCTGGTGCCGCTGCTCGACCGAGCGGGGCCGCGCCGGGCGATCTCGTTCGGGGCGGCTGCGGGCCGAGCCGTCGTGTGCATCTACGCCGCGCCCCGGTTCGGCACCCTGCTCCTGTTCCCCTGCGCGTTCCTTCTCCTGGTGCTGTCGAAGGTGCACGCGATCACGAAGAACGGGCTCGCGGTCGCGTACGCCGGCCCGAACGAGGGCCTCGTCCGCGCGAACGCTCGCCTCGGCCGGATCGCCACCGGCGGCGCGGTGCTCGCGGCCGCGCCGGCGTTCGGACTCCTGCAGCTCGGCGGGGCCGAGGCCGTCCTGTACGGCGCCGCCGTCGTCTACGGGATCGCCGCGGCGCTGAACCTCCGCCTGCCCCACCCGAGGATGCGCGGCGGGCAGGCCGAGGTCTCCAGACTCGGCGCGATCCCGCAGCTCACCGCGCCGGCGATCGGCGCGGCGGGGCTGCGCGCCGCGAGCGGGTTCCTGCTGTTCGCGCTGGCGTTCGCGCTCCGGCGCAGCGGCGAGCCGACGTGGTGGTTCGCGGTCCTCGCGGGTTCGGCCACGGCGGGGGCGTACCTGGGAGACCTGATCGTGCCCCGGCTCCCGGCGAACCTGCGCGAGGAGGCCGTCGTGATCGGCTGCCTGATGGGCGCGGGGGTGGGCGCGACGCTCTCGTTCTTCGC
>JBKPRY010000099.1:0-3851 GCA_046734755.1 Actinomycetota bacterium | reverse complement strand
CGCCGCCGCCGGGATGCCCGCGTCCCGGAGCTCGCCGACGAGCCGCTCTCCGAGCTCCGTCGCCTCCGGGCCGATCGAGACCACGAAGCACGCGAGCCCGACCTGGCCGGGGAGCGCCACTCCCTCCTCGCGCAGGGCGAGGAGCAGCCGGTCCAGGCCGAGCGCGAATCCGACGCCAGGCGTCGGGGGTCCGCCGAGCACCTCTACGAGCCCGTCGTACCGACCGCCGCCGCACACGGTCCCCTGCGCCTGGGAGAGCGCGGCCGAGACGAACTCGAACGTCGTCCGCGTGTAGTAGTCGAGTCCTCGGACGAGCCGGGGATCGTGTACGAAGGTGACCCCCGCCGCGTCCAGCCCGTTGCGGACCGCCGCGAAGTGTTCGGCGCAGGCCTGGCACAGGTTGTCGGAGATCAGCGGGGCCGCGAGCACGAGCGGGGTCTGCCCGTCGACCTTGCAGTCGAACACGCGGAGCGGATTGGTCCGCAGCCGCGTTCGACAGTCCTCGTCGAGCTCCGCCCGGTGCGGTTCGAGGTACGCGATCAGCCTCTCTCGGTAGGCCGGCCGGCATTCGGCATCGCCGATCGAGTTGATGCGCAGCTCGATCCGCCCGAGGCCGCGCGCGCGGAGGAACCGGTCGCAGAGCGCGACGATCTCGACGTCGGCCCTCGGGGCGGGGGACCCGATCGTCTCGACCCCGAACTGGCGGAACTCGCGCAGCCGCCCCGCCTGTGGCCGTCCGTGGCGGAACTGCGGCGACACGTGGTACGCCTTGAACGGCGTCGGCAGATCGTGCGCATGCGCGAGGTACGCGCGGACGATGCCGGCCGTCTGCTCTGGACGCAGCGTGAGCGATCGCCCCCCCTTGTCCTCGAACGTGAACATCTCCTTCGTGACCACGTCGGAGGTCTCGCCCGAGGTGCGCGCGAACAGCTCGGTGTCCTCGAAGGTCGGCGTCTCGACGTAGCGGAAGCCGTACAGGCGAGCGGTTCGGTGGGCGGCCTCGTACAGGCCCAGCATCGCGTCGGAGACCGGCGGCAACAGGTCGTCGGTCCCTCGTGGCGGTTGGAACTCCACTCAGCGCCCCTGCAGAAAGGGGTTGCGCTCGCGTTCGCGCCCGACGGTGGTCCTCGGACCGTGGCCGGGGAGGACGTCGGTCGGGTCGGGCAGCTCGAGGAAGCGGTCGAGTGACCGCTCCATGTCGGCCGGCGACGAGTTGGGGAAGTCGCTCCGGCCGATCGCGCCGGCGAACACGAGATCGCCGGAGAGCACGAGACCGTCGGTGGACAGGCAGACGCTGCCCGGGGTGTGACCGGGGGTGTGCACGACCTCGATCGCGAACCCAGCGAAGGTCAGGACGTCCCCGTCGACGACCGTTCGAACGTCCTTTACGGGGACGGGTGGCGTCTGCCACCCCGCTCCCCACCCCTGCGGATCGGTCAGCGCGGCGACGTCCGCCTCGTGGATGTAGAAGGGCAGGTCGTCGCCGCAGAAGACCGCCGCAGACCCGATGTGGTCGAAGTGACCGTGCGTCGCCAGCACGGCCGCCGGCCGCCTGCCCTCCGCGTCCAGCATCGCCCGGACACGTTCGGGCGAGAACCCCGGATCGACCACTACCACCTCATCGATCCCGTCGGCGCCGAGCAGCCAGCAGTTGGTCTCGAACGAGTTGTCGGAGAAGACGTCCAGGTACATCGGGGGGAGTCTATCGAGCGCCGCGTCGACGCCCGGCCGCGGCCGAGCACGATCAGAGCTGGGTCTGGCCCTTGAGCACCCGTCGGATCCGGACCGACGGCGGCGGCGCGGGGTGCTCCACGAGGGCGACCACCCGATCGGCCATGAACCGCCCGCTCCGGACCGGCTCGCCGTTCCTGGTGACCTCGGAGACCTCGATCACGCCGCGGGACGTGGCGACCTCGACGCGGCGCCCCGCCTTGGTCGCCTCGATCTCGTAGGTCAGCACGCCCGAGCCCGAATCGACCACGATCTCCACCCGGTCGCCCTTCATGGAGGACGAGACTACTCCTCGGTCCGGACAAGCTCCGCGGGCATTGGCTTCGCGGGCCGCGTCAGCCGGCGGAATCGATCCAGAGGGTGACCGGGCCGTCGTTCACGAGCTCGACCTGCATGTGCTCCCGGAAGGCTCCGCGCCGGACCGTCGCACCCAGGGCCTCCAGGGCCCTCGCGAACGCCTCGACCCGGTCCTCGGCGATCCCGGGTGGGGCGGCCCCGTCCCACGAGGGCCGCCGCCCCTTGCGGACGTCTGCGTACAGCGTGAACTGCGGAACGACCAGGATCTCGCCACCCACGTCCGACAGCGAACGGTTCATCTTGCCGTGCTCGTCCTCGAACACCCTGAGGTGGAAGACCTTGTCGGCCAGCCGGTCGTACTCGCCGAACCCGTCGTCGGCGCCCACGCCGACGAACAGGAGGAGACCGGGTCCGATCGCAGACACGAGCTCATCACGGACGGTGACCGAGGCTCGGTGGACGCGCTGGAGCAGGACCCTCAACGCGGCACGACGCGGAAGGCCTCGTAGACGTTCTCGACCTTCTTGACGGCCCCGAGGATCTCGGTGAGATGGGTGATGTCGGCGAGCTCGAACGTGAACCGCAGCATCGTGGTCCGGTCGCGGCCGACCGCCGAGGTCGCCGACAGGATGTTCACGTGGTGATCGGAGAGTACCGTGGCGACGTCGGAGAGCAGGCGGGTGCGGTCGAGCGCCTCCACCTGCACCGCGACGACGAAGGATGTCGGCTTGCCAGCCTTCCAGGTGACGTCGATCAGCCGCTCCGGCTGGGAGACGAGCGACTTCGCGTTCGGGCAATCGGTGCGGTGGACCGAGACGCCCTGCCCGCGCGTGACGAACCCGAGGATCTCGTCCCCGGGTACCGGGGTGCAGCACCGGGCGAGCCGGACCCACACGTCCTCGGACCCGGGCACCACCACGCCCGATGTCACGTCCGTCGAGCTCGGCTGTCCGAGGTGGACCGGCCGGGCGAGCGGCACCTCGGTGACGTCCTCCTCCGTCGAGCCCTGCACCCTCCGCGCGAGACGCGCGACGATCGACTGCGGCGAGACCTGTCCCTCCCCGATCGCGACGTACAGTGACTCGAGGCTCGGGAACTTCATCTCGTCCGCGAGCTGCTCGAGCGCGTCCTCCGTCGCGAGCCGTTTGAGGGGAACGTTCTGTTTGCGCATCAATCGCTGGAGTTGCTCCCGGCCGTCCTCGAGGGCGTCCTCGCGCCGCTCGCGACTGAACCACTGCCGGATCTTGTTGCGGGCGCGCGGCGTCTTGACCCATCGGAGCCAGTCCTGCGATGGTCCCTCGCCCTGCGCCTTGGAGGTCAGGATGTCGACCGTGTCGCCCGTTCGCAGTTCGTAGTCGAGCGGGACGAGCTTGCCGTTCACCTTGGCGCCGATCGTGCGGTGCCCGACCTCGGTGTGGATCGCGTACGCGAAGTCGACCGGCGTCGCGCCGGCCGGCAGGTTCATCACGTCGCCCTTCGGCGTGAAGCAGAAGACCTGCCCGCCGTACAGGTCGATCTTCAGACCTTCCATGAACTCGCGCGGGTCGGCCATGTCCTTCAGCCACTCGAGCATCTGACCGAGCCACGCCAGGTCGGCGGCCTCCTTTGCCTTCTTCCCGTCGCGCCCCTCCTTGTACCGCCAGTGGGCGGCGATCCCGAACTCCGCGGTCCGGTGCATCTCTTTGGTGCGGATCTGCACCTCGATCGGACGGCCCTGCGGTCCGACGACGGTCGTGTGCAGCGACTGGTACATGTTCGACTTGGGCATCGCGATGTAATCCTTGAACCGCCCGGGGACCGGCTTCCACAGCGAGTGCACCGCG
>JBKPRY010000098.1:0-3775 GCA_046734755.1 Actinomycetota bacterium | reverse complement strand
GGGTAGTTCGGCCCGGGCGAGGTCACCGGCGCCTCGCGCCGCAGCACGCTGCGGACGATGTCGACGTACTCGCGCGTCCGTGCGATGGGTGCATCGAACGACGCGCCGTGCCAACCCTCCGCGACCTGTGGCCCGGAGACGCCGAGCCCCAACCGCATCCGCCCGCCGCTCAGGTGGTCGAGCGTGAGCGCCGCCATCGCGGCAGCCGCCGGCGACCGGGCGGGCATCTGGAGCACCCCGGTGCCGAGCCCGATCCGGTCGGTGTGCGCGGCGATCCACGCGAGCAGGACCGCGCCGTCCGAGCCCCAGGTCTCCGATGTCCAGACCGAGTCGAAGCCCGCGCGCTCCGCCTCCACCGCGAGCTCGGCGACGTCGTGCGGCCGTCCCTCCCAGTGGCCGACGTGGATCCCGATCCGCACGCGCGGAGGTTACCCGAGGGCCGACCGACGGAGCGGTACGTCAGCCCGCGGCGCGGTCCCGCGAGGAAGGTGCCGCGGCCGGCTCCACGCGGAACGGCGCCACCGCGGCGAACTCGCGCTCCCCCACCCGGGCGCGGACGAGCGTGCCGTCCTCGCGGGCGTCCTCCGACAGGACCTCGGCGTTCCGGTACAGCATCGCCGTCACGTCCTCGCGCCCCCATGGGACCAGGATCGTGACGTCCATCGGGAAGCGCGGGAGCGACCGCTCGACCCGTTCCATCAGCTCCTCGAGCCCGTCGCCGGTTCGGGCGCTGATCGGGACCGCGTCGCCGTCGATCCGCGCGAGCACTCGGGAGCGCTCGGTTTGCGAGAGCCGGTCGACCTTGTTGAGGGCCAGTACCTCGGGGATGTGCACGGCCCCGATCTCGGCGAGCACCTCGCGCACGGCGTCGATCTGTTCGATCACGTCGGGCGAGGAGGCGTCGGCGACGTGCAGGATCAGCGTCGAGCGGGCGACCTCCTCGAGGGTGGAGCGGAACGCCTCCACGAGCTCGTGCGGGAGCTTGTTCACGAACCCGACCGTGTCCGAGATCGTGGCGGCCCGCCCGGATGGCAGGTCGACCTTTCGGACGGTCGGGTCGAGCGTCGCGAAGAGCTGGTTCGCGACCACCACGTCCGAGGCCGTGAGCGTGTTCATCAGCGTCGACTTGCCCGCGTTCGTGTAGCCGGTGATCGCCACCTGCGGGACGCCCGAGCGCTCGCGGCTCGAGCGCTTGACGTCGCGGGTTCGCGCGAGGTCCTTGAGGTCCTTGCGGAGTTTCGAGATGCGGCGCTTGATGTGCTGCCGGTCGACCTCGAGCTTGGTCTCGCCGGGTCCGCGCGTGCCGATGCCCCCGCCGAGCCGGCTCATCGCCTCGCCCCACCCGCGGAGCCGCGGCAACAGATACGTGAGCTGGGCGAGCTCGACCTGCGCCTTGCCCTCCCGGCTCCGCGCGTGAAGGGCGAAGATGTCGAGGATCAGCGCGGTCCGATCGATCACCTTGACCTTGAGCCGCTCCTCGAGGCTGCGGAGCTGCCCCGGCGTGAGCTCGTCGTCCAGGATCACCGCCTCGGCGCCGGTGCGGTGCACCGCATCGTGCACCTCGTTGATCTTGCCCTTGCCGACGAACGTGGCTGGGTTGGGGTCCTGACGGGTCTGGAGCACGCGCTCGACGGGCTCCGCGCCGGCCGAATCCGCGAGCGCCGCGAGCTCGTCCAGGTCGGCCTCCTCGATCCCGCGACCGACGCCGACCAGCACCGCCTTCTCCGGGACACGAGGACGCCACGTCGCCGCGAGCGGCGACTCGAGCGTGCTGGTCTCGTGGACGCCTCTCCCTCTCGCCTTCCCGTTCTGCGCCATCAGCGGCCCGTCACGCTAGCGCCCTGCCGATGCGTTCCATCGCCTCGGCGAGCCGATCGTCGGGGACGGTGAGCGAGAATCGCACGAACCCCTCACCGCGGGCGCCATATCCGCTGCCGGGCGCGACGAACACGCCCGTCGTGTCGAGCAGCCGGTCGGCGAACGAGGCGGACGTGCCGCCCGCGGGCACCCGCGCCCAGACGTAGCACGAGCCGAGCGGCGGCTTGAGCGACCACCCGAGCCCGTTCAGGGTCTCCACCACCAGATCACGCCGGCGCTGATAGGTGGCCCGCAGGTCGTCGAGGTGCTCGGGCGGCCCCTCGAGTGCGGCGATCGCCGCCCGTTGGATCGCGGTGAACTGGCCGCTGTCGAGGTTGGTCTTCACGACCCCGAGCGCGCGGATGGCCTCGGCCGAGCCGGCCGCCCACCCGATCCGCCAGCCGGTCATGTTGTAGAACTTCGACGCCGAGCCGAACTCGAGCGTGACCTGCTTGGCGCCCGGTACCTGCAGGGCCGACGGCGCGACGAACCCGTCGAACGTGATCTCGCTGTACGCGGCGTCGTGCAGCAGGATCAGGTCGTGCTCGCGTGCGAACACGGTCGCGGCCTCGAACGTCGGGAGCTCCGCCACGGCGGCGGTGGGGTTGCTCGGGAAGTTCAGCCAGATCGCCTTTGTGCGGTCGCTCACGGGCGCGGCGTCGAGATCCGGGAGGAACCCTTCGTCCTCGGGCATCGGCAGGGAGACGGGCGACCCTCCGGCGAGGCGCGTCGACACGCCGTAGACCGGGTAGCCGGGGTCCGGGATCAGCGCCTCGTCGCCCGGGTCGACGAAGGCGAACGCGATGTGGCCGATGCCCTCCTTCGAGCCGATCATCGCCATGACCTCGGTCTCGGGGTCGAGCTCGACGCCGAACCGACGGTCGTACCAGCTTGCGACCGCCCGTCGGAACTCGGGCGCGCCGTAGTAGCTCGGGTAGCGGTGGGTCGAGGGGTCGAGCACCGCCTCCCGCATCGCCTGGACGACGTGCTCGGGCGTCGGGAGATCCGGGTCGCCGACGCCGAGCGAGATGACGTCGACGCCCTCGGCGCGCTTGGCCGCGAGCTTGCGGTCCAACTCGGCGAACAGGTATGGGGGCAGCGACTCGACGCGCTTGGCGACCCTCACCCCGGGACCGCCTCCAGCCAGGACGGGTCGACCACGCCCCCGGCGACGCGGACGGCGGGACCGGTCAGCAGCACCTCGTCGCCCTCGATCCGTTCGATCTGCAGGACACCGCCGGGGAACCTGGCGGGTGCCTTCGCGGGCACGAGGCCCGCCTCGTTGGCCGCCACGACCGCGGCGCACGCACCGGTGCCGCACGCCATCGTCTCGCCGGCGCCCCGCTCCCAGACCCGAACCTTCACGCCGTCGCCCTGGACGGCCACGAACTCGACGTTCGTCCGCTCGGGGAAGCGCTCGTCGTGTTCGACGAGCGGGCCGAGCCGATGGACGTCCACGTCGTCGGGGTCCTCCTCGACGAACAGCACCAGATGCGGGTTCCCCATCGACAGGGCGGTCGCCTTGTAGCTGCGCCCGTCGACCTCGAACGGCTCCCCCACGAAGGGTTCGTCCGAATCGCCGGCCATCGGGAGCGCGCCCCGCCGGAACCGGGCCGGCCCCATGCCGACGGTCACCGAGTCGACGGCGCCGTCCCGGACGTGGAGCGCGAGCGTCTTGATCCCCGATCGAGTGGCGACGCGGATCTTCGTGCGGTCGATCAGGCCACGGTCGAACACCAGCTTGCCCAGGCAGCGGATCCCGTTGCCGCACATCTGTGCCTGGCTGCCGTCCGAGTTGCGGTGATCCATGAAGAAGTCGGCCTCGGAGGACGGCGCGACGCGGATCACGCCATCGGCGCCGATCCCGAACCGTCGGTCGCACAGCCGCCGCGCGAGCTCCTCGCCGAGCTCGAAGCGC
>JBKPRY010000097.1:0-6608 GCA_046734755.1 Actinomycetota bacterium | reverse complement strand
GTCAGAAGGAGCGCGCATGGCGCAGCGCGCGAGGTCGCCCGTCGGGGTCGACGGCGAGCCGTTGGATCGGCCTCACCCAGATCGTCGACCATCTGGCAAGGGGCTCGGGCTCATGGCGTCGAGCGCGCCCCACCGGCCGGGGTCCCGACCGGCCGCCCGCGTGCCAGGCATCGAGTCGCGAGGCGACCTTGCACCACATTGCGAACGCAGCGATCGGATCAAGGAGCTGCTCATCGGGTACCTCCTGACCCAAGTGCTCCCGCCATAACCGAAGCCGGACGTCCCTCGGAAGGCGCCGCGCTCCGTCGCCGCGGTTCGCGGGATCGCGAGGCGCTCGCTCATCCAGGGTGGGGTCCAGCAGAGCACACGCGAGCTCGGAGTCGTGGGTCCAGGACCGAAGGTTCAGGTTGTCCGATCCGATCGTCATCCAAACGTCGTCGACGATGCAGACCTTCGCGTGAACGTAGATCGGGTCGCCATCCTCGTTCTCCAGGTCGAACAGTCCGACTCGTTCTCCGCCTGCCCGGCGGACGAGCTCCACCGCCTCGATCTGCCCGATCCGTTGCAGCGGTCCCGAGACGTGGCCATCTCGATCGGGGTACCTCGGAACGACGGCGATCACGCGCAGATCCCGGACCCGATGCAGCGCGGCGGCGAGGACGCCTGCCACTTCGGTGGACCACAGGTACTGATCCTCGATGTAGACGAACGAGCGCGCACGCCGGAGCGCCTTGATGTAGGCGCGGGCGATGCTCCGCTCGCCGTCGGCCGCGAACGCGAACGACGGTCGCTTCTTCGGGTACGTGCGAAGCACCTGCACGGCGACGTCGCCGGCCTTTGCCGGCGTCCCGGTCTCGGCCGGAAGCGGCTGTCCGCGTCTCGGTTCGCGGACGAGGTGGCGGATGGTGTCGCGGAACGGATTGCGGTGATCGAGTGGCGTCGGATCCTCCCAGCGCTCCCGGAAGCTTCGTGCGAGATCGCCCACGGCCGGTCCGCGGATCTCGAGCTGCGCGTCGTGCCACGCGGGGGTCGAGCCATAGCGGGCGTCGATCTCGATCCGCTGAGGGTCACCCCCGTGTCCCTCATCGTCGTTCCGCCCGTGTCCGAGGTCGATGCCGCCGACGAACGCGACCGATGCATCGTGATCGGCGCGATGGATCACCACCAGCTTCTGGTGATGCGAGCCGAACCGGCGGACGCGCTCGTCGAGCAAGATCTCGCCGCCCGCGCCGTTGACGACCTTGGCGAGATGCGCATTCTCCTGTTCGCTGAACTTCTCCTCATCGGGATGCGACCGCCACACGAGTCCTCGGACGTCGGCCCCTCGATGGATCGCGTCGACGAGCAGCTCTCCAAGAGTGGTCCCGTCCAACCGTTCGTCCGCGTCCCCGCGCCAGTCCAGGATCCAGACGGCATCGCCAGAGCCCACGGTCCGCAGCTCCTCGGCGAGCCGGCTGAAGTACGAACGCCCGTGCAGCAGCGGCGTGACGGCGTTGCCGGTCGTCCATGCGAGCCCAGGATCGCCTCGACGATCGATCGACGTGGAGGGATTGCCGCGCTCGTCACGTGTCAGGAACCAGTCGGCCTCGCTCACAGAGTGAACCGTACCCGTATGGGTGATCGACATCACCGGGCGGAGCCGCCTCTGGGATCGGTGCGAGGTCGTGGCGTGGGGGAAGGCCCGGCGGCGGTTCCCCGCGCCGAACTGCTCCATGTCGCGGGTGAGCCCGTGGCCGCGAGCCCGAGCAGTCCATCCACGATTCCTCTCCGTTGGCGCCCTGTCGAAGAGGCGGACGTCGTAGCTAGCAGCCGAACTCGAGAGGAAGAGCTGTGACGAACCAGCAGCCCAGCAGGACGAACGCGACGGCGAGCAAACTCGAGGCCAGCTTCATTCGCCTACCCTGCACCTCCTCCAAGGAACTGGAACGACGCTCGATCCTGTGCAGTTCGTTTTCGGACTGGGACGGGTTCGCCACCCAAGGGGACAGGACCGTGCTTGTTCCAGATCGGCGAAAGTCAACGAGTCGAGCCGCTATGGACTCCTCTGGCGCCGAGCGCGGCCGGTGCGGCGGCTTCCACGGCGTCGCCGGACTGCGGATCGAAGAAATGGAACCGGGCGGGATCCACGGACAGGCGGATCGTCCTGCCGCTTCGCACCCTGGTCCGGGCGTCCACCCGGGCGCAGAATGTTGCTCGGGACTCCTCACCGAGCAGGCTGATCGCCTCCCCCGATGGATCGTCGACGGCGGCTGAGAGCTCCTCGGTCGCGACCGGCGGGGCGTCGATCTGGAAGAGCACGTTCACCTCGGAGCCGAGATCCTCGGTCACGTCGGCGACCACCTCGATCGAGGGTAGCGCCGGGTTGGACCAGACGTCCGTGTCCTCGAGGTCCGGCGGTCGGATCCCGAGGATCACCGAGCTCCCCTCGTAGGTTCGGAGCCCGGCCTCGGTCCCGAGCGGGAGCTCGAAACCGGCGAAGGCGATCCGTCCGTCGTGCACGTCCGCCGCGACGAGGTTCATCGGCGGCGAGCCGATGAACGCCGCGACGAAGAGGTTCGCCGGACGGTTGTACAGCGTCTGCGGCGTGTCGACCTGCTGCAGAACCCCATCGCGGAGCACCGCGACCCGCTTGCCCAGTGTCATTGCCTCGATCTGATCGTGGGTGACGTAGATCGTCGTCGTACGCAGACGGTCGTGCAGCTGCGCTAGCTGTGCGCGCATCTGGACGCGCAGCTTGGCGTCCAGGTTCGAAAGCGGCTCGTCCATCAGGAACGCGACCGGCTCTCGAACCATGGCGCGGCCCATCGCGACCCGCTGTCGCTGACCGCCGGAGAGCTCCGCCGGTTTGCGCTGCATCAGCGGCTCGAGCCCGAGGATCCGCGCGGCGTCCCGCACCCGCCGGCTGGTCTCGTCCTTGGCGGTCTTCCGGAGCTTCAATCCGAATCCGAGGTTCTGCTCGACCGTCATGTGTGGATACAGGGCGTAATTCTGGAACACCATCGCGACGTCGCGATCCTTCGGGGGGAGGTCCGTGACCTGCCGGTCGTCGATGAAGATCTCGCCGGCCGTGACCTCTTCGAGCCCGGCGAGGAGCCGGAGGATCGTCGACTTCCCGCAACCGGAGGGGCCGACCAGCACCATGAATTCGCCGTCGCCGATCTCGATCGAGACGTCATTCACGGCGATCACGTCCGAGCCGAAGACCTTCGTGACGCTGTCCAGCACGATCTTGGCCATCTTCCCTCCTATCGCCGAGTGTGGGTTCGTAGACGCTCATGCGTCAAGACGGCTCGCAGCCGGCCGTGGCCGGAGCTCGGCGCGCCGGCGCGATCCAGGCCGATCAACGCGGCCCCGACCACCGGCGGGTCCGTCACCACCGAGACCTGGGCCAGCGGCGCGATCGTTCGGATCCCCGTTCGGATCCGCTCCAGGAACGGTGCGAATCGGTTGCGCAGCACACCACCTCCGAGGGTGACGTGCACGTCGAGCTGGCCCAGGTCGAGCCGGCGGATCGCGGTCCCAGCCATCGTCACGATCTCATCCGCTTGCCGATCGACCAGGCTACGAGCGACGGGATCCCGTGATGCCGCTCGGAACACCACCGGTGAGAGCTCGGACAAGCGCGCCTCTTCAAGCCGTCCGAAGTGGATCGCCTCGGTGACCTCGCGCGGTCGACGCAGGTCGAACTGAGCGGGGACGAGCCTCGCGAGTTCCGTGTTCGATCCTCGCCCGTCTTCGGCCCGAACCGCATACCAGAGGGCGTCGCGACCCAGGTCGCCGCCGCCGCCCCAGTCGCCCGAGATCTGGCCGAGGGCGGGGATCCGGAAGGTCCGGCCGTCCGGCGCGATCGCGGCGCAGTTGGTCCCGGTGCCACAGACGACCCCGACACCCCACGATCGGTCCGAACCGGTGCGCATGACAGCGAACGTGTCGTTTCGGATCACGTCCTCCTCTGCCCACGCCTGCTTCGACAGCCAGCGCAGCAACCGCCGCTCGTCGTCTCCGAGGTCCGCCCCCGCGAGGCAGAAGACACCGACCGGCGCGACCGGACGACGCTCCGGGTCCAGGTTTGCAGCAGCGACGGCGCTCTCGACGGCATGCACGATGCGCTCGAGGTAGGGTGAGCCGTGCTCGGGATCGGGATTGGCGATCCGAGAGGCCCCGAGCACGTCGCCGTTCCAGCCCACGAGTGCGACCTCGATCTTCGAGCCGCCGCCGTCCACAGCGAGCACGGCCGGCCTGGTCACGGGAGCTCGTCCAACTCGTCGATCGAGACGAAGCGGACGCCCTCGTTACCCAGGCGATCGATGATCTCGGGAACGGCCTCGGCCGAATGGCGGGGCCACGTGTGGAGGAGGACGACGGCTCCGTCGCCCCGGGCGAGCGAACCCTTCACGGCGTCGTCGGCGATGTGCTCGGCGCTCCTCCATGGCTCCCAATCCTCGAGCTCGATGTCCCATGCGACGTCGCGGTAACCGAGCTCTTCGATGGCGCCAAGCACGCGCGGATCCTGCCGGCCGGCGCCGAAAGGGCAGCGGAACCAGGGGCGCGGATCGACGGAGCCGATCTCGCGGATCGCGTCCTCGCCTTCGGTGATGTCGCGCCGAAGGCCCTCGTCCGAGAGGAGGGGCATCCGCACGTGATAGTTCGAGTGGTTGCCGACCACGTGGCCCTCGTTCGCGATCCGCAGAAGCGTCTCGGGCTCGGAGCGCGCCCAGCGTCCCTGCACGAAGAATGTCGCTCGGACGTGGGCCGCTGCCAGCGCATCAAGGACCCGGCCCGCGTTCTCGGCCGAGGCGTTGGAGCGATCCGGATGCTCGGCGTCGAAGGTGAGCGCCACGCGCGTCTCTGGCCGGAGGAGGTCACTCACGGGTCGTGACCTTCGACGCGCGGGTATGGATTCCGGGTGATCTCCCGTGCGAGCAGATCTCCGCAAGGAATGGGTCAGGAAAGTTTCCTAACGATTTCACCGAGTGAGTGTACGATGCCGGGGCCATGGGTGTGAAGCTCGTCGTCGTCGGCGCCGGCAGCACGTACACGCCCGAGCTCGTGGAGGGCATCGCGCGTCGCGCGGATCGACTGCCCGTCGACGATTTGGTGATGCTGGACATCGACGCAGCGCGGCTCGAAATCGTCGGTGGTCTCGCCCGACGGATGCTCACGAAGGCGGGCTGGCCCGGGCTCGTGTCTCTGACCGGGGACCGGGACCGGGCGCTCGAGGGAGCCGACTTCGTGATCGTGCAGCTCCGGGTCGGGGGCAACCAGGCGCGTCTCCTGGACGAGACCATCCCGCTCAAGCACGGCTGCATCGGCCAGGAGACCACCGGACCGGGCGGGTTTATGAAGGCGCTACGAACGGTGCCGGTGGTGCTCGAGCTCGCGGAGGAGACCGCCCGTCGCGCCGCGAAGGGCGCTTGGATCGTCGACTTCACGAACCCGACGGGGATCGTGACGCAGGCGCTCCTGGACGAAGGGCACCGGGCGGTCGGGCTCTGCAACTTCGCGATCAACGTGCAGCTCGCTGCCGCAGCGCTATTCGGCATCGAACGTGGTCGCGTACAGCTCGATCATGTGGGTCTGAATCACCTCTCCTGGGTCCGGAGAATCCTCGTCGACGGAGACGACCGGCTCCCCGACATCCTCGAGGCGATCTCCGGGGAGGCCGACCCGGACCTTCGGGCTCGCGCGTCCGAGGTCGGCCTCGTGAGCGTCCATCCGCCCGACCTGATCCGCCTGCTGGGCGCGATCCCCTCCTATTACCTGCGCTACTACTACGCGACCGACCGGGCCCTGCAGGAGCAGCTCGAGGGCCACATCCGCGCTCAGGAGGTGATCGAGATCGAGGCCGGACTCCTCGAGCGCTATCGGGATCCAGGCCTCGATACCAAGCCCGAGCTGCTCGAGCGCCGAGGCGGGGCGCACTACAGCGAGGCGGCCGCCATGCTCGTCGCGTCGCTCCACGACGGTGCCGCCGACGTCCAAGTCGCGAACGTGCGCAACGACGGCGCGATCCCGAACCTCCCCGGCGACGACGTGGTCGAGATGTCGGCCCGCATCTCGCGGGACGGGGCGCACCCCGTGCCGACCGAGCCGCTGGCGCCCGAGTTGCTCGGGCTCGTCCAGCAGGTAAAGTCCTACGAGCGGCTCGCGATCGATGCATCCACCAGCGGGAGCAGAGGACGGGCCCTCGAGGCGTTGATGGCCAACCCCCTGGTCCGTCAGTACGAGCTTGCTGAGGCGCTGCTGAGGGATCTGTTGGAGGCCAACCGAGCGCACCTGCCGCGCTTCTTCCCTCGCGGCTGAAAGTCGTCCGCCTCGCCTTGACCTTCGAAAGGACATCGGCGTACCATCCCCGGAATAGTTAGGAAAGTTTCCTCCACATCTCTTTGGAGGACCGAGACGAACGCAGCCAGCCGATTCTCCGCGGGGACGCCGAGTCTGCTTCGCGCGATCAACGAACGGACGGTCCTCGAGCGCATCCGGGCGGTCGGCCCGGCGTCCAGAGCCCAGATCGCGCGCGGGACCGGACTCTCCAAGCCGACCGTGTCGCAGGCGCTGCAGACGCTCGAGCGGGCACACCTGGTCCGGGAGGCCGGGCGATCCTCCGG
>JBKPRY010000096.1:0-12127 GCA_046734755.1 Actinomycetota bacterium | reverse complement strand
CACCTTCAGGTAGTCCTCCGCGGTTCGGTACTTCTGGAAGAGCGTGTGCGTCACCTCGTTGACCTTCTCGTCGGTGCACTGAGCCGACAGGATCGTGGCGACGAGCATCTCGAGTGGGCTCGAGAAGTTCAGGGCGACCTTGGCGTCGGGGTAGGTCTCGGACAAGATCCGGATGATCTGCGGGGCGCGCTCCTCGATCGGCGCGTCCCGTCCGAGACCCCTCGACGGCTTCCGGGCGCTCACGCCGCCTCGTCGGCCAGCGGCAGCGGCAGCTCGATCTCGTCGCCCTCGGCGTATCGCGTCCACTCTCCATCGCGCAGGACGTGGACCTTGGCCCGGCCGATGACCTCCCAGCTCCGGCCGTCGCCCACCATCGCGGTGTCCTCGTCCAGGCCGATGAAGGTGTCGCCGGCCTCCACCGATCCCGCGATGAAGTCCGTCGCGCCGGGGATCCAGGTCTCGACGATGTCCCAGTGCGGCCCGAAGAGCGTGTCGCGCACGTACCCGATCCCCGGGGCCCAGATCGAGTCGAAGTCCTGGCTGTCCGAGTCGTACGTCTTCTCGGTGAGGCACGCCACGCCCGCGCTGCACCCCGCGTACGGCAATCCGGCGCGGATCGCGGCCTGCAGGGCAGCCCAGAACGGCGTCCCGACCACCACCTGGGCGAGCCGCGCCGGGTTTCCGCCGGAGAAGAAGATCGCCGAGGCGACGTCCAGCTTGGCGACCACCTCGTCGCGATGCGCGTCCTCGCGGGTCTTGAGCGGGAGGACCTCGGCTGCGATCCCGAGCGAGCCGTAATGCTCGAGACCCTTGTTGGCCCAGCCGTCGTACGACGCCTCGCCCTCGTGCGCGGACGCCGTCGCGCACACGAGCACGGGGCCGCCGGGGGTACGAGAGCGCGCCAGCAACCACCGTTCGACGGGCTCGGACCACGGGTCGAACTCGCCGGAGCCGAGGAACCCGAGTGAGATCTCGCTCACGTTCGCTCCTGCCCCGGGCGGAACGCCTCGACCGACATCTGCCTCCACCACAGCTCCGGCCCGACCGCCTCCACGATCGCCTCGACCTGGCTCACGTGCGCGTTGATCGCGTTCACCTTCAGCGCCAGGATGTCTCCGGACATCTCGTAGTAGACGGCAAGCTCGTCGCGCGGGGTGATCGGTGGGGTTCCCGGTCGGAAGACGTTGAACGGCTCCCAGACCGGGAGGATCTCGGACGCGAACTCCGGCGTGACCGTCGCGTACAGCACCTTCGAACCCGGCTTGCCGACCTCGTGCAGCGCCTTGGTCGCCCAGGCCGATACGTCCTTGTGGGCGGCGTGCCCGGTCATCCCGTCGGGGCCGAACGTGAGGATCGTGTCCGGGCGGACGTCGGCGACGATCTCGCGGATCCGGCCGTAGCCCTCGTCGGGCAGACCCGTGTCCATGTCGACGTCGCGCATATCGAGCCAGACGTGCTCGTCGACACCCAGGATCTGCAGGCTCAGCTCGAGCTCCTTGGTCCGGACCTCGCCCATGGACTCGGGAGGCCACCGCTCCTCATCCATCGACCCGCCCTCGCCTCGGGTCGCGGTCACGCAGACGACGCGCGAGCCGTTCCGAACGGCGCGAGCCATGATCCCCGCCGTGAGGTACGCCTCGTCGTCGGGGTGTGCCCACACGCCGAGGATGTCCCCGAGCTCGTCCATCATCGCTCCTGGCGCCCTCCTCGCCTCACGGCGATCCAGATGTCGGTCGCGGCGCCGTTCCCGGCGATGCATCCTAGCGTCGCGGGCACACGAAAGAAGATGGATACAGGAGAACGGTCCGGGAACCGGACCGTTCTCCGATCCCACGCGAGGGAGGGTGCGCGGGATGCCTCGTGCGACCGCGCGTCAGGCGCGGTCGTTCCGCAGCCGCTTGCCGCGGTAGTTCGGGAAGACGGCGTCCGCGTGCTGCCAGCAGAACGCGCCCTCGTTGTAGACCGAGAGCGTCGTCCGGCATCCCTCGTGCGCGCAGACGCGCCCGCGTTCGAGGGGCCTGGACGGGGACGGCAGGTTGCCGGGCCGGGATCCCTTGGTCACGTTCCCGATTCGACGCCCGCGGGCGAGGGGTTCGGTCCCCGATCACGCCGCCGGCGACCCCGGGGCTAGGAAGGGTGAGCGTGGGGTCGATCGAGCAACGCCCGCAGCCGGTCGACGAGCTCGGGCGGCACCTGGTCGCATCCGCACTTGGACCGCAGGACCTCCGTGAGCCGGCGCTGGAACTCGGCGTGACCGCTGCAGGAGTCGCAGCCGCCCAGGTGTTGCTCGATCTCGACGCGCATCGAAGCCACGAGCTCTCCGTCGAGGTAGAGCTCGATCTGCTTCAGCACGTGTTCGCAGTCAGTCGGTGACAAGGCCTCGCTCCCGTACCGTTTCCCACAACGCCTTCTGCAGGGCTTTCCTTCCCCGGTGCAGGCGGGACATCACGGTCCCGATCGGGACGTCCATGATCTCCGCGATCTCCTTGTAGCTGAACCCCTCGACGTCGGCGAGCAGCACGGCCATCCGGAACCCCTCGGGCAGGTCCTCCAGCGCCCGTTGCACGTCCTCGTCGGGGATCTTCTCGAGCACCTCGGACTCCGCCGACGCCTCGACGTTCGAGGCACCGAGCTTGTCGTACAGGTACCAGTCCGAGGTCTCGTCGTCGGGCACGGTGAGGGGCTCGCGTTGCTTCTTGCGGTAGGAGTTGATGAACGTGTTGGTCAGGATCCGGTAGACCCAGGCCCGCAGGTTCGTGCCCTCTCGGAAGCCGGAGAAGCCCCGGTAGGCGCGTAGGTAGGTCTCCTGAACGAGATCCTCGGCGTCCTGAGGATTCCGGGTCATCCGGAGCGCGGCCCCGTACAGGTTCGGCAGCAGGGGGAGGACCTCGCGCTCGAACCGCTCACGAAGCGCGGGATCTTCCGGAGGCGCCACCGGGCTCCGCGCCACCGCCGATCCTCCTTCCCGCTCCCTTGGCCCGCTTCGTCGCTGCTGGTGGGCCGCGTCTGGTCCCCAGCTCGGTCGCCGGGCGAGCCCTCAGTATCCGCGCAACGACCGGGTCCTCCAACCCTGCGCATGTCGTTCGGCGAACTTCGATGGGAAGATGGGAGGCCAGTGGCGAACAACGACGGCAGACGCGGACGCTGGCAGGGGTTCGACCTGGGAGGTGGAGCGCCCAGCGGACCTCGTCGGGTGCGGTCGTCACCGTGGGTCTGGGCGGTCGTCTTCGTCGTGATCCTGATCACGTTCCAGTTCCTCACATCCCCTCGCCCGCACACGATCGACTACTCGAACTTCCTCGAACGGGTCGAGGCCGGCCAGATCGTCGGGACGCTCGAGATCAGCCAGACCACGGTCTCCGGGCGGTACGAGGACTCCACGGGCACGGTGGACTTCAACACCACGATCCCCCCGATCCTGCAGGGGACCTCGACGCTGACCGACCAGCTCGACGCGGCCGGGATCAACTACACGGGCGAGACCCCGAGCGGCCTGCAGACCATCCTGCTTGCTTGGGTCGTTCCGATCCTGCTGCTCGGGTTGGTCTGGTTCTTCCTCGTGCGCCGGATCAGCGGCGCGCAGGCGGGAGCGGCGCTGAACCTCGGCCGGAACAAGGTGAAGATCTATGACCGCAAGGAGATGAAGACGACGTTCGCCGACGTCGCGGGGGTGGACGAGGCGAAAGAGGAGCTCAAGGAGATCGTCGAGTTCCTCCGCAACCCCAAGAAGTATCAGCGGCTCGGCGGCCGGATCCCGAAGGGTGTCCTGCTCCTCGGTCCACCGGGATGCGGCAAGACCCTGCTCGCTCGTGCGGTGGCCGGCGAGGCCAACGTGCCCTTCTTCTTCATGTCGGGCTCCGAGTTCGTCGAGATGTTCGTCGGCCTGGGCGCCGCGCGGGTCCGCGAGCTGTTCCAGCAGGCCAAGGAGAAGGCTCCCGCGCTGGTGTTCCTCGACGAGATCGACACGATCGGCAAGGGCCGGGGCGGGGCGCTCGGGGCGGGGTTCGGTGCGCACGACGAGCGCGAGCAGACGCTCAATCAGCTGCTGGTCGAGATGGACGGGTTCGACTCGCAGAAGGGCGTGATCATCATGGCGGCCACCAACCGCCCCGACGTGCTCGACCCCGCGCTCGTGCGGCCGGGCCGCTTCGACCGGCAGGTCGTCGTGGACCAGCCCGACCTGCGCGGTCGCGAGGAGATCCTGAAGGTCCACGTCCGCGGCGTCGCGCTCGACCGGCAGGTCGAGCTCCGCGTGCTCGCCTCCCGGACGCCGGGATTCACCGGCGCCGACCTCGCCAACGTCGTGAACGAGGCCGCCCTGCTCGCCGCCCGTAGGGAGCGGGAGGCGGTCACCATGGTCGAGCTCGAGGAGGCGATCGATCGGACCGTCGCGGGTCTGGAACGCAAGAGTCGCGTCATGTCCGTGAAGGACAAGGAGCGAGTGGCGATCCACGAGATGGGCCACGCGCTCGTCGCCCTCACCGCGGAGACCGCCGACCCGGTCCACCGGGTCTCGATCATCCCGCGCGGCGCGGCGGCGCTGGGGATGACGATGCAGCGACCGCTCGAGGATCGATACCTGCTCACCGAGCCCGAGCTGAAGGACCGGCTCGCGGTGCTCCTCGGCGGGCGCACGGCGGAGGAGATCCTGTTCGACCGGGTCGTCTCGACGGGAGCGCAGAACGACCTCGAGCGCGCCACCGAGATATCCCGGGCCATGGTGACCGAGTACGGCATGAGCCCCAAGATCGGCCCGGTCTCGTTCGGGCACGACGGGTTCCGCCCCGGCGCCGGTTTCCTGTACCCGGGGGGCTCACCCGAGCTCTCGGACGACCTGTCGGCGCTGATCGATGAGGAGACCGCCCGGCTCGTGAACGAGGCCCACGACCGCGCGACCGAGGTACTCACGCGATACCGAGAGCTCCTCGAGCAGCTCTCGAAGATCCTGATCGTGCACGAAGTGATCGACGGGCCGGACCTGCAGGCGTACTTCGACGGGAGCAAGCCGATCCCCACGCCTGAGGAGCTCGAAGCCCAGATCCACCGGAACGACCGCGCGGCGGCGTCCCTCTCGACGGGGCCGGACATCGTCCTGCAGCCCGGCCCCTCCTAGCCGTCGTCCGGCGGCCGCACGAGCAGGTCGTAGCGGTCCCGAAACCGCTCGAGGAACCGGTAGTAGTTGCGCTTGGAGAGCCGGTTGCGTTCGGCCTCGGGGGTCGCCTGGTACATGCGGTGCTCGTGCCTGACGACCGGCGCGTCGACCCGCAGGGCGCGCATGCCGGCGTCCTTGATCCGGAACGAGCACTCGATGTCCGCCGTCCGGTACCAGCGGAACCTCTCGTCGAACAACCCGATGTCGCGGATCACGTCCCTGCGGAACGCCATCAGGTACCCCTCGATCGCGTCGACCTCCGGCCCGTCACTCTCGTGGAACTCACGCAGGTCCTCGGTCGAGATCCCGAACGGCCCGCAGACGCCGACGCTCGGATCTTCGAGCGCGGCCTCGAGCGGGGCGAACACGTCCCCCGTGGGTTCGACCGACCCGTCCATCACGAGCACGGACCGGCCACGCGATCGTTTGAGTCCCGCGTTCAGGGCGGCGCCCCATCCCGTCCCGGCCTCCAGCGCGAGGACCTCGACCCCCTCCCCGTAGGACGACGGCTCGGTGTCGGTGATGTCCGCGACGACGTACCGCACGTCGCGGCCTCCACGATTCGCGCGCAGGCCTGCCAGCGCCCGCGCGACGTCCTGTGGCCAGCCCTCGAGGACCCAATGCACGCTCACATCGGCGGTCGCCGGCTCGTCGAGCAGGCTCTCGACGCGGTGCGCGGCGATGCGGGGGGGTTCGGTGACGGGCAGTGGCTCGATCGAAGGCCCATCCGGGCCGTCGATCACCGAGAAGCCGAGTCGTGCGATGCGATCGCGGAGCGCGTCCGCGGCGGCGAAGTCCTTGGCCCGCCGGCGCGTGTCGCGTTCGGCCGCGAGCGCGCGAACCTCGTCGGGGACCTCGGTCATGTCCTCCGCCCGCGCGGGTGGTCTAGACGGGCTCCTTCGACACCGAGCGGAGGCGCCCGGCCACGGCCTCCAGCGTCCTGAGGGCGATCGCCGGGTGCTCCATCAGCAGGCCGCGGAAGACCCAGCCGGTGATGCCGACGAGGCGGACCGGCGAGAGGGCCGTCACGGTCGCGGTGCGGGGACCGCCGTCCAGCAGGGCGACCTCCCCGAAGAAGTCGCCGGGCCCCAGGCGCGCCTTGGTCTTGCCGCCGATCGTGACCTTGCACTGCCCCTCCAGGATCAGGAACAGCCCGATCCCGCGCTCGCCCTCGCGGGCGATCACGGTTCCCTCCTTGTGCGAGACCTCCTTGGAGGCCCGGGCGATGATCCCGAGCTCCCGCTTGGAGCAGCCGGAGAAGATCGGCACGTTGGCGAGGTTGTTTGCGACGCTCGGGGCTGCCACCTGGGTCCTCCTTCTTTCCTCCGCCGTTGCCGGCCTAGCTTTCGGCTCGCCGGGTCCTTTCCGATGCCCCGAGCCCACCCCGCCCCAGCCCACCCGCAGGGCACGCGATCCTATCGCGATCCGATCGAGGGGCGCGACCGCTAGGATGCTGCCGTGAGCGAGCGACGACGTTTCGCCGCGATGGTCGTCCTGTTCCTGATCGGGTTCGGACTCATCGGGTTGGCGAGCGCCGTGGATTCGAGCTGGCCGCTCTTCGTCACGGTGATCCCCTCCTCGATCATCCCGTGGCTCGTGGTCCACGCGGACGACCCGACGGCCCCACCCGCCGAGGGCTAGCTCCGCCCGAGGGTCTCGAGCCCGAGCCCTGCAGACGCCGTTAGGTCCAAAGGCCTCCCCCGCCGGCGTCCCGGCGGTCGCCGTTCGTACGGGGCCGCCGGCAGCAGAAACGACTATCCGTCGGATGCACTACCTACGACGTGTCCCCCAGGATGAACTCCTACGACGGGGGACAAGATGGGCAACCAGCGGACGCAACAAGAGGAAGGGCCCGGAAGGCGAACGCTTCGACCGCGGCGCACCACGGCCGCCGCCACGCGTCGCCCCGGTCTCGCGGGTGCGCTGGCGGCATCGCTCCTGCTCGGCGCGCTGATCCTGCCTCCCGCGGCGTCGACCGCATCGCCGGACCACCTCGTACCGGTCATCGTCCGAGGACAGAGGGGATCGGTCGACGTCGCCGAACGCCTCGTCCTCGATGCCGGCGGAACGGTGGGTCGCCGCATCTCCATCATCGACGGGTTCGCCGCAGAGGTCCCGATCAGCGAGCTCACCGGATTGGGTGGATCGCCGGATATCGTCTCCGTCACCCCGGATGCCACGGTTCGCTTGCTCGGCAACGTCGACGGCATCGATCCGAACAGGTACCCGGGGTCTTGGCTCAAGCTGGCGCACAACACGAAGTTGATCGAGATGTGGCAAAAGGGCTGGACGGGCTCCGGCATCGACGTCGCGCTGATCGACTCGGGCGTGGCCCCGGTGCCGGGCATCGACCTGCAGGTGATCAACGGCCCCGACCTCTCGTTCGACTCGCAGGCCTCGAACCTGACCGACATCGACACCTATGGCCACGGCACGCACATGGCGGGCCTGATCGCCGGACGCGACGCTGCCATCCCGCCGGGTAAGGAGGACGAGGAGGTCGACCACTACTTCGTGGGTGCCGCTCCCGGCGCTCGGATCGTCTCGATCAAGGTGGCTGCGAGCGACGGCGCGACCGACGTATCGCAGGTCATCGCCGCGATCGATTGGGTCGTGCAGCACCGCAACAGCGATGGGCTCAACATCCGCGTCCTCAACCTCTCCTTCGGTACCGACGGCACGCAGGACTACCAACTCGATCCCCTGGCGTACGCGGCCGAGGTCGCGTGGCAGCACGGCATCGTGGTGGTCGTCGCGGCGGGCAACTCCGGGTTCGGCACCCCTCAGCTCAACAATCCGGCGTACGACCCCTACGTGATCGCGGTCGGAGGTGACGACACCAGGGGAACCGATGACCCCAAGGACGATGTCATCCCGTCCTGGCAATCGCGGGGCAACGCGCTCCGGCACCCCGACCTCGTCGCCCCCGGCAAGTCGATCGTCAGCCTCCGCGATCCCGGCAGCTTCGTCGACGAGGCGAACCCTGGCGCCCGCGTCGGAGCGACCCGGTTCATGAAGGGCAGCGGCTCGTCGCAGGCGGCCGCGATCGTTTCGGGCGCCGTGGCGACGATCCTGGAACAGCATCCCGAGCTCTCCCCCGACCAGGTGAAGGCGCTGCTCATGCAGAGCGCGGTGCCGCTGCCCAACGCCGACCCGATCGCGCAGGGCGCGGGGCTCATCAACCTGCATCGCGCGAGGGAGGCCAAGATCTCGACCGTCGCGGACGCCGTGCAGACGTGGCCCCGATCGACCGGGCTGGGGTCCCTCCAGCTCGCGCGCGGCTCCATCGTCACCGATGACGACGGGATCGCACTCCAGGGCGAGCAGACGATCTTCGGCGACACCTGGGATGCATCGACCTGGGCGTCGAGCAGCTGGGACGGGACGAGCTGGTCCGGCGGGGATTGGACCGCCAGGACGTGGTCGGGAGACTGCTGGTGTGGGTCGAGCTGGAGTGCCCGTACGTGGTCCGCTCGCACCTGGAGCGGTTCGGCGTGGTCGGCCAGGACGTGGAGCGGAAGGACCTGGTCCGCTCGCACGTGGAGCGGATCCGGTTGGTCGGCAGGCTCGTGGGGCGGCGACGACGCCCCATCGGCACTGTCCTCGGGCGCCTGGGCCAGCACACTCTGGGGGGACTGATGCTCCGCCGCTTGTGTGGCCGTCCACGCTCGCCTGCGGTGGGCGTGTGGCTCATCACGGCGGGCCTCGTCGCCGCGAGCGTCCTCCTGTGGTTCGGGGTGCGGGGCGTGGAGCCACCGTTCACCAGCGATTCCCTCCCATGGTGGGTGCTCGCCATCTCGTTCGGGGTCGCGGAAGTGTTCGTGATGCATATCCGCATCGCTCGGCACGCACAGACCTTCTCGCTGGCCGAGATCCCCCTCGTCTTCGGGCTGGCGTTCACGACCCCGGCAGGACTCGTGCTCGCCGAGACCGTTGGCGTCGGGATCGCGCTCGCGGTCCATCGCCGGCAGAGGCCGCTCCGACTGACCTTCAACCTGGCCCAGCGTGCGTGCACGACCCTGCTCGCCGTCGTCTTCGTCGCCGTGTGTCGCTCGGTACTTCCCGCGGGGTGGCCGTCACTCTGGGTGTCCTTCTTCGGCGCGACCATCCTCGCCGATCTCGTGGGCGCGATGCTGATCAACGTGGCGATCGGGCTGTCGGACGACAAGATCAAGCTTCTCGACCAGGTGATCGGTCTCGGCACCTTGCTCACGGTCGCGAACACGGCGCTCGGGATCGTCGGCGTGATGGTCTTCCTCCAACACCCCGCGGCCGTCCTCCTGGTGGCGGCGCCCGCTGCGATGACCTACCTCGCGGGCAAGGCCCTCACAGATCTCCAGCGAAGGCACGACGATCTGCTGCAGCTCCAGCGCGCGACGGGGCTCGCGCAACGGTCGCTCGAACGCGAGGACATGGTCCCGGTGCTCCTTCACCACATGCGGGAGATGTTCAACGCCGACATCGCCGAGCTGATCTTGTGGCCCGAAGGCCGTGACCGGCCCCCCGTGCGCTGTCAGGTCGGGCCGGCCGACGAGGAGATCGCCTTCGAACCCGTGGCCCTGGATCCCACGGAGGGCGTCTGGGCTCGCGTGGCTTCCGAGCGCGAGCCGGTGCTCCTCTCCCGACCCATCCGCAACGAGGCGCTCCGGCGCTTCTTCGGGGACCGGCGGATCCGGGACGCGATGGTCGCGCCGTTGTCGTCGGACGATCAGCTGCTCGGCATCGTCACCGTCGCGGACCGACTCGACGACTTCAGCACGTTCGATCACGACGACCTCGGGTTGCTCCAGACCCTGGGCAATCACGCCGCCGTCGCCCTGCGGAACTCGCTGCTCCTCGAGCGCCTCGAGCGCGCACTCGCGCATGAGACCGAGATGGGCCGACTGAAGGACGAGTTCGTCGCGACGGTCTCCCATGAGCTCCGAACCCCGCTCACGAACGTCCAGGCGTCCGTCAAGACGCTCCTGCGTCGGGATGTGCGCTTCACGCCGGCAGAGCAGCACGAGTTCCTGTTGGCTGCGGACCGACACACCGAACGCCTCAAGCGCCTCATCGAGGACCTCCTGTTCGCGGCGCGTGTCGAGAGCGACGAGCCGCTCTCGAGGCCGACGCAGGAGATCGGTCTCGCAGGCCTGATCACCCGCTTGGTCGAGGACGAAGCCTACGGCGATGGAAGAGAACGTATCGACGTGGTGATCTCAGACACGGTGCCGCCGGTCCGGGGTATCGAGGAAGACGTCTATCGCATCCTACGCAACCTCATCGATAACGCCCTGAAGTACTCCCCCGAGAACCAGCGGGTCACGGTCACGGTCGGCGTCGACGCCGACGATGTCGTCGTCCGAGTTCGCGATCGGGGGCCGGGGATCGACCCCGACCAACGAGACAGGATCTTCGACCGCTTCTACCAGATCGATCAATCGGACACGCGGCGGGTCGGCGGCGTCGGGATGGGCCTGTATATTTGCCGGCGCGCGGCGGAACGACTGGGCGCGCGCATCTGGCTCGACCGGTCCGATGCTTCCGGATCGGTCTTCGCCGTTCGCCTTCCGACCGCCGATCACGTGGGGCACGAGACGGCGGACACCGTGACCGTGATCGCACGCGTTTGACCTTCGGGATACTTGGCGGAGTCCTTCGATCACATCGGGAGGAAATCAATCGAACTCGTCCCATGAACAGGACGCCGCGATGCGCGATGTTCGTGAATGGTCCCGGTGCCTTGTGCCGGGCTACGAGCTTTCGGTAAGGGCAAGCGCCGCCCTCTCTCAGGCCGAAGCCATCGATCCCTCGGTCACTTCCCCCTTGTGGCCCGCGAAGGCCGCCAGGACTTCATCCCTCTCACGCGCAGGCACCCCGAAGTGATCGAGCGTGCGTCCCAGCTCGGCCGCGACCTCATCGAACTCCTCGGATGAGATATGGAGGTCGCGATGGGCCTCTTCCAACCCGAGCGGCGTGCTTCCTGGCTTCGTGGCTGTGAATGTGAGGGGTCCACCGGCGACGTTGCAGACCCACAGGGTGCGCATGAACTTCAGGCCCGGCAGCCTGTCCAGTTGGTTGGTGTGCCACTCACGAAGCTCGGGGTTCTTCGATGCTTGGCCGACGACGGGGTTCTGCACGACCGCATCGCTGAAGTGATCGATCACCGCGGCGATGGCGAACACGCCACCCAATCGTTCATACAGGCTCGGCTCCGTCATCGTCTTCCTCCTCGATCTTCATCTTTTCCTCATCACGAGGCGGAGGATGCGAGGAGGACCTCTCGTTGGCGACCAGGCGTCATGCAATTACGATGTCCCAATATGGAGGCTTTAGAGGTTAATAAGCCTCTTTATCAGGTCGAAGCGCGTCCGGTCAAGACCTGATACGAGCAACCCTTCTCCGCGTAGTCGCGGAACGCCGCCGTTCGCAGGTTCAACCCTGCCTTCTGGAAGGCGCCCTCGAGGATGCCGGCGTGGAACTCGCAGACGATGTCCTGGGCCTGTTCACACACCTCACGGAAGATGCAGTTCCGTGCGACGATCTCACCGTCGGCGAGCACGTAGTCCGCAGCGAGTGGAGCGAGTTGGGCAAGCGCGGTTTCGGGCGAATCCGCGGGCTCGGTGACGAGCGACGCACCATACCCCCGTCCCGCACGCCGAGCGGCGCCGATCCCTTCGGGCATTCCGCGAAGAGCTTGGGCCAGCTGCGCCGCGAGCCGTGCGAATCGTCGAACGGGATAGCTCAGTTCGATCTGCTGCCCGGTGAGCCGGTACAGCTTGGCGGGTTTGCCAGACGTGCCTCGTCGCTGACCCGACACCAGATACCCGAGTGCCACGAGCCGCTCCAGATGTGCATGAGCGACGGTTCTGTGGACGCCCACGGCCTCGGCGACCTCGGCCGTCGTCCATTCTGCCTGGTGCACGTAGAAGTCGAGGAGGATGCGACGTCGCGTGGGATCCTGCAACGCGGAGATGGTTCGGTCGATCTCGGCGA
>JBKPRY010000095.1:0-1765 GCA_046734755.1 Actinomycetota bacterium | reverse complement strand
CTCGCGGCCCTTGGACGTATCCGGAGCCGGAGCCGGAGCCGGAGCCGGAGCCGGTGCCGGTGCCGGTGCCGGTGCCGGCGCTGTCGCGACCGCTCGCGCAGCCGGCTTGTCGTGGTGCCCGCCCCGCACGATCTTGGCCGCTCCCACGGTGACCCCGCCCGCCAACAGCAAAGTCATCCCCGCCGCGACCACGCGCTCGCCCACACCGCTCGATACGACCGGCGCCGCCGTCGTTCCCACCGTCGAGCTGACTGCATCCGGTACGGCGGTCTGGGCCAGGTGCGCCGAGTGGGCAAGTCGCTCACCGATCCTCCGCACGCCGCCCGCGATCCGAAGGAGCCAGACGAGCGGGACGAGCCCGATCCCCATGAGCCCACCTCGTTCGGCCACCTTCTCGAGCCACCGCTTCCGAAAGCTCATCTTCGCCCGATGGATCAGCGCCTTGGCCTGCGCCGTGGAGACCTCCATCTCCTGCGCGATCTCGCGATGCGACCGTCCATCCAGCTCGCGCAGCATCAGCGCTCGGCGATGCGTCTCCGGCAGGTCGGCGAGGACGGTGAGCACCGTGTCGCGCTGAACCAGCCGTTCCACGATCTGCTCGGCCTCGTCGCTCGGACCGGGGAGCTCCTCCGCGCCGGGTGCCCAGTCGTCGTTCTGGGGGCGTCTGGACCGACCACGAAGGATGTCGAGGGAGACGTTCTTGGCGATCCGGGCGACCCAGGGCTGCAAGGCGTAGCGCCCGTTGAACCTGTAGAGGCCTTGATAGACCCGGATCATCGTCTCTTGGAAGGCCTCGTCGCCGTCGTGGGGATTCGGGAGGAACCGCTGACACACGCGGCGGGCGAGCGGCCCGTAACGCTGATGGATCTCGACGAAGGCTTGTGGGTTCCCGGCCTGGAAATCCAGCACGAGGAGACGGTCATCCAGGGCGGCGTAGCCGCCCAGCTTGGTGCCCTGGTCGGGAACCCGGGTGACCATCGTTATCTCCTCATAAAGTCAAAACGTCGGCAGCACCCCAGGGTTGCTTGAGCCAGCAATTCCGGCCCGGATGCATGACTGTAGCACCGAGGATCACGCGCGTGAGGTCGCGGATCGCACGCGTTCACGCACCGCGGGTCTCCTGGGGAGTGGGATCGAGGATCAGCGGCGCCCTCGGCCTCCGGTCGAAGTCGAATGCCAGCGCGAGGTCCCCGAGGATCGGCAGGGCCTCGCGGACGACCGGGCGCGAGTCGGGACGCCCGTCGGTGGACGGATCCAGGCGCTGACCATCCAGGAACCGATCCTCGATCAGCTTCAGGTACGCGTCGAACGTGAGCGTCTGGTGGTCGACGAACCCGCGCCGGGCGTACGGGCTCACGAGAAGCCCCGGCACCCGCAGCCCGTACCCGTTCTCGTCGGCGAGCGGCGGCACCATGTGGTCGTAGAAGCCTCCCCAGTCGTCCCAGGTGATGAAGATCGCGGAGCTGTCCCAGTCCGGCCCGCGCATCACCGAGTTCACGAGCCGGGTGACGTGGGCCATACCGGCGGCGACGCCGCGGCTCGACTGAGGGTGCTCGCTCACGCCGTCGCCCGGCACGACCCACGACACCGACGGGAGCGTCCCGTGCCGAGCGCTCCGCTCGAAGCTCCGGTAGTCGAGGATGTGGTCCTGCTGCTCCGTCTCGTACAGGGTCGCGAACCCCGGGTGCGGGTTCTTCGGCGCCGAGGTCGTTCCCGCGAGGCCGTCGGGCTCCTTTCCGGGGCACGGCGGGAACGAGCAGGTACC
>JBKPRY010000094.1:0-3386 GCA_046734755.1 Actinomycetota bacterium | reverse complement strand
CGGTTGTACGTCGACAGCACCGTCTCACATCCGAGCGCGGCGCAACGCCGCCCCTTCTCCTCGCGCGCGACGGAACGCTTCCCGCGCTCGGGGGTTCCCAACAGGACGTCGCTGCTTCCTCGCGCCATCTCGCCTCCGTGTTCGTCGAACCAGCGATCCGTAGGCGAGAGGCGAGTCGGTCCGCAGGCGAGGCCCGTTCCATCGCTCGTCGAGGATCCCCCGGGCGGCGCCCGAGATCCATAGCCTACTATCCGGAGACGGAGGCGCGCTCCGCGCGGTGATCGTCCGGTTGCGCATCGCGGGCACCGCATGGGGTGGGTTGCGCCGCTTCGATCCTTGGAGGGGACGTGCAGGACCGCCCGCGGGTCTGGCTCTTCGGCGTGTTGCTCGCGTTGCCCCTCGCCGGGCTCGTCCTGCTCCTCGCGGTCCCGAGCATCGACGTCATGTGGGAGCATCACCCCTCGCACTTCCTGCTCGTCCTTTCGGTCGCGCTGATCAACGTCGCGCTCGCGCTTGTCACCAGCGAGGCCGCCAACCAGCATGTCGACGCGCGCCTGTTCCTGGTCTCGCTCGCACTGATCACCAGCTCCGGGTTCCTCGCGCTCCACGCGCTCGCGACTCCCAACGTCCTGCTCGATCATCCGAACTCCGGCTTCGCCATCGCCACGCCGATCGGCCTGCTCCTCGCCTCAGGGTTCGCGGCCGGGTCCGCCGTCGAGCTCAGCCGCGCGGACGCGGCAAGGATCCTTCGCCGCCGGACGCTGATCCGCGGCGCCCTCGCGGTGCTGTTGATCGCCTGGGCGGTCGGGTCGCTCACCGGCGTGCCGTTCCTCGACCGGCCTCTCGAAGAGGAGGCACCGCTCGCGTTCCGGTTGCTCGCGCCGGTCGGGATCGGTCTGTACGCGTTCGCGGCGTGGCGATACCTGCGGATCTTCCGGGTGCGAAGGCGGATGCTGCCGCTGTCGGTCGCGGTGGCCTTCGTCCTGCTCGCCGAGGCTCTGATCGCGGTCGCGTTCGCGCGAAGCTGGCACGTGTCCTGGTGGGAATGGCACGTCCTGATGGCCGTCGCCTTCGCGATCGTGACGATCTCGGTCCGGGGCGAGTACCGGCGCGAGGGTTCGATCACCGCCGCCTTCGGAGGGCTCTACCTGGAGCAGACGCTCGAACGCATCGAACGGCGCTCGTCCGGCGCGATCGCGCAACTGATGCCGGCCGTCCGATCCCGCGAGTCGCTCGCTCCCATCCTCGAGGGGCTCCGCCGTGAGGGGTTCGGATCCGACGAGATCGTCCTGCTCGAGCGCGCCGCGCGCGAGATGGCCCGTGTCGACGACCTGTTCCGTCCGTACGTCGGCCCCGCGCTCGCGGATCGGCTCGAGCTCGAACCGTCGATCGCCGAGCTCGGCGGGCGCGAGATCGAGGTGACCGTGCTGTTCGCCGATCTCGCGGGGTTCACCAGCTTCTCGGACGGACGTCCACCCACGGACGTTGTCCAGATGCTGAACGCCTACTGGGCGAGCGCCGTCCCGATCATCACCGAACGCGAGGGTGGATTGATCGAGCGGTTCGCCGGCGATGCGATCCTCGTGGTGTTCAACGCGCTCGAGGAGCAGCCCGATCACGCGCTTCGTGCCGTGCGCGCCGCGACGGGGATGCAGCAAGCCGTGACCGAGACCTCCCACGACCACCCGGACTGGCCGAGTTTCCGGATCGGCATCAACTCAGGGCCGGCGGCGCTGGGCAACGTAGGCGCCGGTACGCATCGCAGCTTCACCGCGATCGGCGACACCACCAACGTCGCGGCGCGACTGCAGTCGGCAGCTCCCCCCGGCGGGATCCTGATCGGGCAATCGACGTATGACGCCGTCGTGGGCGAGGTGATGGCCGAACCGTTCGGCAACCTCGACCTGAAGGGCAAGCCCGCACCGGTGCCCACCTACGAGGTGCGCACCGACCGCACGACGGCCCCCTGATCCGGTGCGGTGCGCGTCTCGTCGATCCTGAGGGACAATGGGGCCGTGGCCGTCCCCTCCACGATGCTCGCGCTCGGGACCACGGCGCCGGACTTCGAGCTTCCCGACGTCGTGACCGGCCGGACCGTGAGCATCCGGGACTTCGACGGCAGGCGGGCGCTCCTCGTCATGTTCATCTGCCGCCACTGCCCGTACGTGCGGCACGTCCGCGATGAGCTCGCGCGGCTGGGGCGTGACTTCGCCGAGTCCGACCTCGCGATCGTGGCGATCAGCTCGAACGATCCCGATGAATACCCCGAGGACGCCCCCGAGAGCCTGGCGGAGGAGGCGCGAAAGGCAGGGTACGCGTTCCCATACCTGTTCGACGAGACCCAGGAGGTCGCGAAGGCGTACACGGCGGCCTGCACGCCCGATTTCTTCCTGTTCGACGCGGACCGCGCGCTCGTCTACCGCGGCCAGCTCGACGGCAGCCGCCCGAGCAACGGCCTGCCGGTCACCGGCGAGGACCTTCGCGCCGCGATCGACGCGGTGCTGTCGGGCGGACCCATCGCGCAGGACCAGCGCGCGAGCATCGGCTGCGGCATCAAGTGGCGCGCGGGCAACGAGCCCGCGTACGCCTGACCCAACCCGACCCGTCTCAGCGCTCCTCGCCCCTGAGCGAGGCCAGGGGTGGCCGTCGCGCCGGATCCGCGTCCAGCCAGCGCTCGAGCGCATCGCGGGCCGCGGGCCATTCCACGTCGAGGAGCGAGAACCACGCGCTGTCGCGGTTCCGGCGCCGGACGATCATGTGCCGGCGGAACACACCCTCGAACGTGAACCCGAGCCGGAGCGCCGCGGCGCGCGATCGCTCGTTGAGCGCGTCGCACTTCCACTCCACGCGGCGATGACCGAGGTCGTCGAACGCCTCCCGCATCATCAGGTACGCCGCCTCGGTGTTCGCCTCGGTCCGCTGCGCCGACGGCGCATACCAGATGTGACCGATCTCGAGCCTCCGATGCTCGCGCACGATGTTCATGAACGCCGCCATGCCTACGGGGCCGGCTCCGCGGGACTCGACGGTCATGAACAGCGGGTCGCTCGATGCCGCGCACCCGTCGAGCCACGCCCGCATGGCGGCTCGGTCGGCGAACGGGTCGTACATGTAGGTCCACAGGCGATCCGCCTGCGGACTTCCGTCATGCGATGCGTCCCACAGGGCCGGCGCGTCCGCCTCGGGATCGAGCGGACGGACCCGCACGAACCGCCCCTCGAGCGCACGGCGTCGGGGCGCACGAGCCGGGCTGGCGTCGACGGGTTCGCCGACCGGGAGGTCCTCGTCCACGCCGGGAGTCTCGCACGTCGGTTGCGGGCGGATCGGCCGAGCCGGACGATGGCGGGACCGCCAGACGGAGGGGAGTCGATGATCGCGATCCAGAC
>JBKPRY010000093.1:0-11944 GCA_046734755.1 Actinomycetota bacterium | reverse complement strand
GGTCGTCCGGGACGATGTGGTCGCCCCATCGCCGCGGCAGCGTCTCGGACGTCTCCGACTCGTGTCCGAGTACCGAGGCCGCCCGTCTCGAGAGGAACGTGAACGCGAGCGTCTGCGGCTCGGCCTCCCAGAAGATCGCGTCCAGCGTCTCCGCGAGCTCGTGGAACCGCTCGAGCTCGCTCACGTGCCGCGCGCTACCCAGGGCGAGCGAGGCGATCTGGGCGATCCCGCGCGCCAGGTCACGGTCGCGTTCGGAGAAGGTGCTCTCGACATCGGGCGCGAGGACCACCAGCGCACCGAACTCGTCCGGCTCCCACGACATCGGCGCGATGAGCGCCGCCGCCGGCTCGTCGACGACCCAGAACTCGCTCGGGACCTGCTCGGCCACGTCGCGTTCGATCACGAATGGTTCCTCGAACGACGCGAGGAAACGGCTCGCGACATCGGCTGGGACGATGGGTGCTCGGTCGAGGGGGAGGCCACGGTGGTGGGCGGGGATGAAGTTCCCGGTCTTCTGGTCTCGACGGTAGGCGATGACGGCCGACCCCTCGATGATCGACGGGACGGCGGCGACGACGCGCGCGAGCACGCTGGAGACATTCCCGGCGCCGCTGAGCGCCTGCGACAGACCGAGCAGTGCCGACGCCGTCTTCGCCGCGTCGCGTTCCTTCTGCAGCAGGCTGGCGTTCTCGTAGGCGACGGATGCGTGCGAGGCGAGGACCTCGAGGACCCGTTGGTCATCCTCCTCGAACTGATCGGTCCCTAGGTTCGAGAGCACGATGACGCCGGTCACCTTGTCCCCGACCTTGAGGGGAACGGCCAGGAGCGATTCCTCGATCTCGTCGGTGCCGTCGATCTGCACGCCCCGCTCATCGTGGAGCGCGTCCGGCGCGTAGTACGTCTGCCCCGTGATCGCGGCATAGCCGGTGATGCCCTCGCCGACCTGGCTGACCAGCTCCTCGGGCGTCTCGGATTCGTACTCGGTGAGCTCTCCGCGAAAGGTGACCGGCCAGAGCGTGTGCCCGTCCTCGAGCAGGAGGTAGATCCGGCAGTTGTGATAGTCGATCAGCGTCTTGAGCTCGATCGTGATCGCCTCGCCGATCGCGGCGACGTCGTCCAGCGCGTTCAGCCGCGTCGCCAGGGCGTGCAGCATCCGCAGTTGCGCCACCGAGCGCAACTCGTGTTCCTCGACGGATCCGCTGACGCGGTTGCTGGTCTCGACCATCCCGGAGGGCCCGGACGGGCCCGGCCATCCTCTCATGCCTCGGCTGGTCCGAGCTTTTCCTGAAGCCGCAGGTCGGGGGCCTGTTCGGGCACGGGTACCATGTGCAACGTGAGCACCACGGACGAGATGACCGCGGGCGCTCTGCCCGCCTCCGTGCTGGAGCTCCTCGACGCCTCGGTGCCGCTGGAACGGGTGGAGGCCCTGCGGGCGTTCGCCGTCGCCTTCACGCGGAGGCTGCCCCCGCAAGACCTGGCCGACCGACCGGCCTCCGAGCTCGTCGCCGTGATCGTCGGGGCGTTCGAGCTGGCCGACACCCGGCGGGAGGATGAGTTCGCCGTCCGCGTGTTCGAGCCCAACCAGCCCGAGGACGGCTACGAGGCGCTCGGCACGGTCGTGGAGGTCAGCGCGGCAGACTCCCCGTTCCTGTACGACTCGGTCACCGAGGAGCTCGAGGCCTGGGGCCTGGGCCTCCGGCGGGTGATCCACCCGGTGATCGGCGTCGAGCGCGCACCCGACGGCAGGATCGAACGGATCCTGCACGTCCGCAAGACCGAAGATCGCGAATCCCTGATGCACTTCGAGCTCGAGCAGCGACTCACCGAGCAGGAACGGACGGAGCTCGAGCAGGGGATCCGTAGCGTCCTGGGCGACGTCCGGCTCGCGGTCCGTGACTTCGAAGCGATGAAAGACGCGGCGCGCCACATGATCGACATCGCGCGCGCCGGATCGGCGTTGTACCCGCCGGACGAGGTGGCCGAGACGGTTGCCTTCCTCGAGTGGTTATTGGACCTGAACTTCGTCTTCCTCGGCTATCGCGAGTACGAGCTCGTCGACCTGCCCGAGGGACGCGCGCTGGCGGCCGTACCCGGGTCCGGCCTTGGGATCCTGTCGAAGCTCGACTGGTCGGCGTACGAGCGGCCGGTGCCGCTCGACACGATCGAGCCGAACCTGCGGGCGCGCATCGAGGGCGGCGACCTGCTGATCTACTCGAAGACCAACCGACCCTCGACCGTCCATCGGCGCGCGAGGATGGATTACATCGGCGTCCGGAAGGTCTCGGCGGAGGGACGCATCATCGGCGAGACGCGGATGGTCGGCCTGTTCACCTCGAAGGCGTACTCGGAGCCGGCCAGTAAGACGCCGCTGTTGCACCGCAAGCTGGAGCAGATCCTCAATGCGGAGGACCTGTACGAGGGGTCGCACGACTACAAGGCGCTCGTCACGATCTTCGAGAGCTTCCCCAAGGACGAGCTGTTCGCGGCCCCGACCGACGAGCTGCGAGACCAGGTGATGGGCCTCCTGCAGGTCCACGAGACCAAGGAGGTCCGCCTGTTCGCGCGCCGCGACCCCTACGGGCGGAGCGTGTCGCTGCTCGTGGCGATGCCGCGCGACGCCTTCGACTCGGACGTCCGACTCCGGCTGCAGGACCTGTTCCTCGAACGGTTCGACGGGATCACGATCGACCACCACGTCGCGTTGACCGAGAGTGGCATCGCCCAGCTCCATTTCACCGTGCACGTCGGTCACGGCCAGATCCCCGCGGTGCCCCTTGACGAGCTCGAGACCGAGGTCATGGAGATCGCGCGCACCTGGGACGACCGGCTGCTCGACCGGTTGATCCACGAGCATGGCGAGGCGCGCGCTCGCACGCTGTTCGAGCGGTGGGCGGATCGCTTCCCCGACTACTACAAGGCCTCGACCGACGTAACGATCGCCGGCCTGGACGTCGCGCGCTTCGACGAGCTCGAGCGGGACGAGGACGGGTTCCTGGTCGGTCTGACCAACCAGACCGTGGACGGGCAGACCCTCACCCACGTCCGTCTGTACAAGGGGGACGGCAGGGTCGAGCTGTCGGACTTCGTGCCGACGCTCGAGTCGCTCGGTCTGCGGGTGATCGAGGAGTGGCCGACCACGCTGCTCGGCGAGGACGGCGACGACCGCTTCCTGCACGACTTCGGCGTGCTGGATGCCGACCACCGGCCCATCGACGTCGAGGCCACGGGCGCTCGCGTCGCCGAGTGCATCGGCGCCGTGTGGCGCGGGGAGTGCGAGTCCGACTCGCTCAATCGCCTGGTCGTGTCGGCCGGGATCGATTGGCGGCAGGTGCAGATCCTGCGCGCCTATCGCAAGTATCACCACCGGGTGAACTCGAGCTTCCCGGTGGAGTACAAGAACGACGCCTTCGCGGCGCACCCGCTCGTCGCGAAGCAGCTGGTGCGGCTGTTCGAGATGCGGTTCGACCCGTCGCGACCCCGTGACCCCGAGGCGGTCGATGCCCTTCGCACGACGATCCGCTCGGACCTGGACGCCGTGCGCTCCCTGGAGCAGGATCGGATCCTGCGCAACGCGCTCGGGGTCATCGACGCGACGGTCAGAACGAGCGTGTACGTCCCGGGGCGGCGCTCGATCGCGTTCAAGCTGCGGTCGGCCGCGGTCCCCGAGATGCCCAAGCCGACCCCGCTCTTCGAGATCTTCGTCTACTCCCCCTCGATGGAGGCGATCCACCTGCGAGGCGGCCGGGTGGCCCGGGGTGGCATCCGATGGTCCGACCGGCGCCAGGACTATCGAACCGAGGTGCTCGGCCTCCTGAAGGCGCAGATGGTCAAGAACGCCGTCATCGTGCCGACGGGCGCGAAGGGGGGCTTCGTCCTCAAGCACGTGTCCGAGGATCCGCGGGCCCTCCAGGAGGAGGGCACCCGCCAGTACGAGACCTTCGTGCGGAGCATGCTCGACCTCACGGACAACCTCGTCGACGGCGCGGTCGTCCATCCGCCATCCGTCGTCGTGGCGGACGAGGACGATCCGTACCTGGTGGTCGCGGCCGACAAGGGGACCGCGACGTTCTCGGATACGGCGAACGCGATCTCGGCCGAGTACGGCTTCTGGTTGGGCGACGCCTTCGCCTCGGGCGGGTCGACCGGATACGACCACAAGCAGCTCGGCATCACGGCGCGCGGTGCCTGGGAGTCGATCAAGCGGCACTTCCGGGAGATCGGCACCGACGTGATGAACGAGCCGTTCACCGTGGTCGGCATCGGCGACATGTCGGGTGACGTGTTCGGCAACGGCATGCTGTACTCGGATCAGATCTGCCTGGTCGCGGCGTTCGACCATCGACACGTGTTCGTCGACCCGGCGCCCAATCCGGCCGTGGGGTTCGCCGAACGCCGCCGGTTGTTCGAGCTGGCCGGGTCGAGCTGGAACGACTACGACCGCTCCAAGATCTCGGAGGGCGGCGGGGTGTGGGCGCGCTCGGCCAAGTCGATCGCCATCTCACCCCAGACCCGCCTCGCGCTCGGTGTCGAGGCCGAGGAGCTCTCGCCCAGCGAGCTGATCTCGGCGATCCTGCGCGCCCCCGTCGACCTGCTCTACAACGGTGGCATCGGCACGTACGTCAAGGCGACGACCGAGTCGGAGGCCGACGTCGGCGATCGTGTGAACGACGAGCTCCGCGTGGACGGCAAGGATCTCCGGTGTCGCGTGGTGGCCGAAGGCGGCAACCTCGGCTTCACGCAGCGCGGCCGGATCGAGTTCGCGCTCGCGAGCGGAAGGATCAACACCGACTTCATCGACAACTCGGCGGGGGTGGACACCTCGGACCACGAGGTCAACCTCAAGATCCTGCTCGGGCTCGGGGTGGCGCGCGGCGAGCTCACGGTGGAAGAGCGCAACGCCCTGCTCGCCGACGTCGAGGGAGACGTCGTCCGCCACGTGCTGTATGACAACTTCCTGCAGGCGCAGATCCTCTCGCAGGAAGCGGTCACGTCCTCCCACCACATGGAGGCCTACGAGGACCTGATGATCGGGCTCGAGACGCGCGAGGAGCTCGATCGCGACCTCGAGGCGCTCCCCAACGCGGAGGAGATGGCGGAGCGCCGGCGGACGAGCCGCGGCATGACGCGCCCCGAGCTCGCCGTGCTCCTCGCGTACGCCAAGCAGAGCCTCACGAACGACCTCCTCTCGTCCTCGCTGCCGGACTCGGCGTACCTCGAGACGGACCTGCGCGGATACTTCCCGCCGCAGGTGGTCGAGCGGTTCGGTCCGCTGCTGAACGAACACCCGCTGCGTCGCGAGCTGATCGCGATGCTCGTCGCCAACGACGTCGTGAACTCGCAGGGCATCACCTTCGTCTCCCGCGTCGTGACCGAGACCGGGGCGGATGCCGCGGACGTCACGCGCGCGTACCGGATCGCCCGCGACGTCACCGGCGCAGTCGAGCGATGGGAGGAGATCGAGGCGCATGTCGGCGTTCTCGAACCTGCGCTTCTGGACGACCTGATGGAGGGCGTCGACCGGCTGGTCGAGGTGACGGCGCGCTGGTACCTGCAGCACGTCCCGGGGCAGCTCGGCCGGGCGATCGAGTCGTACGCGGGGCCGTTCCAGGCGTTCGCCACGGCCGTCGGCGAGGTCGCGCCGGCCCGATGGCTGCAGGAGCGCGAACGCGAGGCGTGGGCGCTGATGGACCGGGGGGTCCCAGAGGGCATGGCGCGTTCCCACGTCCTGCAGCCGTTCCTCGTTCACGGTCCGAATGTGGCGGACGTGGCCCTCGCCACCGGCCGGTCGTTCGAGGACGTGACCCGCGCGTTCTTCCTCGTGGGAGAGGCGACCTACCTCGACTGGCTGGGCTCGCGCCTGTCCGAGGTCTCGACGACCACCCGGTGGCATCGTTGGGCGCTCCAGGCTCTGGAGGAGGACCTGCGGCTGACGCGCCGGCAGGTGGCCGAGAAGGTCCTCGGGGAAGGTGACACGCGGCGGCCCGTCGAGCAGGCCCTGGCCGCGTTCCTCGAACGTCGGGAGGAGTCGATGACCCGGCTCGGCCGGTTCATGCGCGGGATCGCCCTCGAGGAGGCCAGTGATCTCGCCGCCCTCACGGTCGCGGTTCGGCAGGTCCGGGCGCTCTTGGCCTGAGCCCTCGGCCGCTCCCCGCCGGGTGCTTGCAGCGTCGGCAGCGCCCGCTACCCTCGCCTCCGTGGGAGCCCAACTGCGCGACCTCGCGCCCGAGCTCGACGAACGCAGCCGCGCGGTCCTGGACTTCGAGCGGTCGTGGTGGCTGGAAGGGGGGCCGAAGGAGCGCCTGATCCGCGAGCGTTTCGGCATCTCGTCGACGAGGTATCAGCAGCTCCTGATGCGAGCGATCGACCTCCCGGAGGCGCTCCGTTACGACCCGATGCTGGTGCGTCGGTTGCGCAGGCTCCGCGAGTCGCGTCGGCGCAAGCGCCTCGCGCGGCGGCTCGGGCTTCCCCGATAGCCACGGGGTAGGATGGCGTGCACCAGCCACCGACCAACAGGAGCTTCTACCTCTCCTTGGCCGCCAGCACGCTCCGCTTCGCGATCATCGTCGCCCTGGTCATCGGGGGCATCGTCGTGATCGATCAGGCCTTCTCGACGTCGTCCTCGGGCGGCGGCGGCGGCGATGGCGGCGGCGCGACCGCCTCGCCGACTGGTGGCACATTCGGCGGCACCGGCACGGGAGCCACCGGGCCGACCGGCGAGACGGCCGAAGGAACGCGCCCGGAGCCGAGTCCGACCGTCGTCGGCGTCCGGATCGCCGTGTTCAACGGGGCCGGGGTCAGCGGCCTGGCCGGCGATACGCAGGCTCGGTTGGAGGAGCTCGGGTACATCGCGACCCAGGACCCGGCCGACGCGCCCACGTCGTACCCGGTCACGACGATCTACTACAACGCCCCCAAGGACAGGGTCGAGGCGGACTACCTCGCCAACAGCTTCTTCAAGAAGCTCGACGGGGTCGAGGTGGTCAGGCTCGAACCGGACACGGCCGACATCGATCCTTCGACGCAGGTCGCGATCTTCCTGGGGAACGACTACGCCACCCTCAAGGCGAGCTGACCTCGGCGCGCTGCGGCAACGAGCGAACGTCGCGGGCATCGTCCTCGACTTCGACGGCACGCTGGCGGAGATCGTGGCTCGCCCCGAGCTCGCTCGGCCGGTCGAGGGCGCCCGAGACGCGCTCGCGGGGCTCGTCGAGCGCTACCGCACCGTCGCGATCGTGACCGGGCGGCGTTCGGACGAGGTCGCGGCGCTGGTCGACCTCCCACACGTTGCGTACGTCGGCCTGTACGGGCTTGAGGACGGCGCGTCGGAGCTCGTGACCGCGGTCGTGCCGCGTGCGGAGGCGGCCGCCAGCGAGGTGCCGGAGGCCTGGGTCGAGGACAAAGGGGTCTCGGTCGCGGTCCACTACCGTCAGGCGCCGGATCCGGCATCGGCGAGAGCGGCGCTACTGGTTGCGCTGCAGCCGGTCGCAACGGGGGCCGGTCTGGAGATCATCCACGGCAAGATGGTGGTCGAGCTCGTGCCGCCGGACCGGCCACTGAAGGGCGGCGCGGTCGAACGCCTCGTCGGCGAACACGCGCTCGAGGCGGTGTTGTACGCGGGCGACGATCACGCCGATCTCGATGCGTTCGCCGTGCTCGACCGGCTGTCGGCTTCGGGGGAGGTCGGTGTGACCGTTCGCGTCGCCGTCCGGGGACCGGAGACGCCGCCGGCGATGATCGAGGCGGCCGACGTGGTCGCCGAGGGGCCGGGGGGCCTCGTCGACCTCCTGCGGACGCTTTAGTGGCGCCGCCGCTTGGCGCGCTCGAGATCCTCGAGCTGTCCACCAACCCACCGGGCGGGCGGATTCGCGAGCACCAGCCGGGAGAGCCCCCGCGAGCGACGGGTGCGCTCGTCGACGGGCATCGCGATCGCCTGTTCGAGTGCGTCGGCCATTTCGTCCACGTCGAACGGGTTCACGGGCAGCGCATACCGACCGAGCCGCCCGTACGCTCCCGCGTTGCGGGAAAGCACCAAGACGCCGCGTCGCCGGTTCAGCAAGGGTCCCTCCATCGCGACCAGGTTCATCCCGTCGATCACCGGGTTCACGAACAGCACGTCGTACAGGCCGTACGCGGCGATCGCGCCGATGTAGTCGTCCTTCAGGCGCAGCTCGATCGGCAGCCAGCCGTCGCGGCCGAGGGCGTCGTTCACGCGGCGGGCCTCGTCAAGGCAGGCCTCCGTGTACTCGCGGTACTCGGGCAATTCCATCCGCGAGGGCGAGAGCAGCGCGAGGAACCGGACCCGTGCGATCCACGACGGATTCCGGCGCAGGAAGAGTTCGTACGCCTGGAACCCGCGGACCACGTTCTTGGTGAGCTCGAGCCGGTCGACGCGAAGGATGAGGCGGTTGTTGTCGCGCCACCTGTTGAGCGCGTGACGGAGGCTGCGCACCCGAGGCGTGGCCGCCTCTTCGCGCATCGCGCGCCCGTCCACGGAGATCGGATGGATGCGGACCACCACCTCGCGACCCTCGAACACGATGCGCGAGCGGGCGAGGTCGACCCGGGCCCCATGGAACTGACGGGCCGAGAGCAGGAAGTTCTCGGCCCACGCCGGAGAATGGAACCCGAGGACGTCCGCCCCCAGCAGGCCCCCGAGGACCTGATCGTGGATCCGCGCCGGCAGCATGCGGAAGTACGTGGGACCCGCGATCGAGGTATGCGAAAAGTGCGCGATCAGCGCATCCGGCACCAGCTCGCGAAGGATCCTTGGGACGAGGGTCAGATGGTAGTCCTGGATCAGGAACGCGGTGTCCCTCCCAAGCGCCTCGCCCTCTTCGGCCAGGGCCGTCGCGAACCGTCGATTGACGTCGACGTACGCGTCCCACGCCTCCTCGACGTCCGGTCCCCATGATGGCGACGTGACCGTGTCCCACAGGTAGTGGTTCGCGAACCACAGCATGCCGTTGGAGATGCGGTTGTAGTAGCCGTCGTAGAGCTCCGGCGGGATATCGAGGTAGCGGAGGCGGTACCGGACGTCGCCCTCCGCGTGGTCGATCCTGCCGCCCTTGGACGCCGCGACCATCTCGCGGTCGCCCTCGGACATCGCGGCGGCTACCCACACGCCCTCCGCTTCGATGAGGGCGCTGGACAGGGCCGTGACCAGCCCCCCGGATCCGCGACGAGCCTGCAGCTCGCCGCCCTCGGTGCGTTCGAACGTGAGGGGGCCTCGATTCGAGGCGATGACGAGCGGTGGGCTCATGCCGTGATCCGCGAGATCAGCCTCAGCGTGTCCTCGATCTCGCGGAGGCACAGGAAGCGCGCCCGGACGAGCTCGCGTCCCGCCTCGCCCATGGCCTTGCCCCTCTCGGGATCCCGCAGGAGGTCGACGATGCGCCCCGCGCACTCGCCGATGCCGTTGACGAGAAAGCCGGTCACCCCATCCTGGATCTGCAGGCGGATGCCCCCCACATCCCCCCCCACCACGGGCTTCCATTTCCACATCCCCTCGGCCACGACGAGCCCGAACCCCTCGCGGAGCGACTTCTGGACGATCACGTTGGACGCGCGCTGAAACGCGTTCACCGCGCTGTCCCCGACGCCGCTCAGGTTCGTGAGCAGATGGATGTCGGGCTCCCCCGCGGCGTGCTCGGTCGTGAGGTCCAGGTACCGGATGCCCTCCGGATCGTCGTGCGCGAGCGACCCGACCAACGCCAGCTGAGCCTCCGGCACCTCGCGACGGATCAGGCGGAACGCGTCGATGACGCCGAGTGGATCCTTCCAGGGGTCGAAGCGTGAGACCTGGGTGATGAGGGGGCGATCGGGATCCACGCCGAACGGGGTCAGGACGCCCTGCCAGGTGGACTCCATCATCGGCGCGTTCTTCGGGCTGAGCGGGTCGATCGAGGGTGGGATGAACGCCCGGACCGGCCCCTGCACTCCCGGCTGGACGTACTCCTCGGCAGTGAAGATGGCCGCGTCGTACCGGTTCACGATCGGTTCGAAGAAGTCCCAGACCGGACGGTATGGGGCCGAGAGGTCGATGTGGCAGCGCCAGATCCACTTGCCCTTGCGACGCGAGCTCTCGTCCAGGACCTGCAGGAGCGCGGCGGGCTGCGGGTCGTGGATCAGGACGACGTCGAAGTCGTCGGGGAGCTCGGCCGCGTTCGCGTGCATCCGCTCCCAGTAGGTCTCGCGCATATCGTCGTCGAGGTGCGTCTCGGCGCCCTGCAGCGCGTTGTGCACGGCCTTCGTGACGTTGAAGAACCGGTCCGAACCCTCGATCACGACCCACGTCGTCTCGACGCCGAGGTCGTTCAACAGCGGGACCTGCGTCTGGAGCAGCTCGGAGACGCCGCCGCCGTACGCGGTGCTGCTGACGTTCAGGACCCTGAGCCCGTGGAGCTGCCGTGCCGCCTCCTGGAGGCGATCGAGGGCCTCTTGCCCTGCCGCCTCGGCGTACTCCGACACACGCTTGGGCTGGATCGGGACGACCGGGAGCATGCTTCGAGTCTACGTGGGGCGAAAGGGGGTGACCGACGGCTCAGGCACCGAGCTGCGCGAGCTCCCGCCGCCGGCGATCTGAGCGCTCGACGGCCGACATCGCCTGGGCGCGCTCGGCGATGCCGACGAGGTCGACCGGGGAGAACGGCTTCGTCAGGTACTCGCTGCACCCTGCTCGCCACCCTGCCCGGCGGTCCTCGAGCTGTGTCTTGGCCGTGAGCAGGATCACCGGGAGGTCGCGGGTCTGTTCGTCGTTCGCAAGGGTTCCCAGGACCGAGATGCCGTCCAACTTGGGGAGCATGACGTCGAGCACGACCACGTCGGGCTGCTCACGCAGGGCCAGCTCGAGGCCGGTCTCGCCGTTGGCCGCCTCGATGACCTCGTGCCCGGCGAGCTCGAGGTTCACCCGGCAGAGCATGAGGACGTCCGGCTCGTCGTCGATCACCAGTACCCGCACGTCGTCTCCATCCGCGGATCGCTTGCTTCACGGAGTATCGGCCGGGACGGGGGGCACTCCATATGGCCCAACCGGACCATCTCTGGGCACCCCGACCGGGTCTCCCCGTGCCTGCCAGGCACGGGAGCTCGTTGACACCCCCTGGGGGCCTTCCTACATTGGCCAGGGACGAGAGCCCCCAGGGAACAGGGATGAGCGGCGGATGAGCGGGACATGCTGAAGATCTCGCAGAAGCTCGAGTACGCGATGCGGGCCATGATCGAGCTGTCGATGCGTAGGGAGAGCGGGGCCCTCGTGCCCGCGCGCGAGATCGCGCAGTCGCAGCAGATCCCGGTTCGGTTCCTCGAACAACAGCTCGGCGCGCTCCACAAGGCGGGCCTGGTCGAGAGCTTCCGGGGGGCCGGCGGCGGGTGTCGGCTGGCCAAGGATCCCTCGGAGATCACCGTGGCCCAGATCGCGGACGCGATCGAGGGACAGCTCTATCCGATGTTCTGCCTGGAGCCCACCGATCACACGTGCTTCGCGGACTCGCGGTGCGGGCTTCAGGGGTTCTGGGGCGAGGTCGCCAGGGCCATCGACGGCGTCTTCCAACGCACGACCGTCGCCGATCTGGCCGAACGCCACCAGCAGACGGCCGGCCCGACGGTCTTCACGTCGGAGCAACTCCTCTCGGGGTTGAACGAGACGGTGCCGGCCGAGGAGGCTCCGCAGGCGCCGCTGCCTGCCTGATCGGAGCCGGGAGGCCCGGCTCCGAGGGTGGAAGCCTAGGCGTCGCTCTTGCCCAGGATCCGCATCACCTTCGTCCCGCACTTGGGACAGATGCCCTGAGCAGCCTTCCGGCCGTTCTTGAGCTCGACCACCGTGCCCTCGAACTGGACCTTCTCGCGGTCCTTCACGCAGTACCCCTCGTACATGGCCACATGGGCCTCCTTCCCCCCGCGGGGTTCGAGGCCGCCTCCGTGGCGGCCTCCAGGCACGATGCTGGGG
>JBKPRY010000092.1:0-1257 GCA_046734755.1 Actinomycetota bacterium | reverse complement strand
AACGGGCCGCGCTGCCCGTGATGGCGCCGGGTCGCGCCGACGTGATCGTCGCGGGGTCGGTGATCCTGGTCGAGGTGATGGAGCGGTTCGGGTTCGACGAGGCGATCGTGTCCGAGACCGACATCCTGGACGGGCTCGTGCTCGAGATGCTTGAGCCCTCCTGATGCTCGCGTTCGATCGCCGAGCGGGGTGGTCGTCTCGGGAGCGCGTGCCTGGGGCCGATCGAACTATCGACTTTCAGCCCATACGGAATCGACCTTCGGCCCATAGAAGGCGACGCCCGGTCGGCCTACCTTGATCACCAAGGAAGCCCTGCGCCACGGGCCGACGGCCCCGGTGCGGCGGCAGGAGGTGAGGTCAGATGGCCATCGGCGAGCCCGTTCCCTCGCCGCAGGGTGAGGACGAAGCAGCCCGATCGGCCGACGCTGGCCTTCCCGCGTCGACGTTCGACACGGTCCGGCGCGGATTCGCGCCCGATCAGGTCGCCGAGTATCTGCAGCGCGTGACCACGCTCGTGTTGAGCCTCGAGGCGCGGCTGAGCGAGATGACCTCCGAGCTCCTCCAGACGAAACAGGAGCGCGACGACGCTCGAGCCGCCTCGGCCGGCCGGGATCCGAACACCGGCGCCTCGGACCGAGTGACCGAGCTCGTACACACGTTCGACCTGGAGGTGGGCGGGCTGCTCCGCGACGCCGAGGTCGAGGCCGAGCGCGTCCGATCCGACGTAAAGATGGAGGCGGACCGCATCCTCGCGCTCGCCAGGGAGGAGGCCAGGCGTTTCCTCGCGGAGGCGGACGCCGAGGCCGAACGGATCCGGGCGAATGCGCGAAAGTTCGAGCAGGAATCCCAGATCCGCGCCGGGCGATTGATCAAGGAGGCGCGCGAGGAGGCCGATCGAGCCGAGAGCCATCTGGGGACGGTCCGGGGGCGGATGCTCGACACGTTCCGGGACGTCCGTGAGCGGACGATCACCGCGCTGGGCGAGATCGAGGCCGAGATCGAGAGCGGAGCCACGTCCGATCGATTGGTCATCCTCGACGAGGTCGTCGAGCTCGCAGGGGACGAGGCCCAGGAGGTCTCGGCCGACGATGCCGCCGGGCTTTCACCCGCAGATCTTCCGGCGGCTCCGCGACGCGATCCGTAGGCGGAGGAGCCCGACACCGCCGGTGAGATCGCAGGGTGTTCGGTAACCTGGGCCGCCGTGCCGAAGAGGACCCGCAACCGACAGCTCGCGAGGCAGCATCAGCGTCGTCAGGC
>JBKPRY010000091.1:0-1019 GCA_046734755.1 Actinomycetota bacterium | reverse complement strand
GTCGCCGAGCCCTTCGGTGACCAGGACGTCGAGCTCCATCGTCCGCAATCCTACGACCGGTTCGCGCACGGACGGACGCCGATCAGGGTCCGCTGCTTGAACGGGCCGACCACGATTGGTACAAGGGGGGACCGCCGAGCTCGGAGGCCCATGCCCGCCCGCGACCTTGATCAGTCCGACACTGCCCTGATCGACGGGTTCACCGATCACCTCACGCTCGAACGTCACCTCGCGCCCTCGACCGTGGACGCGTACCGCCGAGACCTCTCGCAGCTGGGCGCGTTCCTGCGCCGCAACCGGCGGGATCTGCCCGGGGCGGGGATCGACGACCTGCGGAGATTCCTCGCCCTGCTCACCAGCCTGGGTTATGCGCGCGCGTCGATCGCGCGGCGCGTCGGCGCGATCCACACCTTCTACCGGTGGGCGGTCTCACGGGAAGTCGTCGCCGATGATCCCGCCGCGCTCCTCGGCCGGCCGAAGGTCGTGAACCGCCTCCCGGTGGTCCTGCGCGCGCCCGAGGCCGCGGCCCTCGTCGAGGCGCCCGTCGTGACTGCGGACGCGAGCGACGTCGAGACGGCGGTGGCACTGCGGGACCGGGCGATCCTCGAGCTGATGTACGGGTCGGGGCTGCGGGTGAGCGAGGTCGCCGGCCTCACGCTCGACCGGGTCGATCTCGAACGCTGCCGGGTGATGGTGGTCGGCAAGGGCGACAAGGAGCGCGAGGTGCCGCTCGGCGACCCGGCGCGAGACGCAGTCGCCGGTTGGCTCGTCGTTCGGGGGGTCCTCGGCGTCGGCCGCGACGACGAGCTGTTCGTGAACCGCAGGGGTCGGCCGATCGGCCCACGCGACATTCGACGGCTTGTGGGACGATACGCGGGCCTAGCCCTTTCGGGCCGGCGGGTGACGCCGCACACCCTGCGACACTCGTTCGCCACGCACCTGCTCGAAGGAGGAGCGGACATCAGGTCGGTCCAGGAGATGCTCGGCCACGCGAGCGTGGCCACGACGCAGCGGTACAC
>JBKPRY010000090.1:0-3163 GCA_046734755.1 Actinomycetota bacterium | reverse complement strand
GCCGGTGTCGCCATCGGTCTGGCGATCGTCCCCTCGGATGCAGAGTCGCCGCTGCTGCGATGGTTCCAGGATCTCCGGACCCCGACGCTCGTGGATGTCGCGAAGGTCCTCGATGGCCTGACGGATCCGCTGGTCGTGTGGATCGTCCGCGTCTTGATCCTCGTCGTTGCCGGACTGTACGGCCGCTGGCGACACCTCATCACGCTCCTCGCGCTCTACATCGTGGTCGACTTCCTCGACACGATCCTCGCCGTCCAGCGGCCGGCGCCGGAGGGCGTGACGGTGCTGTCGAACAACGCGACGACGACCTTCCCGTCGCTGCCGGTGGCGGCGCTCGCGGTGACGTTGTTCGGCGCGGCGATGGTGCTCGCCCCGACCGGCCGGCCCCGCAGGCTTGCCCGGGCCGCCGCCTTCGTGCTCACGGGGCTCGTCGTGCTGGCGCGTCTGCTCCTGGCGGCGGACTACCCGGTGGACGCGGTGTACTCGCTCCTGCTGGGGTGGATCGCGGTGGGATTCGCGTTCGCGTTCTTCGTCCCGGAGGACGTCTTCCCCGTCTCCTACGCGCGCGGCGGCAAGGCCGCGCACCTGGATCTCGGTGGCGCGCGGGGCGAGGCCATCGTCGCGGCCGTCCGCGACCAGCTGGGCTTCACGGTGACCGAGATCGAGCCGTTCGGGCTCGCCGGCTCGGGCGGTTCGAGCCCACTGCGCATGCGCGTGGCCGAGATCGACGGGCACCTGTTCGGCAAGATCTACTCGACCAGCCACCTGCGTGCCGATCGCTGGTACAAAGTCGGACGCTCGATCCTGTACGGGCAGCTCGAGGACGAGGTCCCGCTCGGGTCGGTGCGCCGGCTCGCGCTCTATGAGGACTACGCGCTGCGGCTGCTGCGTGACGTCGGGATCGGCGTCGCGACCACGTACGGGATCGTGGAGCTCACCCCCGACCGCGAGTACATGCTCGTGACGGAGTTCTTCTCGAACGCGACGACGCTGGGCAACGCCGAGGTCGACGACGCGATCATCGACGAGGGGATGGAGCTCGTGCGGACGCTGTGGGGCTCGGGGCTCGCCCACCGCGACCTGAAGCCCGCGAACATGCTCGTCCGCGGCGGCCACCTGCAGCTCGTCGACGTGTCCGGCCTGCAGGTTCGGCCGACGCCGTGGCGGCAGGCGGTCGACCTCACGAACATGATGTTGACGCTGGCGCTTCGCACCGACCCTGATCGCGTGTACGCCCGCGCGATTACCTTCTTCTCACCCGACGATGTCGCCGAGGCGTTCGCCGCCGCCCGCGGGCTCGCGATCCCGACCCAGGTGAGCGAGAAGCTGAAGGAGGACGGACGACCGATCCTCGAACGCTTCCGCGAGCTTGCGCCGGACCGTCCTCCCATCTCGATCCAGGTCTGGAGCGTTCGACGGGTGGCCCTCACCGTGGCGGCGATCGCCGGCGCCCTCGCGCTCGCCGCGATGGTGTGGGCGACGCTCGCGATCGGCCTGGCCTGACGCGCCCGGCGGGCGGGCGTGGCGGCTCGTCCGGCGAACTCGCGTACACTGCACCGACCTTCGAACGGGAGAACGCCGATGTACCTGATCCTCGCACTCCTCGCGATCGCCCTTGCCGCGGGCTGGATCGCGCAGGTGATCGTCGGTCGCAGCCACGGTCGTACCGATTGGACCGAGGCGTTGATCGCCGGTTTCCTCGGCTCGTTCGTGGGCGGGCTTCTGGGGAGCCTGATCGCCGGCGACGGCCTCGAGTTCCGGCCGAGCGGCCTGATCGGGTCGATCCTCGGCGCGGTGATCGTCACGGCCGTGTGGGGACTGGTTCGCGGTCGCCGGACCGCGTAGCGCGCGGGTAGGGCGCGCCGCCCGCGCCCGGCGTATCGGTCGGTTCGCGCTCGGCGCCGGTCTGTTCGTCATCAGCCTCGTCGAGGCGCGCCGCGGCGAGCTGCCGCCCTACGAGGAGCGGCTCTTCCGGCAGATCAATGGCGCGAGCGACCGGATCCGCGTTCCGGTCCGCGCGGTCATGCAGGCCGGCACGGTCGGGACCGTTCCCGCCGTCTCGGTCCTCGCACTCCTCGCCGGCCGCAAGCGTCTGGCCGGGAGCCTGGCCCTGAGCGGCACGATCGCGTGGCTGGGCGCGAAGCTCGCCAAGCCGTTCGGCGGCCGCGCCCGGCCGCAGGGGGTGCTGCCCGACGTCACGGTCCGCGAAGGCATCGAGGGCGACCTCGGCTGGGTCTCGGGCCACACCGCCGTCGCGACCACGCTCGCCTTCGTCGCGGCCGAGGAGCTCCCTCGAGCGGCCCGTCCCGTCCTGGCCGCGATCGTGGGGACGGTGGGGTTCGGACGGATGTACGTAGGCGCGCATCTGCCGCAGGACGTCGTGGGCGGTGCCGGCCTCGGGATGATGATCTCGGCCGCGATCCCCCACGCCGACGTTGGCTGATCACCCCTCGACGCCCGACGCCTTCCTGCGCCGGTAGAGCGTCGCGTCCAGGAACTGCGCCGCGACGAACAGCCGGGCGAGGATGAACAGGTACAACATCATCACGATCGCGACACCGAGCGCACCGTACAGATCGCTCGTGCGATCGAGGCGGATCGCGAAGTACGTCGAGGCCGCCAGACCGAGGAGACGGAGCCCGACACCGAACATCACACCGCCGGGCAGGACCGCGGACCAGGGCGCATCTCCTCGGGGGAGCAGCGAGAGCATCCACACGGACACCGCGGACGCCAGGATCAGGCCCACGACGAAGGCGATCACTGCCGGCACGTCCAGGACGGAGAAGGCCTTCGGGAGGAACACCTGTATCGCGATCGCGAGGAGCCCGATCCCGGTGACCGCGAGCGAGCCGATGAGCGGGTTCCCCTTCGGCGCCCGGGCATCCCAGGCGAGCTCACTCACGAGCCGCACGCCGCGATAGACGCCGCGACCCGCCCACACGGTGAGGAGCGCCCCAAGAACCAGCAGCCACCAGCGCCCGGTGTGCGATGCCGCGACGGCCTGCGAGATCGCGGACGCGAGGGCGGCGGTCATGCCGGTCCGACGGGCGAGGGCGGCGGGGTCCTGCCCCGCGAGATCGACGGTCAGACCAAACGCGCTCACCAGGAACAGGATCAGCGGGATCTGCCACAGGAAGACCTTGTAGGCGAGGCCGCCCGC
>JBKPRY010000089.1:0-1357 GCA_046734755.1 Actinomycetota bacterium | reverse complement strand
ATCTCGACGCGGGATGAGGCGCTCGAGCTCGTGCGCCGACGTCCTCGCGGATCGGGACCTCGCCCTCGACGATCCGGTTGCGCAGGGTGCCGAGCCCCTCGACCTCGACCTCGACGATGTCGCCGGGTTCGACCGGACGGGAGTTCGCCGGCGTCCCCGACAGGATCACGTCGCCGGGCACGAGCGTGATCGTGCGCGCGATGTCGGCGACCAGGTAGTGCATGTCCCACATCATCTCGTCGGTCGAGCCGTCCTGGCGTACGTCGCCGTTCACGAGCGTCCGGATCCGCTTCCCGCGGAAGTCCCAGTCGTCCACCAGGCCCGGGCCGAGCGGACACAACGTGTCCGAGCCCTTCACGCGCAGCATCGACCCCGCGTCGGTGTCGCGGAAGTCGTGCAGGCCGTAGTCGTTCGCGACCGTGTACCCGGCGATGTGGTCGGCGACGTCGTCGGGCGCGACGTGCCGCGTCTCGCGGCCGATCACGATCGCGATCTCGCCCTCGTAGTTGAGGTACCGGCACCTCGGTGGCCGGACGACCTCGCCGCCGTGCGCGTTGAGCGCGCTGACGGGCTTGTGGAAGTAGGTGGGCGCCGGCGGCATCTGCGCGAGGAACTCCTTGACGCGGCTCTCGTAGTTCAGGTGCACGCAGACGATCTTGGTGGGCTCGGTGGGCGCCAGGTGTTCGGCGCTGCCGAGCGGGATCCGTGCGCCGCCGGGCACGATCAGCTCGTCGCCGTCGCGCTCGACGGTCGTGGGGATGCCGTCGAGCAGGATCCGTCGTGTCTCCACACGCACCTCCGGGTCGTTCGGGACCGACCGGTAGTATCTCGCCCGTGGCCGAGCTCAAGGGGTTCGTACCGCCGCTCTCGCCCGAAGGCAGGTCTTCCGTGGTGCCCGGTCCGCCGTGGCACTACTCGGGCGACCTGCTGACGATCGAGTACCGGGCGGCGCCCGGGGCGGTCGCGCGATGGCTGCCGGACCCCGTCGAGCCGGCCGAGGACGACCCGGACGCCGTCGCCGTGATCTTCGCCGACTGGCAGTCGTGCTCGGATTCGTTCGAGGAGGTCCTGGACCCCGTGCGTTCCCAGTACAAGGAGGCGTTCGTCGTCGTCCGGTGCCGGTACCGGGGCGAGACGTACTCGCGCTGCATCCTGATCTGGGTCGACAAGGACTTCGCGCTGGCGCGCGGCTGGTACCAGGGCTACCCGAAGAAGCTCGGCAAGATCTGGATGACGCGGCCCGTGACGGTGGGCAGGGCGGGACCCCGGCTCGAGCCCGGCGGGCGCTTCGGTGCCACGCTCGCGGCGAACGACCGGCGCCTGGCCGAGGTCACGCTGACGTTGCGCGGTCCGGCCG
>JBKPRY010000088.1:0-1125 GCA_046734755.1 Actinomycetota bacterium | reverse complement strand
GAGGGATCCCTGCAGGGTCGGGCCGTGACACTGCACGCAGCCGACGCCGCCCTGGTTGTCCTCGGAGTAGAGCTGGACGGCGTGCGCGCCGCGGGCGATCGCGTCGCTGATCAGGTCCTGCTCCTGGTCGAGGTTCTGCTCGGGCTCGAACAGCCAGACGGCCGGCACCCAGATCACGAAGAACAGGACCATCACCACGCCCCATCCCTGCAGCTTCTGCAGCAGCGGGGTCTCCAGGTCGGGGTCGGAGGGCCCCGGACGCATCGCGTTGGGGATGTCGGCCTCCTGCCGCTGTCGGCCGCGGAGGACGAGGATGCCGCCGGCGATCGCGACGAAGATGGCGCCGCCGATCGCCAGGATGATTCCCTGGGCCTGGGAGAGCCCGAGCATCACTGCACCGCCACGCAGAACGGTCCTGCCAGAGGCTTGTGGATCGTATCGGTCCCGCGGGGTGGGCCCAGGATGATCTCGGCGGTGTCGACCAGGACGTCGCCGGTGTCGGTGACCGTGACCTTGAACCGGTCCATCCCGTGCGGAGCGGGACCGAGCTTGTACTCGCCGGCGGTGTTGTACTTCGAGCCGTGGCACGGGCACTCGAACCACTGCGATTGCTGGCAGAACGGGACCCGGCACCCCAGGTGCACGCACCGCTGGTACAGCGGCATGATCCCGTCGGCCGTCACGCCCTCGGTCGCGTAGTCGACGTCGTCCTCGGGCTTGCCGTTGTACTTGACGATGTAGAAGCGGCCGATGCCCGAGTAGAACGGCACGTCGTTGTCCTCGATGTAGGCGAGGATGTCGTCAAGCTTGCCGGCGTTGATCACCGAACCGAAGCCGCCCCGCAGGTTCGGCCACAGGAAGGCGATCGTCGCGCCCCCGAACTCCGCGCCGAACACCAACAGCGATGCGACGAGCGATCGGCGGAAGAACTCCCGACGGCTCACCGGCTTGGGCGCGGGCGGCGCCGGTTCGCCCAGGATCGCGGCACCGGCCGCGGCGTCCGCCTCCCGCTGGGCCTTCCTGGACCGGGCGAACGACAGCCCGAAGAAGATCGCGAACAGATCGATGACCACGATCACGACGATGACGGCGACGGTGCCGCTCGAGAGGGCGAGGAGGGGGGTC
>JBKPRY010000087.1:0-1951 GCA_046734755.1 Actinomycetota bacterium | reverse complement strand
TGACGATCCGGTTCCGGGGGCGGTTCTCGGCGCCGCTGCTGTTGCTGCAGGGTGCCTTCTTCGCGGGCTACGTCGTGTACGTCGTCACGCGGTGAGCTCGAGCCGGGGCGCTAGCCCCCGAGCAGCGGCTCGTTCGGCGACGGCGGCACGTTCGCCTTCTTGAGGAGGCCGTCGTCGGCGAGGTCCTTGGAGATCGTGTCGAGCGTGTCCTGGTTGAGGGTCACGACGGAAGCGCTGCCGACCATCCCCGTGCCGCCGGGGAAGACGACGTTCTCGACCTTGTTCGCGTTGATCGCCGTGCCGGTGAAGGCGAGGTCGAGCACCTCGTCCAGCGTGAGCGTGGTCGTGCCGTTCCGCACGAACGACGCCGCCCACATCAGCAGCCTGGCCGGGTCCTTGTTGAACTCCTTCTTGAGCTGGGCCAGCGCCGAGACCATCAGCCTGCCCTGGTTCTCGGAGCGCCCGAAGTCGCCGGCCGGCAGGTCGTGCCGGTTCCTCGCGAACGCCAGGGCGTTGTCGCCGTCGAGCCGCTGCACGCCCGGGTCGAAGAACGCCCTCGAGGCCTCGTCGCTCATCGCGAACGGCACGTCGACCACGAGCCCGTCGACGTCGTCCACCATCTGCTCGAAGCTCGCGAACCCCGTCATCGCCCAGTAGTCCATCTTCAGGCCGGTGAGCTGCTCCACCGTCTGCACGACCAGGTGGGGGCCGCCGTAGAACAGGGCGGTGTTGATCTTGTTCTGCCCGACGCCGGGGATCTCGACGTAGGAGTCGCGGGGGATCCCGACGATCGCCGCCTTGTGCTTGGCGGGGTTGATGGACAGGATGTGGATCGAGTCCGCGCGCTGGCTCTCGACCGCCTGGTCGGGCCGGGCGTCCGAGCCGATGATCAGGACGTAGATGGGCTTGCTCCCATCGAGTACGGGGACGTACTCGGCGTGGGCCGGCTCGAGTTGGAACAGCGGTGCCGCGGAGGCGCGCCCGGCCGGGTGGGTCGCGCCCAGCGCGGAGCCCGCCACCCAGGCCGCCACGAGGGCGACCAGGAGCGCGGCTCGGCGGCGGGCGGGGAGCATCCTCATGAGGAGGGAGAGGCCGAGGTCGAGGGCGAGGGCGGGTGCGTCTCGTGGTCGTCCCGCGTCACGTCGAACGCGGTGATCGTCCACCCATCGATCTGGCCGAGGAAGAACTCCCCCTCGCTCACGATCGCCAGGTACGTGCCGTTCTTGCGTTCCGCGGTGGCTCGGAAGATCACGGACACGACGGCGGTGTCCGGTTTGCCGTCGGGGTCGAACAGCACCTGGTACGAGAGCTTGCTCTTGCCCGGGTCGACGGTGTCGAAGACATCGCCGGCGGTGGCGCCCAGCGTCAGGGTCTCCAGGCTCTGCTCGGCCGTCGGGGCCGCATCGGGACCGAACGCCGCGAAGACCTCCTCGTAATCATCGTGGCGCCAGTTGCTCGGGTCCAGGAAGGCGTTCGTGTACAGGTCGTCGATCATCGGCGTGATCTCTTGCGCCACCTCGTCGGCATTCGCCGAGAGCGCGGCCTTGTCCGCGTCGGGTGCCGTGGGGATCGCCGCCGCGGGCTTGACGATGAAGTCGAACGGCGGCGCGGGCTCGTCGCCGCCGCCGATGATCGCGCCATCCCCGCCCCGCATTGCGAGCAAGATCGCCACACCGATCGCGACGAGCACGACCGGCACGATGAGCAACGCGAGCGGGAGACGGTGCTTCTTGTTCGCGCCGCGCTGCACCCGATTGGGTGTCACGGAAGGGGGTTCGGTGCTGGTGGTCAAAACGCGTGAAGGCTACCCGTGCCCGGGGCCTGTCGCAACACAATAGGATGGAGAAGTTCTGAAGGTGCGCCGGGAAGACTGGTCGGCAGGGGGTTCGCCATGACCGACCGAAGTTCAGATGGCGCCCAGATGCCGCCCTCCGGCGTGCGACCGAGCTGG
>JBKPRY010000086.1:0-4831 GCA_046734755.1 Actinomycetota bacterium | reverse complement strand
CGAGTCCCTCCCGCCGTGGACCGTGACCGCCGAGACCTTGGATGGGATCGACCAGCACGTCTGGGACTGGATCCTGTGGTTGGCCTCCAAGGGCGAGAAGGGTGAGGACGAGCTCGTGCAGCGCGAGCTTGTGAAGATGCGTGATCACCTCCTACGGCCGCTCGGGGTGGATCAGGTCCCGAGCTCGATCGAGCTGGCGGTCGAGTGGTACCGAACAGCCCGGGACCAGCGGGAGCGGGAGTTCGGCATCCAGGTCACGCGGCGCCGCGAGCGCGAGGTGGTCCGCGCCGTGCCCCCCGCCTGAGTCTCGCGGGCCGCGCCCGGCTCGACCTCGGCGACCCCTCTGCGGTTGAATGGGTCCACGCCGGATACCAAGGAGGGGATCGATGGCCGGGATCGTGCTGGATCAGGTGTCGAAGGTGTACGCCGACGGCACCACGGCCGTCTCCGACCTCTCGCTCGACATCCAGGACGAGGAGTTCATCGTCCTGGTGGGCCCCTCCGGGTGTGGGAAGACGACCGCGCTCAGGATGGTCGCCGGCCTGGAGAGCATCACACACGGGACGATCGCGATCGGCGACAAGGTCGTCAACGCCGTCCCGCCCAAGGAGCGAGACATCGCGATGGTCTTCCAGAACTATGCGCTGTACCCGCACATGAGCGTGTACGACAACATGGGTTTCGGCCTCAAGCTGCGCAAGCTCCCGAAGGAGGAGATCGACCGCCGGGTGCGCCGGGCCGCGGGGATCCTCGGGCTCGAGGAGTTCCTCGAACGCAAGCCCAAGGCGCTCTCGGGCGGGCAGCGTCAGCGCGTCGCGATGGGTCGGGCGATCGTCCGCGAGCCGCAGGCGTTCCTGATGGACGAGCCGCTGTCCAACCTCGACGCGAAGCTGCGGGTGCAGATGCGGGCCGAGGTCTCGAAGCTGCAGGGCGACCTCGGCACTACGACGATCTACGTCACGCACGACCAGATCGAGGCCATGACGATGGGCGACCGGGTCGCCGTCCTCAAGAAGGGCGAGCTGCAGCAGGTCGACACCCCCCAGGCCCTGTACGACCGTCCTGGCAACCTGTTCGTGGCTGGCTTCATCGGCTCGCCCTCGATGAACATGGTCGAGGCCGACCTGTCGCGGCAGGACGACGGCCTGTTCGTCACCTTCGGCACGACCAGGCTCCGGATCGACGACCAGATGGTCATCGATCGTCCCGGGATCCGCGAGTACGAAGGCCGTCGGGTCATCATCGGGATCCGTCCCGAGAACATGGAGGACGCGGCGATCATGCCCGTCATCCCGGACGATCGGAGAATGAAGGTCGACATCGTCCTGCGCGAGGCGCTGGGCTCGGAGGTGCTGGTCCACTTCACCGTCGATGCGCCGCCCGTCCTGACCGAAGACACGAAGGAGTTGGTGGGCGAACAGAGCGGCCCCATGGCGCATGCCAGCGTTGCCGTCCAAGAACTGGAGAAGGCGGCGGCGATCGGGAGCTCAACGTTCGTCGCGCGGCTCGATCCGCGGACGAAGGCGGCCGAACGAGAGTCGCTCGAGCTCGCGATCGATACCGCGCGCATCCACTTCTTCGACCCCGACACAGGTCTCGGCATCTACGACGAGTCCTGAGCGCCGGCCTCGCGTTGGCCCGGGACGCTTCGCACCCGCTCGCGCAGAGAAGTTCTCTTTTTCTACTGGGAGCGGTTCCATTCTCGTGCCTACCGCATCCACGATTTGACACCTGCCCAAGTGGGCTTAGGGTGAGAGCGCTTCCATCGTAGGTCTGGGGGATCCGTGGCCGGGACGCTCGACGAGGTCGCAGCCCTGAGCGGGGTCTCGCGGGCGACCGTCTCGAGGGTCATCAACGGAGGTTCGGTGTCGCCGGCCACCCGGGACCGGGTCCTGGCCGTCATCGAACGGACGAACCTTCGACCGAACGCCGCGGCCCGCACCCTGGCCTCGGGACGATCGGGCGTGATCGGGGTCGTCATGCACGTCGCGCCGCCCGATCTGTTCGGCGATCCTTACTTCTCGCAGCTCCTGCATGGCATGACCGATGCGCTCTCCGAACAGGCCGCCGGGATGATGCTGTGGCTCGGCAACCGTTCCAAGGAGGAGACCCTGAGCCGCATCCTGTGGTTGGGACTCCTCGACGGTGTCATCGTCACAGCCGACAACCTGGACGACCCGCTCGTCGATGGGTTGCTCGCCTCCGATCTGTCCACGGTGCTCGTCGGGCACCGGCGGGCGGACCGGTCGGCGAGCTACGTCGATGTCGACCATGTCCACGCAGCCGACGTAATGACCGCGCACCTCATCGATCTTGGGAGGCGCCGGATCGCCCACGTCACCGGGCGACGGGGTACCGTCGCGGGTGAGGATCGCCTCACCGGCTACCGGCGCGCGATGGAGCGCGCCGGTCTGCCGACCGACGGTCTCGTCGTCGAGGGAGCCTTCAGCCGCGCCTCGGGGGCGTCCGCCGCCGAGGAGCTCCTCGACCGCGGCGTCGATGCGATCTTCTGTTCGAACGACGCCATGGCCGAGGGTGCCCTCGGGACCATCCGGTCGCGCGGGCTGACGGTCCCGGACGACGTCGCGCTCGCGGGTTTCGACGATCTGGAGTTCGCCGCGCACCTCGACCCACCCTTGACGACCATCCGACAGGGCGTGCAACGGCAGGGCGAGGAGGCCGCCCACGTCCTGTTCGAGCTCCTGTCGGACCCGGGCGCCGGCCCGCGGCGGGTACTCCTGCCGACGGAGCTCGTGGTCCGGGCCTCGACCGTCGGAGCCGGAGCGCCGTGACGGTCCGAGAGCCCTCGCCGCGCGAGGATCGGCCCGACGAGGGCGCGGGTTTCCTGTGGGGCGCCGCCACGTCCGCGTACCAGGTGGAGGGTGCGGTCCGGGAGGACGGGCGCGGGGTGTCGATCTGGGACACCTTCACCCGCAGGCCGGGAGCGATCCGCGGCGGGGACACCGGCGACATCGCGTGCGATCAGTACCACCGGTTCGAGGACGACATCGCCCTCATGGCCCGGCTCGGGATCGGTGCGTACCGGTTCTCGATCGCCTGGCCGAGGATCCTGCCCGAAGGCGACGGAGCGGTGAACCGGCGGGGGCTCGATCACTACCGCCGGGTCGTCGAGGCGCTCAACCGGCAGGGGATCGAGCCGGTCGTGACCCTGTACCACTGGGACCTCCCGCAGGCGCTGGAGGATCTCGGCGGCTGGACGAACCGCGACACGGCGTCCCGGTTCGCCGACTACGCGACGATCGTGCACGGGGCGCTCGCCGGCGAGGTCCCGACATGGACCACGATCAACGAGCCCTGGGTCGCCGCGTGGATGGGGTATGGGACCGGCGTCCACGCGCCGGGGAAGGCCGACCACTCGCTCGCGCTCGCGGCGTCCCATCACCTGCTGCTCGCGCACGGGCTCGCGGTGGAGGCCATGGACGGCGACGGCGCGGTCGGAATCACGTTGAACCTCCAGCCGACGACGCCCGCCTCGGACGACGCGGCCGACGTCCTGGCCGCTCGGCGCGCGGATCTCCAGATGAACGTCTACTACCTCGATCCGATCTTCGGCCGCGGCTACCCCGAGGAGCTGGTCGAGTTCTATCGATCGGTCACCGACATGGCGTTCGTGCGCGACGGGGATCTGGACGTGATCGCTCGGCCGTGCGACATCCTGGGCGTGAACTACTACCGGCGCTTCACGGTGACCGCGGATCCCGGATCCCGCGAAGCCGAGAAGCTGCCGGGGTCGCTCGGTGCCTGGTCGATCGTCCCCGACGGAGTTGCGGTGACCGAGATGGGGTGGCCGGTGGAGCCGGATGTCTTGACCGAGCTGTTGCTGCGGGTGCATCGGGAGTACGCGCCGGCGCGCGTCGTGATCACGGAGAACGGTGCGGCCTTCGAGGATGTCCTCGGTGACGACGGCTTGATCCAGGACACGGCTCGGATCGCGTACCTGCGCGAACACGTCGCAGCCGCGCTGCGGGCGAGACGGGCCGGCGTGCCGCTCGAGGGGTTCTTCGTCTGGTCCCTCCTCGACAACTTCGAGTGGGCGCAAGGGTACTCGGGGCGCTTCGGGCTGGTGTACGTCGATTTCGCAACGCAGGCGCGTATACCCAAGCGGAGCGCTCACTGGTACCAACAGGTCGCTCGCCAGGGCGAGCCCAGCCACATCCCCTCCGGGCGCGTCCCGGATGCAGGGGACGGCGAGAGGGGGTGAGTTGACCGAAGACGCGTTGTGTGGGCCAAATGGTGATGAGGGAAAGGGGGCAGCAACATGCAACGATTGAGGCTCATCGTGCCGTTCGCCGTGCTCGTGTTGATCGCGGCCGCGTGTACGAATGACGAGGGGGGTGGCGGCGCGTCAGGCACCACCGGCGCCGCCCAGCAGGAGAACACCGGGAGCGTCAACGTCTTCAGCGCGTTGGCTGCGGATGAGAACGACACGCTCCAGAGCCTTTGGGACGACACCTACGGCTCGCAGGTCGACTACAAGGTGGAGTTCGAGGCGTCGGAGCAGTTCGAGGAGCAGTTGCAGATCCGGTCCCAGGCCGGGACCCTGGACACGATCCTGCTGCCGCAGCCGGGCGCCGTGAAGGACCAGGCTGCCTCGGGCAACGCGGTGTCGCTCGAGGATCTGGGGTACAACATCGACGACCTCAACGCGACCTTCGGCGATTACTTCGTATCGCTGGGTGAGTTCGAGGGCGAGCACTACGGCCTGCCCACCAACTCGAACTGGAAGAGCCTGATCTGGTATCCGAAGGACGACTTCGACAAGGCGGGCTACGAGATCCCGACCACGTGGGACGAGCTCATGGCCCTGTCC
>JBKPRY010000085.1:0-1115 GCA_046734755.1 Actinomycetota bacterium | reverse complement strand
CCGGGTCGCAGGCCACCCCAAGCGGAAGCCTCCGGCAACCGCTGCGCTTCCAATGGCTGCTCGATCCCCAGCTGATCCCACAACCGGGTCGCGGCCCCCGGCATGATCGGGACGATCAGGATCGCCAGGATGCGGAGCGTCTCGGCCGACGCGTACAGGATGCCCGAGAGCTCCGCCCGGCGCGCCTCATCCTTGGCCAGGGTCCACGGCTGCCGTTCCACCAGGTACCCGTTGGCCCGCCCGACGATCTCCCACACCGCGGCCAATCCCTGGGTGAGCGCGAGCTCGGCCATGTGCTCGTCGTAGCGCCGGGCGACGTCCGACGTCAGGGCCGGAAGGTCGTCCTCGACGCCGCCCGCCTCCGGTTCGGGGACGACTCCGTCGAAGGACGTGGCCAGCATCGCGAGGATCCGGCTCGCCAGGTTTCCGAGCCCGTTGGCGAGGTCCGCGTTGTGGCGGTCGACCATCGACTCCCACGAGAAGCTCCCGTCCTGTCCGAACTGGATCTCGCGCATGAAGAAGTAGCGGTACGAGTCCACGCCGAAGTGGTCGATCAGCTCGAACGGGTGGATCCCGGTCGCGTTGGTCTTCGACATCTTCTTGCCGCCGACGGTGAGGTACCCGTGCGCCCAGACCTGCCTCGGCGGCTCGAGCCCGGCTGCCATCAGCATCGCCGGCCAGTAGATCGCGTGCTGGCGCAGGATGTCCTTGCCGATCATGTGGACGTTCGCCGGCCAGATCCGAGAGAAGCGAGCCTCGTCCGTCCCGTACCCGGCAGCAGTGATGTAGTTGGTGAGCGCGTCGAACCAGACATAGCACACGTGCTTGGGGTCCCACGGGAGCGGGATCCCCCAGTCGAAGTTCGTTCGGCTGATCGAGAAGTCGAGCAGCCCGCCCCTGATCAGGCTCAGGACCTCGTTGCGGCGGGTCTCGGGCTCGACGCGGGAGGGGTCGCGCTCGTAGTGCTCGAGCAAGCGGTCCGCGTACGCGGAAAGGCGGAAGAAGTAGTTCTCCTGCGTGACACGCTCGACCGGGGTCTCGTGGATCGGGCACAGGCCGTTCACGAGCTCGTCCTCCGTGTAGTACAGCTCGCAGGACACGCAGTACAGGCCCTC
>JBKPRY010000084.1:0-1255 GCA_046734755.1 Actinomycetota bacterium | reverse complement strand
GGTCCTGTTCGAAGGCGGCCACCTCGACCAGGACGCGGCCATCGTCGGCGAGGCGACGGACCTGAACCTCGCCCTCGCCGAACGCGGTGGCGCGTGGATCACCGCGACCGCTCGCGGCAGGGCAGCACACGGCTCCACCCCGCAGCTCGGCGTGAACGCGATCACCTCGATGGCGCGGTTCCTGCTGCGGATCGAGGAGGTCCTGCCCGACCTCGAGCATCCGCTCGTCGGACGGCCGACGGTGAACGCGGCGATGATCCACGGCGGGAGCGCACCCAACGTCGTGGCGGACCGTTGCGTTGTCGAGATCGATCGCCGGATCATCCCGGGCGAGATCGAGCCCGGGAAGGTGCTCGAACCTTTCGACCGGCTCGCGGTCTCCATCCGGACCGAGCACCCCGAGACCGACCTGTCGTTCGCGATCGGGCAGTGGACCGACGCCGCCGAGGTCGGCGGGAACCCGGCGATCGCCGACCTGTGCCGAAGCGCCGTACGGGAGGAGACCGGGCGCCCGCCGCTCGACACCGGGTTCACCGGCATCACCGACGCCCGCTTCTACCTGAACGAACGGAGCATCCCGACGATCATCCTCGGCCCCGGTTCCCTGGGCGTGGCACACACCGCGAACGAGTCCGTCGAGATCGCCCAGCTGGTGGCCGCCGCGCGCATCTACGCGCGGGTGTTCACGCGGTTCCTCGACGTTCGTGCTCGTGCCGCGCCTTCGTGACGCGGACGCCGGGTATCCTTGGTGGCGTGGAACAGACCGCAACGGTCATCACGGTGACGGATCGGGCCGCCGGCAAGATCCGGCAGCTCGCCGCCAAGGAGGGGCGCACCGAGCCGGTGCTCCGCGTCAGGGTGGTCGCCGGTGGGTGCTCGGGCTTCTCCTACGAGCTCTCCTTCGCCGATGCCGCCGAGGCGGACGATCACGTGATCCCCGCGGCGGACGGCGTTCGGGTCCTGGTGGACCGCCGGAGCGCGCCGATCGTCGAGGGGTCGACCCTCGAGTTCAACGACGCGCTCCTTGGCGGCGGCCTCAAGATGCTCAACCCGCGTGCGAAGCACGAGTGCGCCTGCGGCGACTCCTTCTCCGTCTAACTACATCTGACGCGGATCCCTACGCGACCTCGATCTGTCCCGTCATCTGGTGATGGATCTTGCAATGGAAGCCCGTGGATGCGGAGACGTCCACGGTGACGGTCTTGGTCGCGCCGGGCTCGATGGTTTCGTCCACGCTGCCGTCGTCGAGCGTGAA
>JBKPRY010000083.1:0-7877 GCA_046734755.1 Actinomycetota bacterium | reverse complement strand
GACCAGGAGGTCGGGCTTCAGCTGCTGCACCTGAAGGAGGACGTCGGCCATCGTCGCCGCTTCCCCCACGACGAACAGTCCGCGTTCCTCGAGCAGGAAGCGGGCGAGCCCACGTTCGAGCGGCCGGCGGTCGGCGACGATCGCGGTGCGTCGCGACTTCCGTCCTCCCATGCCCCGCTCCCGGCCCGTGGATGACACTTTGTATAGCGCTTCAGCTGCCACGTCGAGGGTATCCGGCGTTCCCAGGCAGGGCAACGAGGCAGGATGCCGCGCATGGGAGCGGAGATGCCGGCCGGCGATGCGGCGCAGGGCGCCCGCAAGCGGGTCATCCAGGCGGCTTCGCTAGACTGCCTGCACATGCCCGGCAAGCACCGAATCATCGTCGCGAAACCGGGCCTCGACGGTCACGACCGCGGGGTCAAGGTGATCGCTCGGAGCCTTCGCGACGCGGGGTTCGAGGTCATCTACACCGGCCTGCACCAGACGCCGGAGCAGATCGCCGAGACCACGATCCAGGAGGATGCCGACGCGGTCGGTTTGTCCTGCCACTCCGGAGCGCACATGACGCTGTTCCCGAAGGTGGTCAAGCTCCTGCGCGACAAGGGTGCGGGGGATGTGTTGGTGTTCGGCGGCGGCATCATCCCCAGGGACGACATCCCCAAGCTCGAGGAGGCCGGCATCGAGCGGATCTTCACGCCCGGAGCCTCGACCACCGAGATCGTCGACTGGCTCAACGAACGCCTCTCCGATCACCGGGCCTCCTGAGTGGATCTCTACGAGCATCAAGGCAAGGACCTGTTCGCGAGGGCCGGCATCCCCCTCCCCGAACGAACCGTCGCGACCACGCCGCTCGAGGCGGCCGATGCCGCCGAACGCCTCGGCAGGCACGTCGCCGTCAAGGTGCAAGTGCAGATGGGTGGACGGGGCAAGGGCGGCGGCGTCGCGCTCGTCCACTCGCCCGAGGAGGCGGCGCGCGAGGCGGCGCGGATGCTGGAGCAGGGGTTCGGCGGCGCGACGGTGACACGTGTGCTGGTCGAGCGGCTCGTCGACATCGCCGCCCAGTTCTACGCCGCGATCTCCCTCGATCGCGGCGAGGGCACCTACCTCGCGATGGTGTCGAACGACGGCGGCATGCAGATCGAGGAGGTCGCGCGCACCAAGCCCGAGGCGATCCGTCGTGTGCACGTCCACCCGGTCCGCGGCCTGCGTGGGTACCACGCTCGCCGGTTGACCGGACATCTGCCCGTCGAGGCGCGCGAGGGCGCCTCGGACCTGGTGACGAAGGCGTACGCACTCCTCGCCGAGACCGACGCCACGCTCGTCGAGATCAACCCGTTCGTACTGTTGACGGACGGGACGGTGATGGCGCTGGACTCGAAGGTCACGGTCGACGACAACGCCCTTTTCCGCCAGCCGGACGCCGCGGCCCTGGCGGATTCGTTCCCGATCGATCCGATCGAGCGACGCGCTAAGGATGCCGGGCTCCAGTACGTGAAGCTCGACGGGGAGGTCGGCATCATCGGCAACGGCGCGGGGCTCGTGATGTCGACCCTCGACGTCGTGAAGCAGGCGGGCGCGGATGCCGCCAACTTCCTCGACGTCGGTGGCGGGGCGAGCGCGGAGGTCATGGCGACCTCACTCGAGGTGATCCTCTCGGACCCGAGCGTGAGGAGCGTGCTCGTGAACATCTTCGGCGGGATCACGCGGTGCGACCTGGTCGCGCGCGGGATCCTGGAGGCGCTCGAACGAGTGGTCCCGCGGGTGCCGATCGTCGTGAGGCTCGACGGCACGAACGCGGAGGAGGGGCGGCGGATCCTCGCCGAGGCGAACCACCCGAGGATCGTGCCCGCGGCCACGATGCTCGAGGCCGCCGAGCGTGCGGCCGAGCTCGCGCGCGAGGCGGTCGCGTAACGATGGCGATCCTCGTCGATGAGGGCACGAAGGTCGTGGTCGCGGGGATCACGGGTTCGGAGGGAACGTTCCACTCGCTGCGGAACCGCTCGTACGGGACCGACGTGGTCGCCGGCGTCACGCCCGGCAAGGGCGGACAGGACGTCGAGGGGATCCCGGTCTTCGACACGGTGGAGGATGCGATCGCGGCCACCGGCGCGGACACGTCCCTGATCTTCGTGCCGGCGCGATTCGCCGCCGAGGCGATCTACGAGGCGGCGGACGCGGGGATCGGCCTGGTGGTATGCATCACCGAGGGCATCCCGGTGCGCGACATGGCCCAGGTCGCCGCCTACCTGCGGGGAACCGAGACCGTGCTCGTCGGCCCGAACTGTCCCGGCCTGATCTCGCCGGGTCGCGCCAACGTCGGGATCATCCCGGGAGAGATCTGCGCACCCGGCCGCGTGGGCCTGGTCAGCCGCAGCGGGACGCTCACGTACCAGATCGTGCACGAGCTCACGCAGCGCGGCATCGGCCAGTCCACGTGCGTCGGGATGGGGGGCGATCCCGTGCACGGCATCGGGTTCATCGGATCGCTCGAACGCTTCGAGGCGGACGGCGAGACCGACCTCGTCGTGATGATCGGCGAGATCGGCGGCGACGACGAGGAGCGAGCCGCGGCGTTCATCGCCGACGGCATGACCAAGCCGGTCGTCTCCTACATCGCCGGGTTCACGGCCCCGCCGGGCAAGCGCATGGGGCACGCCGGGGCGATCATCACGGGGTCGAGCGGGACGGCGCCGGCCAAGGCCGAGGCGCTGGAGGCCGCCGGCGTCGGGGTCGGCCGAACACCAAGCGAGGTCGCCGAGCTCGTCCACGTCGCCTTGCCGTGACCGAGCCCGGACGCGGGCCCGTGCTCCCCGATGGATCCTCGGGCTGGCAGGGGTCGCTCCTGCGGGGGTTCCTGGTCTTCCTGCTGATCGGCGGCATCGGCCTCGTCGCCGCCGTGACCACGCTCGGGGTCGCGGCCCCGGGCGTGTCGTTCGGGGGCGCGGTTCGGGTCGGGGCGCTCTATCTCGGTCCGTTCCACCACGTAACCGTGGTGTTCGAGGGCCATATCGCGGTCGACGCGTCGAGGCTGCCGGGCGCGAACCTCCCTCGTGGCGGTTCGGCCACCGTCGAGCTCGGTGTTGCCCTACTCGCCGTGACGGCCCTGGCCGTCTGGCTGTTGTTCCGCGCCGGGCGGCGCTCGGCGTTCGGCGACCGGGTCGGCGTTCGGGCGCTGACCGGGTCTCGGGTCGCCCTGGGCTACGCCCCGCCGGTCCTGCTCGTCGCGCTGCTGGTGCGCTTCGAGGAACCCGTCGAGCTCGGGTCGTTCGTGACCGGCGGCGTCCGGATCTCCCTGTCCGCGTGGCAGGCGCTGGTGTTCCCCTTCGTGATCGCGGCGTTGGCGGGGGCCTCGGGCGGGGTGTGGTCCTGGGTTTCCTCGCCGCCCGACCCGTCGGCCGCGCGCGCGCGGGCGGTGCTCGGCGGCGGGTGGCGGATGTTCCTGTTCGCGCTCGCCCTCTCCTACCTCGGCCTGTTCGTTGCCGGGATCGCCCAACCGGACGAGGCCGTCGCCCTCGCGACACCGTCGACGGCTCGGTATCTCGATACCGTGTTCGAGCGACCGGGAGAGGGATCGGCCCTCCTCGCCCATCACCTCGCACTCTCGCCGAACGAGGCGATCTGGACCTTCGTCCCTGCCGCCGGAGCGTGTGACGTTGTCCGGGGGAGCGAGCGCACGGACCTTCTGTGCTACGGGCGGTTCCCGTCCTTCGACATGTCGAGCGGCGAGGTGGCGTTCGGGAAGGCGCCGCCGGGATACCTAGCGTTCCTGCTCGTCCCCGCGATCGCGACGATCGCAGGCGGCCGATGGGCCGGGTCCGTCTCGGAGCGTTCGGGGGCTGCTGCAGCCGCCGTGGGGGCCGCGGCCGGCGCCGTCTTCGCACTCGTGATGCTCGCGGCGATCGTGGCATCGTCGATCACCTTGTCGTACGGCGCGGACGCAGATGCCGTCGGTCGAGGTGGCCACCTGTGGATCGGTCCCGATCCGGTCACCGGGACCCTGGTCGCGCTCGCCTGGGGGGTGATCGGCGGTTCGCTCGGAGCCGCGACGTCGGGGTTCAGAAGGTCGCGGTGGGCGCGGACACCAGCCGGATGAGCAACCACACGACCACACTGCTCGCGATCCCTGTGACGAGCAACGCCCGGGCGAGCTTGGGGTCCGCGTCCTTGTTGACGAGCCAGGCGATCAGGCCACCGAGCCAGCCCAAGAAGATCGGGAGGAGCCACCAGGCACCGCTCACCCGGCGCCGCGCCGGCGCCGCCGCCCAGGCGCCGCGCTGCGGGGAGGCCGTCGAGAGCCCGGTGGATGCGGGGCCGATGCCCACCTCCGCGCTCTGCGGCTCCCACGCGGAGAACGAGAGCCAGGCCGACCGCCACCCGTCGTCGGTCCTGGGGTAGCGCGAGACAGGACCGTGACCGCCCTGGCGGTCCCAGATGCCGAAGAAGTCCCGTCCGTACCCGAGGAGGTACCGCGAGCCCGAGTGAGTGAACTGGAGCGCCTCGTCGCCGGTCGACGAGCTCGATTGATCCGGCGGAGGGTTGGAGATGGGCTCGTCGAGCATGCTGCCGCAGAAGCGGCACTTGATCGCTTCGTCCCGGATCTCTTCGGCGCAGAACGGGCATCGCTTCACGGCGTCCTGAGCATCGTACGTCCCGCAGAGGACGAGAGATCCAGGTCGAGGGAACGCGAACGGCCCGGCGGATCGCCGGGCCGTTTCGCCACGATCGGTGGGGAGCTCAGCCCGTCAAGCCGGTGGGCCGCCGGGCATCGGAGGGGGAGCGGTGCCACCGGTGCTGCTTCCACCCATGCCGCCACCAGAGGCCTGGTGTTCCTGCCAACGCATCCACCCGCCGTACCCGATCACCAGTGCCAGGATGAGCCCGATCCAGGCGAAGATCGCGATCGACTCGTTGTCGACGATGATCTTCAAGATCGTGAAGAGCACGATCCCGCCCGCGAGCGCGGCGCTGACCAACGACTTGGGTGCGTTGATCTCCACCCCCGCGATGGCCATCACCTCCCAGGCGACGAGCGCGATCGCGAGGAGAAGGTTCAGCACGCCGATCCCGTGCACGCCGCTCACCGTAAACGTCCCGAGTGGGCCGAGATCGGCGCTTTGCCATGGGAGGAAGAGGTCGATGATGTAGATCGCCCCAGCGATGATCAAGATCCTGCTGGCCGTGGACATCTTCGACCAGTCGAACCCACCCGACTGCGACATGCAGGCTCCTTTCTGGGCTCCCCGCGCCGCTCGCGGCTCCTCGAGCCGGGGCTATCGAACACCGAGCATAGTGCCGAGTCAAATGCCTACGGCACTTGTGTTTCGGGCGCTCCTGGCGGCCAGGATCGACGTCCCACACGCCATCGCGCCGGCGATGACGGCGAACCATGGTCCGAGCCAGGGCCGCGAGAACGCCGGCGGGAACAGCACCGAAAGCAGCGAGGCGACCACCACCAGCGCCCCGAGAACCGCGATCGCGACGTCCCACCTTGGATCCCGCAGCCGGGAACGCAGTCGCGCGGCGGTGATGACGAGTCCGCCGAGCGCGGCGAGCGCGGCGAGCAGGGACCAATGGCCGCTCCGCGTCCAGGCGCCGAACGCGCCCGAACCCGGGCCGAACCGACTCCACGGGAGCGCCGTCGCGAGGACGGCGACGCCGAACGCCGCGAGCGCGAACGTTCGGGTGCCCCGGTCGGAACGCGGTGTGCTCGGGTCGATCGTGTCGCCGGCATCGGGGCCCAAGACGTCGGCGAGGCACTCGCTGCCGAAGTTCTCCCCGCGCACCGGCGTCGAGCACGCGAGGCACATCGGGCGGCCGCACCCGCCGCACCGCGCGACCGCCGGGCTTCCCGGATGCCGGTCGCACCGATCGAGGACCTTCGATGAGCGCTCGTCCGGTGGCACGACCGAAGGGTACCGCCACCCTCCCCTGGTCACGGTTGACGGTTCGGCGGACCCTCCTTAGCGTGCGCACGTGACCGCTCGGGTGGCCGTTCTCGCCTCGGGAGCGGGGACGAACCTGCAGGCGCTCCTCGACGACCCGGTCGTCGGTCCATGGGTCGTCCTCGCGATCAGCGACCGCGCACGTGCGCGAGCCCTCGACCGGGCGCGGGGTCGATCCGTCGAGGCGATGCACGTCGACCCCGCGGCCTTCGGTGATCGAGTCGCCTTCGACCACGCCCTGGTCGAGATCCTGCGCGACCGCGCGATCGAACTCGTCGCGCTCGCCGGCTACATGCGGATCGTGGGGCCCGAGCTCGTCGGGGCGTTCCCCGATCGGATCTTGAACGTGCATCCGGCGCTGCTCCCGGCGTTCCCCGGCACGAGCGCGGTCGCCGACGCCCTGGCGTGGGGCATCAAGGTGACCGGGGTGACCGTGCACCTGGTCGACGAGGAGGTCGATCACGGCCCCATCGTGCTCCAGGAGGCGATCGAGGTCCGCCCGGACGAGGATCCCGATGCGCTCGAGGAGCGCATCCACGAGGTGGAGCATCGGCTCCTGCCCGCGGCGGTCCGGGCTCTCGGCGAGGGCCGACTGGTGGTCGACGGCCGCATCGTCCGCGTGGTGCAGGCGGCGCCGAGATGAGCGACGTCCGCCCGGTCCGGCGGGCGCTCCTCGCGGTGTTCGACAAGGAGGGGGTGGTCGACCTCGCGCGCGAGCTCTCCGCCCTCGGTGTCGAGCTCGTCTCCTCCGGCGGGACGGCGGCGACGATCGCCGCGGCCGGCATCGACGTCACCCCGGTCGAAGCGGTGACGGGGTTCCCCGAGATGCTCGACGGGCGCGTGAAGACGCTGCACCCGAGGATCCACGCGGGCATCCTGGCCGACCGGCGCAAGCCCGAGCACGGTTCGCAGCTCGCCGAACTCGACATCGAGCCGATCGATCTCGTCGTCGTGAACCTGTACCCCTTCCGCGAGACCGTGGTGAGCGGGGCCGGCGAGGACGACGTGATCGAGAAGATCGACATCGGCGGACCGGCGATGGTCCGCGCCGCCGCGAAGAACTTCGCCTCGGTCGGCGTCGTCGTGAGCCCGTCGCGCTACGGCGAGGTCCTCGAGACGATCGGGACCGAGGGAGGTCTGTCGCTCGAGACGCGACGCGCGTTGGCCGCCGAAGCGTTCGCCCACACGGCGGCCTACGACGCCGCGGTCGCCGGGTGGTTCGCCTCGGACGATGCCGGGATGCCGGCGTTCGTCGGACTCGCGTTCGACAAGGTGGCGGATCTCCGGTACGGCGAGAACCCGCATCAGCGCGGGGCGTTGTATCGAGCGTCGGGTGGGCCCGGGGTGCTGGGAGGCGCGGAGCTGCTCGTCGAGGGCAAGGAGATGTCGTTCAACAACTGGCTGGACGTGGATGCGGCGCTCACGCTCGCCGCGGACCTCGAGCCCCTCGGTCCCGCCGCCGTGATCGTGAAGCACAACAATCCGTGCGGCGCGGCCGTCCGGGACACGCTCGTGTCGTCGTACGCGTCGGCGTTCGAGTCCGACACCGTGAGCGCATTCGGCGGGATCGTAGCGTTCGGGCGTGAGGCGGACGAGGACGCGGCGCGGGCGATGGCCGAGGTGTTCACGGAGGTCGTGGTCGCGCCGTCCTTCACCGTGGCCGCGCTGGAGGTGTTCGCCCACCGCAAGGGGCTGCGCGTGGTCCGAGCCCCGTTGCCCGAACCGGGAGGTCTCAACGTGCGCGTGCTGCCCGGAGGCGCGCTCGTGCAGGACGCCGACGCCGCACCCGAGAGTGCGGCCGAGCTCAAGGTCGTGTCGACGCGGCGACCCACCGAGGACGAATGGCGCGACCTTCGGTTCGCGTGGATCGTCTCGATGCGTGTGAAGTCCAACGCGATCGTGTTCGCACGGGAGCTCGCGACGGTCGGCGTGGGC
>JBKPRY010000082.1:0-16316 GCA_046734755.1 Actinomycetota bacterium | reverse complement strand
AGCAATCCCAACATGCTGCCTCCTTGTCTAGTGCTCCTCGGCCAACGCCCCGCCGATGTAGGACGCGGTGAGGATCGAGAAGATGAATGCCTGCAACCCCGACACGAAGATCTCGAAGCCCACGAGCGCGATCGAGATGGCGAACGAGAACGGGGCGAAGATCGCGAGGAAGCCCCCCTCGAGCATCGCGATCGTGCCCAGGAAGAACACCGCGAGCAGGAAGTGCCCGGCCACGAAGTTGGCCCAGAGTCGAACCGACAGGGTGATCGGCCGGATGAGGATCTGTGTGAAGAACTCGATCGGGACCAACAGGATGTACAGCCCTGCCGGCGCCCCCGGCGGGAAGCACACGTGCCGCAGGTAGCCGAGGAACCCGTGCTTGGCGATCCCGACCGCGTTGTAGGTGACCCACGCCACGATCGCCATCACGAGCGGGAACGCGATCCGGCTGTTGGACGAGAAGTTGATGCCGGGAACCACCTCGAAGATGTTCCAGAAGAAGATCGCGAAGAAGAACGTCACCAGCAAGGGCATGAACCGCGAGCTGTCTGGGCCGAGCATCGGCGTGGCGATGTTCTCGTTCACGAACGAGATCCCCATCTCCGCGAGGCTCTGCAGCTTCCCCGGTACGACCCGGGGTCTCCGCAGACCGAAGTAGAAGAAGGACACCATGAGCACGAACCCAAGCAGGACGAGGAACGTGATGAAGTTGAGGCAGAACTCGAGGCCACCCGCGCGCAGAGACGGCCCCCAGCACCCCCAGACGAAGTCCTTCGTCGTGGGCGGCTCGAACGCGGCGAGGATCGCCCCGGCGGCCCCCGTCACGGCGCCGCCTCGCGACGGGCGTTCGGGTCCGCCCACAGATCTGCCTGCATCCGGCCGGAGAGCAGCTTCATCTCGACGACGAGCAGGGCGATCGTCGACGGGATGAGGGCGGCGATGAAGGCGACGATCGAGAACCACTCGGTCTGCTGGAGCAGCGCGATGACCAGCAGGATGAGGCCCAGGCGCACCAGGAAACCCCCGAGGCCGACCGCGTAGATCATCGTGGGCGAGATCGTGGCCGCGAGCGCCAACGAGGAACCGTGGGCGACGAAGTTCAGGTAGACCACGACGATCGCGATGGCCGCCGACCACCCGGCATCGGTGCCGTTCACCAGCGTCCCCACGGCGAACGCGGCAACCGCTACGGGAAGCGCGAACGGCGAGATGCGCCGGATCATCTCTCGTTCAGGCGCCATCGCGGTTCCCCTCCCCCTTGCCGAATCGCAGGTACACGAGGTAGATGGCCGCCCCGGCCCCCAGCACGATCCCCACCGCCGTGAGGATGCGCGGGTTGAGCCCGAGCAGCCGATCGGCCAGGTACCCGAGGCCTCCCCACACGGCGATCCCCCCGATCAGCGTCGAGACGACCGCCCACCCGATCCCCATGCCGGCCCACGCGCCGTCGCCGCTCGAACCCGCCATGGGCGCGGAAGTATATCCAGGGCCTTTGGGCCACGTCATCGCGGCCGTTTCCGCAGCTAGAAGGGCCTTTCTTTGGGAGCTTGTGAAAGATTTCACGAACTCGGCGCCGCTCTGCCGGACCGGCGAGAAGAAGCGGCGGTTACGACGTCGATCGCCGACGCTGCGCGAGCACGCTGATGGCGGCGGCTAGGACGCCCGCCGTGAACAGGATCGTCCCCATGACGTTCACGGTCGGGGGGATCCCGATCCGCTGCGCTCCGAAGACCCACAGCGGGAAGGTGTTCGTCGGTCCCGCAACGAAGTTGGTGATCACGAAATCGTCCAGGGACAGGACGAACGCGAGGAGGAAGCCTGCCAGCAGGGCGGGAGCGATCAAGGGAAGCGTCACCTTGAAGAACGTGGCGATGGGGTTGGCGAACAGGTCCTGAGCCGCGTCTTCCAGGTTCCGATCCAGGCCCTGCACCCGGGCACGTACGGTGACCGCGACGAACGCGATCGAGAAGCCGATGTGGGACAGGATGATCGTCGTGAAGCCGAGCGGTACTCCGGCCAGGATGAACGCCGAAAGTAGCGACGAACCCAGGACGATCTCGGGCACGGCGATCGCCAGGAAGATCACGAAATCGACCAGGCTCAGTCCGCGGAAGCGGTAGCGACCGAGCGCCAGGCCGAACAGGGCACCAAGCGCCGTTGCGATGGCTGCGGCGACGGGCGCGATCTTCAGCGAGTTCTTGAACGCGTCGCCCAGCCCCGGGAAGCCCAGGAAGTTCTTCCACCAGTCCACCGTGAAGCCCCAGAAATGCGCGTTCTGCCGATCGAACGGGACGTCGTTGAAGCTGTACAGGATCATCACGAAGATCGGGCTGGCCAGGTAGATGATCATCGCAATCGTGTAGGTCGGCAGAATGAAGCGCGTCCACCGCTTGTGCGGCGCATTCAGTGGTGCCGGGCCGAGCTCCTTGGTCGTCCTCACACCGGCCGCGATGGTGCTCACGCCCCCGCCCCCGCGGCGCGCTGGACGTCCTCGGTCCCGAGGATGCGTGCATAGACCGTCGCAAGGAGCAACATGACGACCATCAGGATCACCGAGAGCGCAGCCGCCTCCGGATAGTCGAGTTCGGTCAGGAACTTCTCCTGGATGATGTTGCCGATCATCGTCGTGCCCGGCCCGCCAAGCAGGGATGCATTCACATAGTCCCCGGTGGCGGGGACAAATGTGAGCAGGAACGCCGCGAAGACGCCCGGCAGGGACAGGGGCCATACGACCTTGCGGAAGGCCTGCCATCGGGTCGCGTACAGATCCTTGGCGGCCTCAACCAGACGCTTGTCGATCCGCTCCAGCGCGACGTACAGCGGCAGCGCAGTGAACGGAAGGAAGTTGTAGGTGATCCCTGCCACGACGGCGAACGGCGTCGCCAAGACGCGGAAGTTATCCGACAGGAGCCCGATGTTCTTGAGGGGGCCGAGGATCGGGCCGTTGTCCCCGAGGATGAATTTCCACTGGATCGTGCGGATGACGAATGACACGAAGAACGGGATCAAGATCAGCAGCAGCAGCGAGGTCTTCCATCGGCCTGCGTAGAACGCGATCCAGTACGTCATCGGATAGGCGAGCAGCAGCGCGGCCATCGTCACGATGATCGAGTACGCAAGCGCGCGCACGAACTGGACGCGGTATTGCCCAAGGGCGTTCGCGTAGTTGTCGAACGCCCACGAGAACCGGAATCCCCCAGAGAGGAGGCCGCCGCTCTCGAGCGAGGTGTACAGCATGAGGCCGAGCGGCACGAGGAAGAACAGGATGAGGAACACCCCTCCGGGCGTGAGCAAGTAGTAGGGGACGAGCCTCCGGCGCGCCCTCAGGCCGCGCCCCCGCGCGGGAGCATCGCCGGTCGGTCCCTGGGCGATCGTCTCGTCGACCGCGTTCATGCCGTCGGGCTCAGCCCTGCGAGATCGGCAAGAAGATCGAGTCCCATTCCTGCGCCGTCTCGTCCGTCCAATCGCTGAAGCCGAAGGACGTCCGCGACAGGAACTCCTCGCCGGGATACAGGAATGGGCTGCTGGCCGTCTCCTCGAGCTTTTTTGCGTATCCCTTGTACCCCTGGTCGAAGTTCTTCTCGGCGTCCTGTTGGATCAGCTTCTGCGTCTCCGGGACGGGCGACATGTACAGGATCCACTCCGTCAGCTTCGTCGCGTTCACGGGGTTGTAATAGAAATCCATGATCTCGGCGGCACCCACCGGGTTCTGCGCGCCCGCGGGGACCATCATGTTGTCGATCCAGATCAGCGCCCCGCCCTCCGGGAAGACGTACTCCATGTCCAGGAGCAGCCATACGTGCGAGTACAGGACATCCCCGGACCAGGCCATCGCAGCCGTGAGGTTGCCCTCCTGCAGGTCGGGCAGGTAGTCGTTGCCGTAATACTTGCGGACGGTGCCGGAATCCTTCTGCATCTGGAGCCAGGCCGCGGCTTCCTTCCACTCGGAGGGCCCGGACGTGACCGGGTCGATGCCGAGGTTGACCATCACCCAGTCGGGCATGTCTCCAGTGATCATCCCCACGCTGTTGGTCCCCACCTTGGCAGGGTCCGCGAGGTCGTCCATCTTCGTGATGGACCCGTTCACGAGCTTGGTGTTCACTCCGATCCCGGTGATGCCCGACTGCCATGCCATCCCGTACTTGTTCCCCTTGTCGTAGAAGGGATCCTTGGCCCAGCTAGCCGCGTTCGCGTCGAAGTTCGGCCGCTTCGACGGGTCGAGCTCGTAGACCCAGCCGTTGTTGGTGAGCGCGGTGTAGTACCGCCCGTTCGTGATGACCATCAGGTCCCAGCCGGGGTCGTCCCCGGCCGCGAGCAATGGCTGGATCTTGCCGAAGAACTCCGCGTTGTCGTTGATGACGTCTTGGTAGTTGACCTCGATGCCGGTCTGCTGTTGGAAGGTCTTCAGCGTCGGATGGTAGACGTTTCCGTCCTTGTCCTTGGCCTGGTCCATGTACGCGGGCCAGTTCGCGAAGTTGAGCTGGTCCCCGGGCTCACCGCTGAAGACATCCTCGGGGGCAGGACCCTCGCCGCTGGTGGTCCCCCCTCCCTCCGAATTGCAGGCTGCCAGGATGGATGCGAGGCTGAAGCCCGCGATCCCTGCGCCCGCACCCTTCAGCAGGCTCCGCCGGGTCAATCGGTGCCGCATTGCCCGCTGCATCGCTGCGGGGTCGACGGTCGGACGTTCCTCGCTCATCAGGGCTCCTCCTCCATCGAGTCCTCGATCGATAGACCAGCTTGCGGCAGAACCGCGAACGTGTGCTCCCACCGCCAGGACAGCGTCACCCGATCGCCGGGCGCCGGGGCGGGCTCGGCTCCGAGGTTCTGCACCCAGACCGTGAGCTCGTGCCCTGCGGGACCCTCGACCTTGTACTGATGGCTGACCCCGATATAGGTGGCCATGCGCAGCAACCCCGAGACCGAGTTCCACCCGGTCCCTTCCGGCCGCTGTCCATCGGGTGCGATCGTGATCTTCTCGGGGCGCACGCCGACCAAGACGCTGTCGCCGGTCCGGAAGGGCGCCCGCTCGTTCGGCAGGTGAACGACGTCCCCGCCAGAAAGGAGCACCATCGACATCGCTTCCGTCTGCTCCTTCAGGTCGCCCTCCAGCAGGTTCGAGGCGCCCAGGAAAGCCGCGACGAACTGCGTCTGCGGGTTCTCGTAGACCTCCTCGGGGGGACCGATCTGCTCGGCGCGACCGGCCCGCATCACGGCCAACCTGTTGGACATCGTCATGGCTTCCTCTTGATCGTGCGTGACGTAGATGAAAGTGATCCCCACCTCCTGCTGGATGCGCTTGAGCTCGAGCTGCATCTGCTTGCGCAGCTTGAGGTCCAGAGCCCCGAGGGGCTCGTCCAGGAGCAGGACCTTGGGGTGGTTCACGAGGGCTCGTGCGAGGGCCACGCGCTGCTGCTGCCCGCCGGACATCTGCCCCGGCTTGCGTTCCTCGAAGCCGGACATCTCCACGAGCCGGAGCGCATCGTCGACGCGCGCCTTGATATCGCCCTTGGCCACCTTCCGTCGCCGCAAGCCGAAGGCCACGTTCTCGAACACGTTCAGGTGCGGGAACAGCGCGTAGGACTGGAACACGGTGTTGACGTCCCGCTTGTACGGGGGCTGGTCCGTGACGTCTCGGCCGCCGAGATACACCGTGCCCCGCGACGGCTCCTCGAACCCGCCGATCATCCGGAGCGTCGTCGTCTTGCCGCACCCGGAGGGGCCGAGCATGCTGAAGAACTCCCCTTCGGCGATGTCGAGCGAGAGATCGTCGACGGCCACCGCCTCGCCGAAGGTCTTCGAGACGCGTTCGAGGCGAACGTCGATATCCGGCAAGCAGCCTCCCGTTCTACCGAGGAGTACGAGTCGATGCCCGTGACACGCCTTCGAAGCCGGGATTATGCCTCAGGACGCCTCGAGCGGGCCATCCGGGCGAGCGGCCGACGTCAGGCCGTGTCACGCGTCTTCGACGTCGCCGGGATGTCCGATCGTGCCGGCGTCGACTCCGAACGCAACGGCACGCCGTCGGCGTCGGGAGACGCAGGCTCGCCCACCGCCTGCACCGGGGTGGCCTCGCGCGCGGACCCGTCCGATTCCGCCCGCCGCCGATGCTTTCCTGCGCGACGATCGGCAACGACCCGAACCGGCTGCCGGTCGCTCCCACGCGGGGTCCGGTCCCGGATCAGGCGAGGCAGGACGGTCGCGACCAATACCGCCGACACCAGGATCGCGGCGACGAGGATCCGCCCGTTCACGTAGGCGGCCACCAGCGCGGCGCCCGCGATCAGCGCGCCCCACAGGTACATCAGCAGGACGGCCTGCCGGTGGGAGTGGCCGATGTCCATCAGACGGTGGTGGATGTGCTCCTTGTCGGCGTGCCCGATCCCGATTCCCTTCCGCATCCGTCGGACGATCGCGAGCACGACGTCGAGCAGCGGGACGGCGAGGACGAGCAGCGGGACGGCGATCGGGATCGCGACGGCGGCGAGGTCGCCGCCGCTCGGGCCCTCGAGGTTCTGTCCCACCCCCGAGATCGTGGCGACCGCCATGAGCAGCCCCAGCAGGAGCGCGCCCGAGTCGCCCATGAAGATCTTCGCCGGGTGGAAGTTCCACGGCAGGAAGCCGAGTGCCACCCCCGCGACGATCGTCGACATGAGCGCGGCGACGCTGGCCTGGTCGCCGCCATCGGGGGTTCGAAAGTACGCGAAGAAGGCGATGGCCGCGATCGCGACCATGCCGGCCGCCAGGCCGTCGAGCCCGTCGACGAGGTTGACCGCGTTCATGAGCGCCACGATCCACAACACGGTGAGCGGGACGGCGACGTCCGGCGAGAGCGAGACCACGCCCTGACCCGGGAAGTAGAAATAGAGGAGCTGGACGCCGAGGAGCACGACGATTCCGGCGGCGAGCACCTGGCCCGCGAGCTTCCCGATGGCGGTGACGCCGCGCGTGTCGTCCACCAGCCCCAGCACGACGACCACGGTCGCGGCCACGAAGGCCGCGTCGAGCTCGGAGGACGTTTGGTGCAGGCCGGACAGGAAGGGGATCACCCGGGCCGCCAGGAGACCGGCCGCGAGGCCGACGTACATCGCGAGCCCCCCCGCGGTCGGTGTGGGTTTCGGATGGACCTTGCGGTCGGAGGGGTGGTCGATCCAACCGAGCCGGAGCGCCAGCCGACGAACGATGGGCGTGACCGCGAAGGTCACGCCGGCACTCGCCGCGAACACCAGGAGATACGGACGCACGCTGTGAGGCGATGCTACCCCCTAGCGGGCGCTCCCCGACCGGTGCGGCAGACGAGGCCCTCAGCCTGGGTAGGCGGGGAAGCGAGCCACCAGCTCGGCCACGCGCGCGCGGCTCGCGGCGGCGACCCGCTCGTCGCCGGGGTTGCGCAGAGCTTCGCCGATGATGCTCGAGACCTCCTTCATCTCGGGCTCGTCCATGCCCAGGGTCGCCGGCGCCGGGGTGCCCACCCGGATGCCCGAGGGGTCGAGCGGCGGCTGCGGGTCGAACGGGATCCCGTTCTTGTTGATCGCGATCCCGATCTCGTCACAGAGGGTCTCGGCCTGCTTGCCGCCGATCCCGAGCGGTCGCAGGTCGCACAGGGACAGGTGCGAGTCCGTCCCGCCCGACACGATCCGGACGCCCTCGTCCGCGAGGCCCTGCGCGAGGGCTCGGGAGGCGCGCACGACGCGCGCCGCGTACTCCGTGAACGACGGGGCCATCGCCTCCTTCAGGCACACGGCCTTGGCCGCGATCACATGTTCGAGCGGTCCGCCCTGCATCATCGGGAAGACCGCCTTGTCGATCGCCTTGGCGTGTTCCTCGCGGGCCAGGATGATCGCGCCCCGCGGGCCTCGAAGCGTCTTGTGGGTGGTGAAGGTCACGACGTCGGCGAACGGCACCGGGCTCGGGTACGCGCCGCCGGCGCACAGCCCGATGAAGTGCGACGCGTCGACCCACAGGATCGCGCCGACCTCGTCCGCGATGCTCCGGAACGCGACCCAGTCGATCACCCTGGGGTACGCGGTGAAGCCTGCGAGCACGACCTTGGGTCGATGCTCCCTGGCCAGGTCGCGGATCCGGTCGTAGTCGAGCTGCTCGGTCTCCCGGTCGACCTCGTAGCCGATGAAGGTGAACCACTTGCCGGACACGTTGACCGGGGATCCGTGCGTGAGGTGACCGCCGTGCGCGAGCACAAGCCCGAGCACCTTGTCCTGCGAACGCGGCTCCAGGAACGCCCCGAACACGGCCAAGTTGGCTTGCGCGCCGGCGTGCGGCTGCACGTTGGCGTGGTCGGCGCCGAACAGCTCCTTGGCGCGATCGATCGCCAGCTGCTCCGTGACGTCCACGAACCGGCAGCCGCCGTAATACCGATGACCCGGATATCCCTCCGCGTACTTGTTGTTCATCGTCGACGCCTGTGCGGCGAGCACCGCGGGGCTGGCGTAGTTCTCCGATGCGATCAGCCGCAGCGTGCTCCGTTCGCGCCCGAGCTCGCCCGAGATCGCGTCGGCGACCTCGGGATCGGTCGCCAGCAGCGCATCCCAATCCGCGACGAACCCGTCGCTCGTCTCTCGACGTTCCGGCATCTCAGCGCTCTCCTCGTTCGATCTCGGCGACCTGCTGGAGCCGTCGCTCGTGACGTCCGCCCTCGAACGGCGTATCGAGCCAGAGCTGGAGGATCTCCCGTGCGAGCTGCACGGCCACGATGCGGCCCCCCATCGCGAGCACGTTCGCGTCGTTGTGGCGGCGGGACAGCTCCGCGAGGTGCAGGTCGTTGCAGAGCGCGGCACGGGCACCAACGACCTTGTTGGCCGCGAGCTGCTCCCCCTGACCCGACCCGCCGAGTACGATCCCGCGGTCGGCTCGCCCCTCGACGACCGCCCGCGCGGCGGCGGCGCAGAAGTCCGGGTAGTCCACCATCTCCTCCGAGTCGGTGCCGACGTCGAGCACCTCGTGCCCGTGCTGGGTCAGGTAGGCCTTCAGCGTCTCCTTGAGCGGATACCCCGCGTGGTCGCATCCCATCGAGATCCGCACCTCTAGGATCCCGTCGATCCGGGGGCAGACCGCGCGTGCGTGCGGCCGACGAGCCCGTCGGCCAGCCGCGAGCACCACGCCTCGAGCTCGGCGGCGACGGCCCGGAACACGTCCAGGGACATGCCGAGCGGGTCCGCGATCCCCTCGTCCATCGGGTCGCCCTCGAAGCCTCCCCGGCGGAGTCGATCGGCCTCGGCGACCCGCTCGGACAGACGTCCGGGGGATGCCTCCTCCACCTCGGGCAACGCCTCGAGGAGCCGGACGAGCTCCTTGAGCGTGAAGGTGCGCGAGCTCGCCTCGCCGGCGAATGCCATGGCGTGCTCGGGGGCCATCGCGACGATGAGATCCGCCCGGGCGACGTCCTCGTCGGAGACCTCGCGTGCGCGATGATCCGAGATGTCGACCCCGCGCTCGCCGGCGGCGCGGATCGACCTCGGATGTGCGCCCGACCCGGTCCATCCCATCGTTCCCGCGGATGCGACCTCGAGCACATCGGGCCCCAACCGCTCCGCGAACGCGACGCGCAGGAGCCCTTCCGTGATCGGCGACCGACACACGTTGCCCGTGCAGACCACCAGGACCATCGTCATGGGGCCGCGAGTCTACACCGGCCCCTCGGAGCCTCCGGGCGATCCGAGATCGCGCAACGCCTCGGCGATGTCTCGTTCCGACACCGCCCCGGGGCGCAGGACGGACGCCCTTCCATGGGCGAGGTCGACCACCGTCGACGCCGAGCCGGTGAGCGGCTCCGGTGCGCAGAGATAGACCTCGACGGCGTCGGCGAATGTCGCCTCGACCTCCTCGCACGTCGATCGCCTGGGCCCGCCGCTGCGGTTCGCGCTCGTCACCGCGAGCGGGCCGGTTCGCGCGAGCACCGCGAGGGCGAGCGGCTCGTGCGGCATCCGGACGCCGATCGTCGTCGGGTCTCCGCCCAGGTCCCACGCGCGAGCGACCCGGGTGCGCGGCAGCACGATCGTGAGCCGGCCGGCCCAGAACCGGAGGGCGAGTGCCTCGGCGCGCTCGTCGAAGCTCGCGATCCGCCGGGCGGCCTCCGTCGAGGGCACGAGCACCGGCAGCTCCAGCTCGCGCGGGCGTCCCTTCGCCTCGAACAGCCGCGCGGTGGCGGAGGGATCGTCGGGCCGAGCTCCGATGCCGTAAACCGTGTCCGTCGGCAGGACGATGAGCGAGCCGTCGAGCGCCGCCCGAGCGGCCGCCTGGATGGGGTCGAGCGCCGACGTCACGGCGCCCGGGCGAGGACCACCCGGTCGCGGCCGGTGAGATCGGGCTCGACACGGACCTCCGCGAACGCGTTCGAGAGCGCGCGCACCACGCGGTCGCCGAGCCTGGCCTCGATCTCGACCGCCAGGAGGCCGCCGCCGCGCAACCATCGGGAGGCCTGTGCGCCCAGCCGCTCGTAGACCTCGATCCCCCCGACCAGCGCGAAGACGGGATCGGCTCGCACCTCGGCCGGTAGGTCCTCGAACTCCTCCGCCGGTACGTACGGCGGATTGCTCACGACGACATCCACCCATCCGCGCAGGCCGAGGGGCAGCGATTCGAGGAGGTCGCCCTCCAGGACGGTCACGGCGAGCCCTAACCGTGCGGCGTTCGCCCGGGCGAGCTCGACGGCCTCGGCGGACAGGTCCGTCGCGAACACCATGGCATCGGGCCGCTCCTGCTTGACGGCGAGCGCGATCGCGCCGGTGCCCGTACCCGCGTCGACGACGACGGGGTCCTCTCGGTCGCCGGCCTCCGCGAGCGCGTATTCGACGAGGAGCTCGGTCTCGGGGCGAGGGATGAACACACCGGCCCGTATCTCGAGCGTGATCCCTCGGAACGGCTGCTCGCCGGTCAGGTGCTGCACCGGCGTCCCGGCGCACCGCTGACAGATCGCGCGCCCGAACATGCGGGCCTCACGTGTGTCGAGGCCCGCCGAGCGCGCGTACAACCCCGCGCGGTCGGTGCCGAGCACGTGCATCAGCAGGATCTCGGCCGTCGCGTCGGGGCTCTCGACACCGTGCCGATCCAGGTAGCCGCTCGCGCGGCGCAGGACCTCGGCGGGACGCACGGTCAGGGATCCCGTTCCACGTCGCCCTCGTCGCCCCGGGCCAGCTGCTCCGCGCGCTCGGCGGCGTGCAGCGCGTCGACGAACGCGTCCAGGTCCCCGGCCAGGACATCGGGCAGGCGATGGACCGTCAGCTTGACGCGGTGATCGGTCACGCGGTTCTCGGGGAAGTTGTACGTGCGGATCTTCTCGGAGCGCTCACCCGTGCCGACCTGCGAGCGTCGAGCGGCGGCCTCCTTGGCGGCGGCTTCCTCCTGCGCCCGATGGAGCAGGCGGGCGCGGAGGTACCGCATCGCCTTCTCGCGGTTCTGCAGCTGCGAGCGTTCCTCTTGGCTCCCGACCACGATGCCGGTCGGCTTGTGGGTGATCCGGACGGCCGAATCGGTCGTGTTCACCGACTGCCCCCCGGGCCCCGCCGAACGGAACACGTCGATCTTCAGGTCCTCCGGCCGGATGTCGACCTCGACGTCCTCGGCTGCCGGCAGCACCGCCACGGTCGCGGTCGATGTGTGGATGCGCCCGGAGGACTCCGTCACGGGCACGCGCTGGACGCGGTGGACGCCGGACTCGTGCTTCAGCCGCGAGTACGCGTCCCTGCCCTTGACCTCGAACACGATCTCCTTGAACCCTCCGAGATCCGAGGGCGAGGCCGAGAGCACCTCGGTCTTCCAGCGCCGGCGCTCCGCCTGGTGCTGGTACATCTCGTACAACGTTCCGGCCCACAGCGCCGCCTCGTCGCCGCCAGCCCCGGCGCGGATCTCGACCACGATGTCCTTGCCGTCGTTGGGATCCTTGGGGACGAGCAGCGCCTCCAGGCGGGTGCGCAGCCCGGCGGCCCGGCTCTCGGCGGTCTCGGCCTCCCCTCGCAGGAACGCCGCCATCTCTGGGTCCGGCTCCTCGTCGGCGAGGCCGGTCGCCTCCTCGGCCTGCTGGAGGGCCGCCCGGTACTCGCGGAACGGCGCGACGATCTCGCCGAGCTCGGCCAAGTCCTTGCCCAGCTTGCGCAGGCGATCGGGGTCCTTGGCCACGTCGGGCGACGCCATCTCGCCCTGGAGGCGTTCGTAGCGCTGCTCGAGCTCGGCGAGTCGGTCGGACAGATCCATGCCGGGATTATCCAGGCATGCGACGAGGGCTACGACGGCGCGACGGGGTCCTCAGGCGTACGGGGGAGGGTCGTCGCCCTCGTCCTCGATGTCGCCCCAGTCGAGATCGAGCGCCGGGATGTCGAGCTGCATCGCGCCGGTCCCCTCCCACAGCTCCTCGTAGAACGGGTCGAGGACGCCCGGGTCCTCGTCGTGAGCCTCGGCCACCACGATCGACGGTTCGCGGACGGCGGATGCCTCCACCCCGGTCGGATCGGCGGCGGCATCCCGGGCCTCGACGGACGGCGCCACGGCGGTCGAGGTGCCGTTCTCGTCCGCCGGTGTCCCCTCGGCGGGCTCGTCGAACAGGTCCTTGATCGCCGGGATGTCCGGGATCGTGAACTGCACGTCCATCGCGCTCTCCAGATCACGGGCGACGCCGATCAGCCGCTCCTGCATCGAGGCGATCTGATCAACCAACGCGTCGCGGCGAGTGGACAGCCCGGCGATCGTCCGGTCGGCCTCCTCGCGAGCGGTCCGCACGGCGTGCTCCGCACGCGAGCGGGCCTCCTCGGCCTTGGCCTGGGCGTCGGTTCGGATCCGGTCCGCGTCGGTGCGGGCCTCGCGGGTCACGTCTTCCGCGTTGCGGTGGGCCTCGCTCGTGATGGTCTCGGCCACGTGATCGGCCTCGCGGATCACGCTCGCGACCCGATCCCCGAGCAGCTGATAGGGATCCTGGCGCGCCTGTGCGGGGGTTCGGCGCGCAGTCTCGGCCTCGGCCTGGGCGTCGCGGAGCAGGATGCGCATCAGCTCGATCTGATCGGCGAGCTGCCCGAGGTACGCCCGGACCTGGTCGGGGTCATACCCGCGCCTGATCGTCACGAACTCCCGTCGCCGGATCTGCTCGGCGGAGATCAGGACGGGCAGGTCGAGGTTCGTCGCGGACATGGGGAAGCCTCCTCGAACGCTCGCTGGGTTCCGGAGGCTACACCCGTGAGCGCGCGATGCAAGCATCCCGGGCGAGCGCTGCGTCGCTCCGTTCTGGAGCCCCTCAGGTGCCGGGCGTGAGCTCCGACTCTCGGCGCAGGACCTCGTTGAACGAGGCGATCGCGACCTCGATCTGGGCACGATCGGGGGGCTTGGTGGTGATCTTCTGCAGCCACAACCCCGGCACCATCAGCGCGTGGATCACCCTCGAACGCGGGAACCGGGCCCCGAGCCGCAGCAGCTCGAACGCGATCCCCGCGATGATCGGGATCGCGACGATCCGGGATGCGATGCGCCACCACAGGCCGGGGTTGCCGAACAACGCGAACACGAAGATCGTGATCACCATCACGAGCAGGAGGAAGTTCGTCCCGCATCGCACGTGCAGCGTCGAGTACGCGTCGACGCGCTCGGGGACCAGGGGCTGCTCGTGCTCGTACGCCGCGATGGTCTTGTGCTCGGCTCCGTGGTACTGGAAGACGCGGCGGATGTCTTTGGTTCGGCCGATCAGCAACAGGTAGCCGAGGAACAGCGCCACGCGGAACACGCCCTCGAGCGCGTTCACCATGATGCTCGAGTCGACGCTCTGCCCGACCCACCGGAACGCGATGGCGGGCAGGATGATGAAGAGCCCGATGAAGATCAGCGCGGCGATCGCCATCGATAGACCCATCTGGCGTGAGGAGAGGCGCTCGTCCTCGGGCGCGGATTCCCGCGCCGAGACCGAGAGCGCCCGGAACCCGATCGCCAGGGCCTGCCCGAGCGCGATCACACCCCGGACGAACGGCTTCGCGAGGGCCGGGTGACGCTTGGCCACCGAGTCGATGTCGTGGGACTCGAGGTGCAGATCGCCCGCCGGCCTGCGGACGGCGACGGCCCAGACATCGCGGCCACGCATCATCACCCCTTCGACCACGGCCTGACCGCCGTAGAAGTGCGCCGGTGGGGTGGTCTCCTCGGCCATCCGGGCCGGGTCAGCCCTGCTCGGTCTCGGCGGGCTGGGGCTCGGCAGGCTGGTGGGGGGAGACGGTGGACCTGCGCGAGGCCTCTCGCTCCTTCACCGCCACGGCCTGGTCGGCCTGCTGCTTCGCGTACCGGCGCTGGAACCGCTCGACGCGCCCGCCCGTGTCGACCAGCTTCTGCTTGCCCGTGTAGAACGGGTGGCAGTTCGAGCAGATCTCCACGCGCAGCTCGGACCGGGTGCTCCGGGTCGTGAACGTGTTCCCGCAGGAACAGTGGACGGTCGCGACCACGTACTCGGGATGGATGTCCGGCTTCATGTTCGGTGCCTCTCCTTGTCTTCGGGCGTTCGGACGGCGTCCGGCGGGACGCCTCCGGCCGCAGCCAGCTTACGAGGCCGGGGCCTTCGCGATCTCCCGCAGGAACTGCTCGTTGGACTTGGTGGCTCGGATCTTGTCGGTCAACAGCTCGAGCGCGGCCCCAGGCTCGAGCGCGTGGAGCACCCGTCGCAGGCGCCACACGAGCGCGAGCTCCTCGGTCGGCATCAGCAGCTCCTCCTTGCGGGTGCTGCTCGCCTCGACGTTGATCGCGGGGAACAGGCGCTTCTCGGCGAGCTGTCGATCGAGTCGGAGCTCCATGTTGCCGGTGCCCTTGAACTCCTCGAAGATCCCCTCGTCCATCCTGGACCCCGTCTCGACGAGGGCGCTCGCGATGATGGTAACGCTCCCGCCCTCCTCGATGTTCCGGGCGGCCCCGAAGAACCGCCTGGGCGGGTACAGGGCGGTCGAGTCGATCCCGCCCGACAGGATCTTGCCCGAGGCCGGCGCGGCGAGGTTGTACGCGCGCGCCAGCCGGGTGATCGAGTCGAGGATGATCGCGACGTCCTGCCCCATCTCGGCCAGCCGCTTGGCCCGCTCCAGAACGAGCTCCGTCACCTGGATGTGCTGGTCCGGCGGCTTGTCGAACGTCGAGTACACGACCTCGGCCGCCTGCACCGTCCGCTGCCAGTCCGTGACCTCCTCGGGCCGCTCGTCGACCAGGAGCACCATCACGTGGGTCTCCGGACTCGACTGGATGATGCCGCTCGCGATGTTCTTCAGCACGGTGGTCTTGCCGGCCTTCGGCGGTGAGACCACCATGCCGCGCTGCCCCTTCCCGATCGGCGACACCATGTCCATGATCCGTCCGGTCACGTCCGTCGGGCCGGTCTCCAGGTGGAAGCGCTCGTTGGGGAACAGCGGCGTCAGCTTGTCGAAGTTCGGCCGCTGCTTCGCTTCCTCCGGGTCCATGCCGTTGACCGAGTCGATCTGCAGCAGCGCGAAGTACTTCTCGCTGTCCTTGGGCTGCCGCACCTTGCCGGTGACGGTGTCTCCCTTGCGCAACATGAACCGACGGACCTGCGAGAGGGACACGTAGATGTCCTGCTGCCCCGGCAGGTAGCCGGCGGTTCGCAGGAACCCGTAACCCTCGGGCAGGACGTCGAGCAGCCCGGTCGCGGTCGGCGCGGTCTGGAGCTCCTCCTCCCGCATCTCGATCTCACGCTGGCGGCGCTCCTCGCGCTGGCGACGGCGCTCTTCGCGCGACGGACGTCGGCGCGGACCACCCTCGCGATCGCGCTGTTGTTGTGCGGCGTCGGGACGGCCGCCCTGCGGCCGGGCCCCTTCTCTGCGGTCATCACGTTGGCGTTGGTCGCGCTGATCCGGCTGCGGGCGCTGACGGGTGTCGCCGTTGCCGGAGGTCTCCCGCATGTCGACGTACGCCGGGCCGCTCGTCGGGCTCATCGTGGTGTCGGTCGACGCGGTGCTGCTCGACGCCGCAGAGGCGTCGGGCGCCGCGGTGGTGACGGATGACGCATCGGAACGCTCGCCGTTGGTGTGCGAGAGGATCTTGTCGACCAGATCGGCCTTCTTCAATCCCTTGTGCCCCTCGATGCCGAGGTCCGCCGCGATCTGATGCAGCTCCGCGGCGACCTTTCCCTCCAGGGCACGCTTATCGGTGGTGGCCACTCATGCTCCTTTCTCGAGTTCCTGCTTGAGGGCCTTCCAGTCCCCGAGGAACTTCTCCAATCCTGCGTCGGTGAGCGGGTGCTTCACCAACTGCTTGAACACCGCGAAGGGCATCGTCGCGATGTCGGCGCCCGCGAGCGCCGACTCGACGATGTGCATCGGGTGACGCAGCGACGCGGC
>JBKPRY010000081.1:0-1085 GCA_046734755.1 Actinomycetota bacterium | reverse complement strand
CTCTCGAAGAACGGGAACCCGGTCGTCGACCTCGGCGACACCTTGGACGTCGAGGTCACGTTCGGGGACCAGACCCAGACGTTCCCGCTGGAGCCGTTCTTCGAGGAGGGCGAGTTCGGCACGCTCGGGGACTACCGAGCGTGGTTCATCCCGACCCGTTCGGGTCAGTACTCGTTCCACTTCACCGGCACGATCGACGGTCAGGATGTGGACGAGACCTTCACCTCCGGGCCGAAGACCTTCTCCGATGTGGAGTCCCCGCAGTCGGTCGAGTTCCCCGTCCAGGATCCGACCGCCGGTGAGCTCGCCGAACGGATCGATCGGGTGGAGCCGCGGCTGGCGAGCGCCATCAGTGACGTGCAGGCCGACGTCCAGACCACCTCCGACGACGCGTCGAGCGCCAAGACGATCGGCCTGATCGGGCTCGTCGTGGGCGCGATCGGCCTGATCGTCGCGATCGTGGCGCTGGTGGCATCCAGGAGGAAGCGAGCCTGATCGGGATGCTTGCGCATGCGGGTGGCGTTCCCGAGTCCGTCTCCTCGGGTCTGGTCGGCCTCGGCTTCGTGACCGGCTGGATCGGCCTCACTCGGCTGCGGGGTCGCGGCTTCCCGAGCCTGCCTCGATGGGGCGGCTGGGCCCTGGTCGGCATCGCCCCGCTTGCCTTGGCAGCATCGATCGCGGTGCCTTCCGTCCTGTGGCCGCCGCCGGCGACGATACGCCCCGCGTCCACGGCCACGCTCTCCTTCGTAGAGCCGAAGGCGAACCAGGTCGTCACCGGCACCACGCTGGACGTGCGGTTGCGCCTCGACGGCGGTCGGATTGTCCAGAGCTCGTCCACCACGCTGACGCCCGACACCGGACACATCCACCTGTTCGTGGACGGCGCGATCGTCTCGATGACGTACGGCACGGAGCAGCGCATCCCACTGGGTGGCCTCGAGCCAGGACCCCACGTCCTGCAGGCCGAGTTCGTGGCGGCCGACCACGGGCCGTTCGACCCCCGGGTCACCGCGATGGAGCAGTTCGTCACGGAGGGACCGTGAAGCGGATCCCGCGCGCCCTCCCCACGATGCTCGTCCTCGGCA
>JBKPRY010000080.1:0-1908 GCA_046734755.1 Actinomycetota bacterium | reverse complement strand
ACAAGGACCGCGGCGAGATCCGCATCGTCCGCGACGGCGAGATCCTCGAACGGCCGTTCGCGACGCTGCCGGTCCGGGTGACCGTGAACGAGACGGGGCTGCTCGGCGTGGCCGTCGACCCGGCGTTCCCCGGCGAGCCGTGGGTCTACGCGTACTACACGGGGACCGACGCCGTGAACCACCTCGTGCGGATCCGAGCCGAGGGCGACCGCGGCTCCGAGACCCAGACGCTGCTCGATCTGCTGCCGGCCACGGCCGGCTGGCACAACGGCGGCGACCTCGCGTTCGGACCCGACGGCAAGCTGTACGTCTCCGTGGGCGACGGTCACGACGGGAGCCGCTCGCAGGATCCGAACGGCATCGGCGGCCGCATCCTCCGCCTGAACCCCGACGGGTCGATCCCCTCGGACAACCCGCTGGGACCGGACAACCCAACGTTCGCGCTCGGGATCCGGAACTCGTTCGGCCTGTGCTTCGACCCCGAGTCGGGCGATCTGTGGGAGACGGAGAACGGGCCGAGCGGCGACGACGAGATCAACCTGATCGAATCGGGCGCGAACTACGGGTGGCCCGAACAGCTCGGGCCGGGCGGCGAGCCCGACTACGTGGATCCGATCCTCGACTTCCCGGACACCATCGTCCCGACCGGGTGCGCCGTTTCCGACGGCGTCCTGCTCTTCGGCGAGGGCTACGGCGGAAACCTCCATTCGATGCCGCTGCCCGGCCCCGGTCAGGGGATCGTTGCGAGGTTCGACGGAGGGATCACCGACCTCGAAAACGCACCCGACGGTTCACTGTGGGTGATCACGCCGACCGCGCTCTATCGAAGCACCGGCGCCCTCGAACGCCCATCGGCCACGGTGTCGCCCCAACCGCAGCCGTCGGGCGGGCTGGTGACGGCGGGCGGGCTCCTGATCGCCGGGCTCCTCATCGGCGGGCTCCTCCTGATGCGGAGCCGGCTGCTGCGTCGCTAAGCCTTCGGGCGCTTCATGTAGGCGACGAGCGACTGGCCGCCCATCGGGTTCTGGATCTGCGCCACGGACACGAGCTCCCACCCGTCGTCGCCGAAGGTGTTCAGGATCTCGCCCGGGTTGTGTTCGAGCAGCGGCGCCACGAAGTACTCCCACTTCTGCATCAGGAACCCCTCTCCACTCGCTGCTTCTGCTTCTTGATGCACACGCCCATGATCACGGTCAGGCCCGCCTCCTCGCCGATCCGGCGCGCATCGTCGTTCACGATGCCCTCCTGCAGCCAGAGCACCTTCGCCCCGCGCGCGACCGCCTGTTCGGCAACCTCCGGCGTCTGTTCGGCGCGGCGAAAGACGTCGACGACGTCGACCGCGATCTCCTCGGGCACCTCGGGAAGCGACGCGTACGCCCGCTCGCCCAGCACCTCGGTCTCGTTCGGGTTGACCGGCACGATCCGGTACCCCTTGTCTTGGAGGAACTCGGCGACCTCGTACGAAGGCCTGTCGGGGTTCGAGGACAGCCCGACCACCGCGATCGTTCGAGCGTCGCCCAGGATCGAACGGAGCTCCTGGTCGCTGGGCAGGTAGGTCGCGTCGTCGCTCGTCACGGCCGGCCCCCGAGCCGCTCGAGCAGCTGGTGCAGGATCCCGGCCGTCGCGCCCCAGATCGTGTTCCCGTCGCCCATCGGGTACGCGAACCCGCGATATACCTTCCGGTCACGGGGCCACTCGACGGTGGTCTCGGCCGCCTCGAGCTCGTCGAGGGGGTAGGCGAGCACCTCGGCGATCTCGGCCTGGCTGGGCGCGAACACCGGGTCTGCCGCGACCAGGCCGACGAACGGCACGATCAGGATCGCCGAGACGAACGTGTGCACCGGTGCGAGCGCGCCGAGCACCTCGACCTCCTCGGGCGGGAGCCCCAGCTCCTCCTGCGTCTCGCGC
>JBKPRY010000079.1:0-1755 GCA_046734755.1 Actinomycetota bacterium | reverse complement strand
CAGGAGCTGCTGACGATCAAGTCGGACGACGTTCTCGGCCGGGTCAAGGTCTACGAGGCGATCGTCAAGGGCGAGAACATCCCCGAGCCGGGGATCCCCGAGTCCTTCAAGGTCCTGATCAAGGAGATGCAGTCCCTCTGTCTGAACGTGGAGGTGCGTTCGGCCGAGGGTGAGGAGATCGAGCTCAAGGAGACCGACGAGGACGTGTTCCGCGCGGCCGAGGAGCTCGGGATCGACCTGTCCCGCAGGGAGCCGGCCGGCGCCGACTACGACTAGCCGGGTGGGAGGCACGCGGCCGGGTGGGCGGGACGCGGAAGGGAACAGGGAAGTGTTGTTCATGGTGCAGGGTGAGGTCGTGAGGAGGCCGCCTACGTGCTGGATGTGAATTTCTTCGATGAGATCCGGATCGGCCTTGCCACCGCGGATCAGATCCGCGCGTGGTCCAACGGCGAGGTCAAGAAGCCGGAGACGATCAACTACCGGACGCTGAAGCCGGAGAAGGACGGCCTGTTCTGCGAGCGGATCTTCGGTCCGACTCGGGACTGGGAGTGCCACTGCGGCAAGTACAAGCGCGTCCGCTTCAAGGGCATCATCTGCGAGCGGTGCGGGGTCGAGATCACGCGGAGCAAGGTCCGCCGCGACCGGATGGGGCACATCGAGCTGGCCGCCCCGGTCACGCACATCTGGTACTTCAAGGGCGTCCCGAGCCGGCTCGGCTACCTCCTGGACATCGCGCCCAAGGACCTCGAGCGGATCATCTACTTCGCGGCCTACGTCATCACCCGGATCGATACGGATCGGCGCCACAAGGAGCTGCCCGAGATCGAGAACGAGATCGAGCAGGAGAAGAACGAGCTCGAAGCCGAGCGCGATGACGAGATCAAGACCCGCCTGTCCGAGCTCGAGGAGCGCCTGCGGGAGCTCGAGGGCGAGGGGGCCAAGGGCGCCCAGCTCTCGGCCGCCCGGCGCGAGGCTCAGCGCGACGTCGACCGGATCACGGAGACGACCAAGCGCGAGACCGAGCACCTGGACGAGGTCCTGACCGGGTTCAAGAACCTGTCGGTCAAGCAACTGGTCGCCGACGATGCCGTCTACCGATCGCTCCGCGAGCGGTTCGGTGACTACTTCGACGGCGGCATGGGCGCCGAGGCGATCAAGCGACTGCTCCAGGACCTGAAGCTGGAGGAGGAGGCGGACTCGCTCCGCGAGCAGATCGCCACCGGCAAGGGCACGCGCCGGCTCAAGGCCATCAAGCGCCTGAAGGTGGTCTCCAACTTCACCGAGGGCCGCAACTCGCCCATGGGCATGGTGCTCGACGCGGTGCCGGTGATCCCGCCGGATCTGCGCCCGATGGTGCAGCTCGACGGTGGCCGGTTCGCCACCTCCGACCTGAACGACCTGTACCGCCGCGTGATCAACCGGAACAACCGGCTGAAGCGGCTGCTCGACCTGCAGGCGCCCGAGATCATCGTCAACAACGAGAAGCGCATGCTGCAGGAGGCCGTCGACGCGCTGTTCGACAACGGCCGCCGAGGCCGGCCGGTTACGGGGCCGGGCAACCGTCCGCTGAAGTCGCTGTCCGACATGCTGAAGGGCAAGCAGGGCCGGTTCCGTCAGAACCTGCTCGGCAAGCGCGTGGACTACTCGGGCCGTTCGGTGATCGTGGTCGGTCCGGAGCTCCGCCTGCACCAGTGCGGCCTGCCCAAGCAGATGGCGCTCGAGCTGTTCAAGCCCTTCGTCATGAAGCGGCTCGTC
>JBKPRY010000078.1:0-7263 GCA_046734755.1 Actinomycetota bacterium | reverse complement strand
GGCCAGAACAACGTGCAGGGCGGCGGCGACATGGGCGCGATCCCCAACAAGCTGCCGGGCTTCCAGGACATCGAGAAGGATCCCGAGGCGTGCGCCCGGTACGAGGAGGTGTGCGGGGTCGCGGTCATCCCGAAGTACGGGTGGCACCTGAGCCAGATGTTCGACGCGATGGAGGAGGGTGAGCTGACCGCCCTCTACGTCATCGGCGAGAATCCAGCCTCGTCGGAGGCCGATGTGGGCCGAGCGCGCAAGCTCATGGCGAACCTCGACACGCTGATCGTGCAGGACCTGTTCATGACCAAGACGGCCCAGATGGCGGACGTCGTCCTGCCCGCATCGAACGCCGCCCTCGAGTCCGAGGGTTCGGTCACCAACAGCGAGCGTCGGGTGCAGCGCGTCCGCAAGGTGCTGGAGCCGCCGGGGGACGCGAAGGACGACATCTGGATCATCGCGCAGCTCGCCAAGCGCCTGGGGAGGGACTGGGGCGAGGTCACGCCCCGATCGGCATGGGACGAGCTCAGGCGCGTCTCGCCGATGCACGCCGGCATGACCAACGAGCGGCTGGACGGGGGCGAGGGGATCCAGTGGCCCTGCTGGGACGAGGAGCACCCGGGGACGAAGTTCCTGCACGGGCGGCTGTGGGAACAGGACCGGGACAAGCTCGGTCCGAAGGCGCCGTTCAGCGTCACGCCGTTCGAACCGCCCGTGGACGAGCTCACCGAGGAGTTCCCGCTGCGCCTGACCACCGGTCGGCGCCTGGACTCGTACAACACGGGTGTGCAGACCGGCGGGTACACGTCCCCCCTGCGGCGCGGCGAGACGATCGACGTGTCCCCGGAGGATGCGGCTGGCCTCGGGCTCGAGGAGGGTGAGGTCGTCCGAGTGACCTCACGTCGTGGTTCGCTCGAGGTTCCCGCACGAGTCGATCGGGGTCTGCGTCCGGGGCTCGCGTTCATGACCCTGCACTTCCCCGACCAGGTCGACACCAACATCTTGACGATCGACGCGACCGACCCGAAGTCCGGTACGGCCGAATTCAAGGCGAGCGCCATCCGGATCGAGAAGCTCGCCGAACCGGTGGGGGACTAGGCCGAGATGGACCTCGTCCTCCCCGACGCCCTCGCCAGCGACGACGAACGCGCCGCCGTGGATGCGGTGCTCGGCGCGGCGAGCTCCGGCTGGTCGGGCGGCGAGCGGACCGAGGCTGACGGGCGCGTCGCGCGGGGCGGGCACCAGGCCCGCGCAGAGCGCCACCTGTTGCTCCCCGTCCTGCACGCGTTGCAGTCGAGCGCGGGCTGGATCAGCCCGGGTGGTCTTCGCTACGCCTGCGAACGGCTGACGGTTCCGCCCGCCGAGGCATACGGCGTCGCGACCTTCTACGCCATGTTCTCGGTCGAACCGCGTCCGAGGACGGTACTGCACCTGTGCGACGACATCGCCTGCAAGGTCGCCGGCGCAGAAGCGTTGATCGAGGAGGTCGAGCGAAAGGCAGGCGAGGGCCTGGTGCTGAGAAGCCCCTGCCTCGGGATGTGCGAGCGGGCCCCGGCGGCGCTCCTCCAATCGCCGGGCGACACGAGCGTGGCCATCGGCTCGGTGTCGATGGAGCGGCTCGATCCGTTCTTGCACGGCACCGGGACGATGATGGGTGGCGCCGGGGCGGGGGTGGTCGCGCCGCAGATGGCCGAGGATCGCGACGGTCTGCGTCTGCTCCGGCGTGTCGGTATCGTCGACCCCGCCTCGATCGACGACTACCGAGCACACGGCGGCTACGAGGCACTGCGACGTGCGGTGGAGCTCGGGCCCGAGGGCGTGATCCGGGAGCTCAAGGACTCGAAGCTGCTCGGCCGTGGCGGCGCGGCGTTCCCCGCGGGCGTGAAGTGGGAGGCGGTCGCCAAGCAACCGGTCCGCCCCCACTATTTCATCTGCAACGCGGACGAGTCGGAGCCAGGCACGTTCAAGGATCGGGTGCTGATGGAGCAAGACCCGTTCGCCGTCCTCGAGTCGGTCACGATCGCTGGCTTGGCGACCGGCTCCGAGAAGGGGTTCATCTATATCCGCGGCGAATATCCACTTGCGACCGCGATGCTCCAGCAGGCAATCGACACGGCCTACGCGCACGGGTTCCTCGGTGCCGACGTGATGGGGGAGGGGTTCGCCTTCGATGTCGAGCTCCGTCGCGGGGCCGGCGCCTACATCTGCGGCGAGGAGACCTCGCTGTTCAACTCGATCGAGGGCAAGCGTGGCGAGCCTCGCAACAAGCCGCCGTTCCCGGTCGAGAAGGGTCTCTTCGGCAAGCCGACCGGGATCAACAACGTCGAGACGCTCGTCAACGTGCTCGAGATCCTGCGCATCGGCGGGCTCGAGTACGCCAAGATCGGCACGGAGGACTCCACCGGCCCCCGCCTGTTCTGCCTGTCCGGATGTGTCGAGCGGCCCGGCGTGTACGAGGTCGAGCACGGCGTCACGCTCCGCGGGCTGCTCGATATGGCAGGCGGCGTGCGGGGAGGCAAGGCACTCAAGGCGATCCTGCTCGGTGGCGCCGCGGGATCGTTCGTTTCGCCCGACGACCTCGACCTGCGGCTCACGTTCGAGGACTCGAAGGCGGCAGGGGTCACGCTGGGCTCCGGGGTCGTGATGGTGTTCGACGAGGACGTGGACCTCGCCGACATCGTGCTGCGGATCGCGTCGTTCTTCCGCGACGAGTCGTGCGGGCAGTGTGTCCCGTGCCGAGTGGGGACCGTCCGGCAGGAGGAGGCGCTGGCGCGGGTGATCCAAGGGCGCGCCAACGGCTCCCTCACCGACGAGCTCGCGCTGATCGGCGAGATCGGCCAGGTGATGCGGGACGCCTCGATCTGCGGTCTGGGGCAGCTGGCCGCGAACGCGGTCGACTCGGCGATCCACCGCCTCAAGATCTTCGACGGGGGTGCTGCGTGACGGTCGTCCCGCTCGCGCCGCCTACGCGCATGATCGAGCTCGAGGTCGACGGCAGGGCCGTCCGCGTCCCCGAGGGCTCGACCATCCTTGACGCGCTCCGCGGCGAGGGCGTCGACACGCCGACGCTCTGCTTCGCCGACAACCTCACGCCGGTGAATGCGTGCCGGGTGTGCGTCGTCGAGCTCGAGGGCTCGCGCGTGCTCGTGCCCTCGTGCGCCCGCAAGGCCGAGGCGGGGATGAAGGTCAAGACCGACTCCGAGCGCGTCCGCCTCTCGCGCAAGATGGTGCTCGAGTTCCTGGGTTCGAGCGTGGACGTCGGGCTCACGGGTCCCGACGTCGAACGGTGGCAGATCGACTACGGCGCCGATCCCGGCCGCTACGGCACGCCGGCCGAGCCCGCGGCCGCTGGCGAGCGCGACGCGCGGCACGCCGGCCACCATCACGAGCCGGACGGCACCACGGCCGAGACGGTCCGGCAGCCCGTCAAGGTGGACAACGAGCTCTACGTCCGCGACTACTCCAAGTGCATCCTCTGCTACAAGTGCGTCGAGGCCTGCGGCGTGGACGCGCAGAACACGTTCGCGATCTCGGTGGCGGGTCGGGGGTTCGATGCGCGGATCTCGACCGAGTTCGACGTGGGGCTGCCGGATTCGGCGTGCGTCTACTGCGGGAACTGCATCGGCGTGTGCCCCACCGGCGCGCTGATGTTCACCAGCGAGCACGAGATGCGCGAGGCCGGCACCTGGGACGAGTCGCGGCAGGTCGTTACGGAGACGATCTGCCCCTACTGCGGTGTCGGCTGCGATCTCGAGGTCCACGTGCAGGACAACTCGATCGTGAAGGTGACCTCGCCCTCGGACAACGACGTGACGAGCGGCCACCTGTGCATCAAGGGACGGTTCGGGTTCCAGTTCGTCCAGAACCGGGCGCCCGAAAGCCCGATGGGGGACCGGCCTGGCTGAGGTCGCGGGCGTCGTCCTGGCGGGCGGACGCTCGACGCGGTTCGGCCGCGACAAGCTCGCCGAGTCGTACCGCGGGATGCCCATGCTGCAGCACGCGGTCCTGCGTCTGGGCGAGGTGTGTTCGGAGGTCATCGTCGTCCTCGCTCCCGACGCCCCCGAGCCGCCGATGCCGATCGGGGCCCCGGCGCGATTCGCGCGCGATCCGACCGAGGGCGAGGGTCCGCTCGCCGGGGTCCATGCGGGGTTGCTCGCCGTCGGGAGCGAGCTCGCCCTGGTCACCGGCGGCGACATGCCGGACCTGCAGACCCGGGTCCTGCTCGAGATGCTCAAGGTCGCAGAGGAGGCCGACGTCGATGCGGTCGCCCTGAGTGACGGCGATCGGTTCCGGCCGCTGCCGAGCGTCGTCCGAACGGCGAGGGCGGTCGAGGTCGCGCATGCGTTGTTGCACGACGGACATCGGGCGCTCCGAGATCTGCTCGATGCGCTCCGGCTCGCGGTGATTGACGAGTCCACCTGGGTCGCGCTCGACCCCGAGCGCCGAACGCTGTTCGACGTCGACGTGCCGTCCGACCTCGGGGAGTGATCCTAGTGCGTCGTCTGCCCCGGCAACGCGTCCAGGCGGGCGCGCACGCGGGCCGCCGACATCACGTTGTCCTTGCGTTCGTGGAGAGCGAGCGCTTCGCGGAGCGCCGCCGCCTGCTCGCTCGGGCGGCCGACGAGTCGTAGACCTCGGCCGCGTCGATCAAGGCATCCCCGGTCGCGTCGATCGAGTCGGTCCGTCTGGCGATCTCCACCGCCTCGCCCACGAGCCGTGCCGACTTCCGTGCCTCGTCGCGATGGGCGCGTCGAGCTTCGCGCCGCACTCGGAGCAGAACTTCGCGCCCTCGGCCTTCCCGTGCCCGCAGTTCGGACAGACGGCCACGGGCGAAGTCTAGGCGCGGCGATAGGGTCGGGGCAGGATGCACGAGCCGATCCGGATCGGACGCGTCGACGTCTCGGTCGTCTGCGAGGGCTACGCGCCGCTCGAGCTCTCGGACGAGATGCCGGGCGCCGACGTCGACTGGGACGCCGAGCGCGCGCGCCACCCGTGGGCGTTCGTCGGCGAGGACGCGTGGCCCTGGCACGTCCATGCATTCGCGCTCCGAACGCCGACCGGTCTCGTGCTGGTCGATGCGGGTGTGAGCCCGTTCCCGCCGGTCCGTCCATGGGCCGAGCACACGCCGCTCGAGGAGGCGCTGCGGATCGCCGGCGCCGATCCGGCCGAGGTTCGGCTGGTCGTCCACACCCATCTGCACGCGGACCACGCGGGCGGCTCGGTCGTGGACGGCGAACCTCGATATCCGAACGCCGTGCACGTGGTGCACCCGGCGGACTGGTCTCGATCCGTGGGAGCGGACCATGCCAATTGGGCCCGCGGGGCGATGCAGCGCCTGTTCGACCTCGGGATGGTCGATCTGGCCGAGGAGGACCACGAGGTGTGGCCGGGTGTGCGTGTCGTGCACGCGCCGGGGCACACGCCGGGCCACAGGTCGGCCGTGCTCCGGGATGGTGACCGTTCGATGCTGTTCACGGGCGATCTCCTCCACGCGCCGATCCAGGTCGCGAGGCCGGAGCATCCCTCGAACCACGACGTCGACGCGGGCGAGGCGAGCCGATCGCGCGTTCGTCTGGTGGGACAGGCATGGACCGAGGGCTGGGCCGTCTCGGTGAGCCACTTCGCCCGCCCGTTCGGGCGGGTGGGAGCGTCCGGGTGGGTCGAGAAGTTGTCGCCGAAGGGCTGATGCCGGAAGCGGCCCGTCGAGGGTAGATTCGTCCTCGAAGAGCGGGCCTCGCCGGGGTCCCGCCGTGCGCGAGCCGGCGAGGTTCTCCCGCGCATCAAACCCTCGGACCCTCGAAAGGACCCGGACATGTCGCGTCGTGTCCTCATCATGGGAGCCGCCGGGCGCGACTTCCACAACTTCAACGTCGCCTACCGCGGCGACCGTCGCTACGAGGTCGTCGCGTTCACCGCGACGCAGATCCCCTTCATCGATGAGCGGAGGTATCCGCCGAGCCTCGCCGGCGAGCGCTACCCGAACGGGATCGCGATCCACGACGAGAGCGAGCTCACGCAGCTGATCAAGGACGAGCGGATCGACGACGTCGTCTTCAGCTACTCGGACGTGAGCCACGAGTACGTGATGCACAAGGCCAGCGAGGTCCTTGCCGCAGGCGCGAACTTCCAGCTGCTCGGCCCGCGCGAGACGATGCTGACGGCCACCGTTCCCGTGGTGGCCGTCTGCGCCGTGCGGACGGGTTCGGGCAAGAGCCAGACCACCCGCGCGATCGCCAAGACGCTCAAGGGCGCCGGGAAGCGCGTCGTGGCGGTTCGGCATCCGATGCCGTACGGCAACCTCGAGGCGCAGCGGGTGCAGCGATACGCGACGCTCGAGGACCTCGACCGCTACGACACCACGATCGAGGAGCGAGAGGAGTACGAGCCCCACATCACCTCGGGCACGATCATCTACGCCGGCGTCGACTACGGCGACATCCTCAAGCAGGCGCAGGCCGAGTGCGACGTGCTGCTGTGGGACGGTGGGAACAACGATCTGCCCTTCTACGTGCCGGACGTCCACGTGGTGGTCGCCGATCCGCTCCGCGCCGGCCACGAGACCCGCTACCACCCCGGCGAGGCCAACCTGCGCATGGCCAACGTGATCGTGATCAACAAGATGGACTCGGCGTCGATCGAACAGGTGAACGCGCTGATGGACACGATCCGCCGCGTGAACCCGTCCGCGACGGTCGTCAAGGCCAACAGCCGCGTGACGGTGGACGACCCCCACGCGATCGGGGGCAAGCGGGTACTCGTGGTCGAGGACGGCCCGACCCTGACGCACGGCGAGATGAAGTTCGGCGCGGGGGTCGTCGCGGCGCGGGCTCACGGCGCCGCCGAGATCGTCGACCCCCGGCCGTGGGCGATCGGGACGATCGACGAGACCTTCCGCAAGTACGACGTCGGTCCCGTGCTGCCCGCGATGGGTTACTCGGACGGGCAGCTCGCCGAGATGGAGAAGATCATCGACTCGGCCGAGGCGGACGTCGTGGTGATCGGCACCCCGATCGACCTGCGCCGCGTGATCGAGATCCGCAAGCCCGCGGTGCGCGTTCGCTACGACCTCGAGGTGCTCCCGGACTCGCCGAGCCTGCTCGATGTGCTGAAGCCGGTCCTCGGGTAGATCCGCGATGGAACGCGTCGTCGTCGCGCTCGGCGGGAACGCGCTGCTGCGCCGCGGGCAGGACGACACGTTCGAGAACCTGTACCGCTCGGCCCGTTCGGCGGCCGAGGGCATCGTCGACATCGCGGCGGCCGGGTGGGAGGTCG
>JBKPRY010000077.1:0-1401 GCA_046734755.1 Actinomycetota bacterium | reverse complement strand
GGTCGAACACGGCGAGGCCGCCCTTTCCGACGCGGCCCTGATCGCCATCTCGATCGTGCTCGCGGTCGCGGCGGTCGCGGTGGCGTTCTGGGTCTGGGCCTCCGGCCGCGTGGACTGGGAGGCGTTCCCCCGACGCCAGCCCGAGCTCGCCGGGTGGCTCGCGAACGCCTTCTACCTCGACACGCTCTACGCCTGGCTCGTTCAGCATCCCGGCAAGGCGTTCGGTCGGGTCCTCACGGTGGTCGACGACCGGGTGATCGACGGGGCGGTCAACGAGGTCGCCGAGGACGTGGTCGAGGCCTCCGAGGTCGCCCCGAGGATCCAGCGCGGGTTCGTGCGCTCGTACGCGCTCGCGTTCCTGCTCGGCGCGGTGGCGCTCCTGTTGTTCCTGGGACTGAGGGCCTGACGATGCCCTGGCTCACCGTCGTCATCTTCCTGCCGCTCGTCGGTATCCCCGTCCTAGCGCTGTGGCGCGGGGCGAGCGACCTCCACGCCCGGACCGTCGCCCTGGTGGTCTCGCTCGCCACGTTCCTGGTCGCGCTCGGCGTGCTGGGCGCGTTCGATCCCTCGGTCGCCGGCTACCAGCTCGTCGAGCACGCGGACTGGCTGCCGTCGGCGGGCGTGTCCTACCTCGTGGGGGTCGACGGGTTCAGTATCTGGCTGGTCGTGCTCACCGCGTTCATGACGCCGGTGGCGATCGTCTCGTCCTGGGGCGTGAGCCATCGGGTCCGGCTGTTCATGGCCCTCACGCTGTTGCTCGAGACCGCGATCGTGGGTTCGTTCCTCGCGCTCGACCTGCTGCTGTTCTTCGTCTTCTTCGAGGCGCTGCTCGTCCCGATGTTCCTGGTGATCGGCATGTGGGGCTCGTCCCGGCGCGTGTACGCGAGCCTGAAGTTCTTCCTGTACACGATGGCGGGCTCGGCCTTCCTGTTGCTCGGGATCGTCTACCTGTGGTTCCAGACCTCCCAGCAGCTCGACCACGCGAGCTTCGACCTCCGTCAGATGGAGCGGCTCTCGCTCGCCACGACGACGCAGCGGTGGTTGTTCCTGGCCTTCTTCGTCGCGTTCGCGGTCAAGGTGCCGATCTTCCCGCTGCACACGTGGCTCCCCGACGCCCACACCGAGGCGCCGACGAACGGCTCGATCGTCCTGGCCGCGTTGCTCCTGAAGGCGGGGCCGTACGGCCTGCTCCGGTTCAATCTCGACCTGTTCCCCGAGGCGTCGCGCTACTTCGCCGACGCGATCGGCATCCTCGCGGTCGTCGGGATCGTGTACGGGGCCATCGTCGCGATGATGCAGACCGACGTGAAACGCCTCGTCGCGTACTCGTCGGTCAGCCACATGGGGTTCGTGATCCTCGGCATCTTCACGTTCACGATGCAGGGCACGAGCGGCGCCGTG
>JBKPRY010000076.1:0-1338 GCA_046734755.1 Actinomycetota bacterium | reverse complement strand
CGCATCTTCACAAGCTCGCGCTGCACGAGCTCGTCCTCACCCTTCTCGCCCTTGGAGGCCAACCACAGGATCCAGTCCCAGACGTGCTGGTCGATCCCATCCAAGGTCTCGGCGGTCACGGTCCACGGCGGGAGGGACTCGTACGGTTCGTCCGGGAAGATGAGGTCGAGCTTGGCGGGTCCGCGGAGCAGGAGCATGTAGCAGGGGTACTCGCTGATCCGATCCCACTGCTGCGCGAGAGGGTCGAGCGGCGTGACCAGCTCGGGAAGCGCGCGAGCCACCGAAGCGAAATCGTCCGTCCGCACCTCGAAGTCCCAATCGGACAGCGAGGTCGGCGAGCCAGTGGCGCGCGATCCGACGAGCTCGACCGATCGCACGTCCGGGTGCGGCAACAGGGCGGCCGCCACGGGCTCGGCGAGGTCTCGTCCATCCACAGCGGTCACAACCTACGATGTTGTCGTGCCTCAGATCGTGGTTGTCGAAGGCGACCTCACGACCCAAGCCGTCGACGCGATCGTCAACGCGGCGAACTCGACCCTGCTCGGAGGCGGCGGCGTCGACGGAGCCATCCGCCGAACAGGCGGACCCTCGATCCTTGCCGAATGCGAGGAGCTTCGGCGGACCGCGTTCCCCGACGGACTTCCGACGGGGCGGGCCGTGGCGACGGGGGGCGGCGACCTCCCAGCGCGATGGGTGATCCACACGGTCGGACCCGTCTACCGGACCTCCGACGACCCGGCCGGCGAGCTCGCCTCCTGCCACACCGAGGCACTCCGGGTGGCCGACGAACTGGGCGCGCGAACGGTGGCCTTCCCGGCGATCTCGACCGGCGCGTACGGCTACCCGATCGACGAGGCGGCGGCCGTCGCGGTCGGGGCCGTGCGGAGCGCCGAGACGGCGGTGGACGAGGTGCGGTTCGTCTTGTTCGGGCGGGAGGCGCTCGAGGCGTTCGAGCGGGCGCTCGGGCGGTGAGCGCACGTTCTTCCGGTCGTTCCGCACCCCGCTGCTAGGATTCGCGTCGACATGAGCGACGTGGCGACGGACCTGACGACCTCGAGCGGCCTGGCCGAGCACCTGGACGACGTGCAGGTGGTCGACTGCCGCGAGCCGTACGAGTGGCAGGCGGGCCGGATCGAGGGCTCGATCCACATCCCGCTGAACACGATCCTCGCGGGCGAAACCGGCGAGCTCGATCCCGAGAAGACCACGGTCGTCGTCTGCCGCTCCGGCAACCGCAGCGAGCTCGCGACCCTGATGCTTCGGGCGCGGGGGTTCGACGCCTACAACCTCGAACACGGGCTCGAGGAGTGGGCCGACCAGGGGCGGCCCCTCACGACG
>JBKPRY010000075.1:0-1339 GCA_046734755.1 Actinomycetota bacterium | reverse complement strand
GCATCGGGCGCGCACATGCTGATCAACGCGAGCCGATAGCCGTCGGCGCGCAACCGCTCGAGGATCTCCTCGGCGCCGGGACGCGGCACGAACCACTTCCGGTACATCGCCGCGCGACCGTCCAGGATCTCGGTGAGCTGGGCGTCGGTCGGCCAGGCACCCGCTCGGGCGCCGACCGTACGAAGGTTCTCCTCGAGGTCGCCGAGGCGGCCGGTCTGGCGCTCGATCCCGGTCGCCTGCCACGCGGCCTTGAACGCGTCGACGTCCGCCTCCAGGATCGCGGCGCTGGTCTCGAGCCACTCGTCCCAGTCCGCGCGGGGGAACTCGTACACGAGCGTCCCGAACAGGTCGAAGACGACCGCCTCGATGCGGCTCATGCGGGCGGCGGCCACTCGTCCTCGAGGATCGAGTACACGACAAGGTCGTAGAACCCCCTCGAGCCGCGTTCGCCCCCGCGCTCGATCCCCTCGCGGACGAACCCGAGGCGTTCGGGGATCGCGCGGCTCCGCGCGTTGTCGACCCCGGCTCGGATCTCGATCCGGTGCAGGCCGAGGTCGCCGAACCCCACCCCGATCAGCGCGCGCACCGCTCGCGTCACCAGTCCGCGACCCTCCTCGGCGGAGGCGATCCAGTACCCGATCTCACCCCGAACCCCGAACGGATCCCAGCGCAGGCCGACGCCGCCGGCGTACCGCCCGTCGACGAAGATCCCGCACCCGTCGAGCGTTCCCTGGTCGCGCACCACGCCCTCGAGCCACCGCCGCTGGTCGTCGATCGTGCGGGTCAGGTCGACCCACGGCATCCAGGGTTCGAGACGGGGCCGCTCGAGCTCGATCAGCGCCCAGATCTCGTCCAGGTCCGCGAGCGTGAGCCGCCGCAGGATGGCGCGGTCGCCGAGATCGGCGGGCAGGGCGCTCACGACGCGGGCGTCGAGGCCTTCTGACGCTCCTCTTCGGCGAGCACCCGACGGAGCACCTTGCCCACCATCGTCTCGGGCAGGCTGTCGCGGAGCTCGATCCGCTTGGGGGCCCGGTACGCGGTGAGCCCGTTGGCCGGGTCGCGCGCCCACGCCACGAGCTCCTCGATCGTGGCCGACTCGCCCTCGCGCAGGACCACGAACGCCTTCACGGCCTCGCCCGTCTTGTCGTCCGGAACCCCGATCACCGCGACCTTGGAGATCTTCGGATGGTGGTACATGGCGTCCTCGATCTCGTTCGGGTACACGTTGAACCCGGAGACCAGGATCATCTCCTTCTTCCGGTCGACGATCGAGAAGAATCCGTCGTCGTCCATGACGGCGATGTCGCCGGAGAGGAGCCATCGCGTCCCGTCGGCGGCC
>JBKPRY010000074.1:0-1615 GCA_046734755.1 Actinomycetota bacterium | reverse complement strand
GATCCTCCAGCGCCACCGTGAAATCGTGGTACATCTCGCGGTCCCACGCCGGCCCCCGGCCGTCGACGCCGCGCCCGTCGACCACCAGCACGGCGAACCCCTGGTCGGCGAACCACTGCGACGTGAGGTGCGCGCCGGCCGACTTCAGCACGCGGGCACCGTGGGGACCGCCATACGGATCCATGAGCACCGGCAGAGGCTCCTCGGGCTCGCGGCCCCTCGGGAGCAGGAGCGCCGCTCGGAACTCTCGGTCGCCGAGCGTGAGGAAACGCGGTCGTGGGTCCACCACCGGGACTTCGGACACGTTCTCGACCGCCCCGACCTGCTCGCCCGACCGCCACACCGTCGCCACCGAGCGCACCGCGTTCGGGCTCGCCGAGATGCGCACGTGCACCCCCCCGCCCTCGACCCCCGAGTGCACCCCAGGCTCCTCGGACAGCCGCACGGCTCCCTCTCCAGGCGTCCACCACCACAGGTGGATCTCGGTCGGATCGCCGTCGGACGCTCGGAACAGCACGCCATCGCCCGCGGACACGACCTCGCGGATCTGCAGGCCGGGCGGCGTGACGAGCTCGCCCGCGACCGTCAGGACGTAGGTGTCGGTGTCGGGATCGGCGACGACATCGACCACCCGGCCGTCGGAGAGGCGGGCCGGCGCGTCCTCGACGAGCGAGATCCATCGGGGGTCCGTGTGCTCCGACAGGATCGAGGTCTCCCCGCTCGCCGGGTCGGCCTCCATGAGACGCACGGTCCGCTGGTCCCGCGTCTGGACCAGCAGCGTGAGCGGCTCGTGGTCCCACGTCACGCGGGCGAGGTACGGGAACGCCACGAGATCCCACCGAACCTCGACGCGCTCGCCGCTTTCGACGTCGAACACCCACAGCGTGACCAGGGCGTCGTTCGAACCCGCCTCGGGGTACCGAACCGCGCGTGGCTCGGCGGCCGGGTCGGTGGGGTCGCTGAGGTAGCGGATCGACACCTCGCGCTCGTCGACATGCGCCGCGGCGAGCTTGGAGCCGTCGGGCGACCACCAGTGGCCGCGGTTGCGATCCATCTCCTCGGCCGCGACGAACTCGGCCAGGCCCCAATACGTGTCGGGAGCGTCCGGCGACGCCAGCTCGCGCACGCCTCCCTCGATCTCGCGGACGTGGAGCGTCCCGCCGACCACGAACGCGATGCGCTGGCCCGCGCGGCCAAGACGCGGGTCGTCGACCGAACCGGGCGCGCTTAGCTCGCGGGCGGAACCCTCGACCAGGTCCCCGAGGAGCATGCGGCCGCCGACGGTGAACACCGCTCGCCGCACCGCCTCGTCGGTCGCGAATGCCGTGACGCCGGACGAGCGCTCGCGGGCGCGTTCGCGCCGGGCGCGCTCCGCCTCGGTGAGGTCGCGCTCGGCCTCCTCCTCCCCGGGGTCGAACACGAGCCGTTCCTTCGCCCCCGAGACCTCGAACGCCCACAAGCAGCTGACGGGGTCGTCGCCCGTCTTCGTGCGGAGGTACACGACCCGCTCGCCGTCGGGCGAGACGGTGAAGGACCGGGGTACGCCCAGCGAGAATCCGCGCGTCCGGGCGACCTGACGCGGGAACTCCTCGAACGCGTCCGGCGTCTCGGGCAT
>JBKPRY010000073.1:0-7819 GCA_046734755.1 Actinomycetota bacterium | reverse complement strand
GCCCTGTGGGACGAGGTCAAGGACAAGCTGAAGGAGTCCGGCCTCGCGCTCTCAGGCGGACAGCAGCAGCGCCTGTGCATCGCCCGTGCCATCGCGACGCGCCCCGACGTGATCCTGATGGACGAGCCCTGCTCGGCCCTGGACCCGATCGCAACGCAGCGGATCGAGGACCTGATGCAAGAACTGTTGACCGAGTACACGATCGTGATCGTCACGCACAACATGCAGCAGGCGGCCCGGGTCTCGGATCGAACGGCGTTCTTCACCGTCGAGGTGCTCGAGGAGACCGGCCACCGCACCGGCACGATCGTCGAGTATGACCAGACCGAGACGATCTTCACCAACCCGAACGACCCCCGCACCGAGGACTACGTCACCGGGAGGTTCGGCTGATGACCCGTCCGCACTTCCACGAGGAGCTGGAGAAGCGAGAGCTGCGGCTGCTCGCGCTGGGGGAGCTGGCCGGCAATGCCGTGCAGAAGGCCGTGGAGGCCGTCATGGAGCACGACGACGCCGCCGCCGACGCCGTGATCGCGGGCGACGACGAGATCGACGCCATCTACCTCGAGCTCGACCGAGAGATGCTCGCGCTCCTCGCGTTGCAGCAGCCGGTCGCCGCCGACCTTCGCCTGGTCTCGGTGATCATGCATGCCAGCCTGCACTTGGAACGCATCGGCGATCAGGCCGTCAACGTCGCGAAGGTCTACCGGGTCAGCTCGAACCTCCCGAGGAACGCGGCGATCGTCCAGCAGATCGGCGAGATGGGGCACATCGTTGTGGACATGGTCCGGGTGGCGATGGATGCTCTCCGGCGGCGGGACCTCGAGCTCTGCACGCGGTTGCCGAGCATGGACGATCCGGTCGACCGGCTCAACCGGAACATGCACTTCGAGGTCGCCAAGCTCGCCGACGACCCGCTGGCACTCGATTGGGGCATGCACATGAACATCGCGGCCCGGGCCCTCGAACGCGTCGGCGACAACGCGGTCGACATCGGCGAGCAGGTGTCGTTCCTCGTGTCCGGTGAGTTCCGAGAGTTCACCGACGCATCACATCCAGGGGGCGTGGCCTCGGATGCAACCTGACGGCACGCGCATCCTCGTCGTCGAGGACGAGGAGTCCCTCGCCGACTCGGTGCGGTACAACCTCGAACGCGAGGGGTATTCGGTCTCGGTCGCGCCCGATGGCCGGCGTGCGCTCGAGCGCTACCGGACCGATCCGCCCGCCCTGGTGATCTTGGACCTCATGCTGCCCGAGGTCTCGGGCCTGGACGTGTGCCGGACGATCCGGGCGGATTCGGACGTCCCGATCATCATGGTCACGGCCAAGGACTCGGAGGCCGACAAGGTGGCGGGGCTCGAGCTGGGTGCCGACGACTACGTCACCAAGCCGTTCTCGATGCGCGAGCTCGTCTCGCGCGTGCGGGCCAACCTGCGTCGGACAAGACCACCCCACGCGGCACCGGCCCCCCTCGAAGAGGTCCTCGAGGGCGGGCGGGTCCGGATGGACGTGGCGCGTCACGAGGTCTCGGTCGGCGATGGGGCCATCTCGCTGCCTCCCAAGGAGTTCGAGCTGCTCGAGGCTTTCCTCCGCCGGAAGGGGCGCCTGTTGACACGCGACTTCCTGATCGAGGAGGTCTGGGGCCCCGACTACTTCGGCGATACCCGGACGTTGGACGTGCACGTGAAGCGCCTGCGTCGCAAGCTCGAAGACGATCCCCACCAGCCGGAACACCTGCTCACCGTGCGTGGGCTCGGGTACAAGTTCGTCGACTGAGCGCCCCAGTCTTGGCCCGTCGGTTAGGGTGAGGGATAATCCCTCCCCCCAACGTCCAAGGAACCAAGGAGCCGGGAACGGACGCTTCCCCAGCCGCCGACATCGCCGACGACGCCCGGTACCTGAACCGGGAGTTGTCCTGGCTCGAGTTCAACGCCCGCGTGCTCGCGCTCGCCGAGGACGCCTCGCTCCCACTGCTCGAACGGGTCAAGTTCGTCGCGATCTTCGCGAACAACATGGACGAGTTCTTCCAGGTCCGCGTCTCGGGCCTGCAGGAGCAGGTCGAGGCGGGGGTGGTGAAGCGATCGCCCGACGGCAGGACGCCCGCCGAGCAGCTCGAGGGGATCCGCGAGCGGGCGCAGGAGCTGTCGGACCGCGCGGCGACCGTGTTCGCCATCGAGCTCATGCCGGCGCTCGAGAAGGAGCGGATCCGGATCGTGCGCTCGTTCGACGCGCTGGACCCGGCGGACCGGACGTTCCTCCGGCGGGAGTTCGACGAGCGCATCTTCCCGGTGCTGACCCCGCTCTCGGTCGACCCCGCTCATCCCTTCCCGTACATCTCGAACCTGTCCCTGAACCTCGCGGCGCTGGTGCGCGACCCGATGACGGGCGTCCGCAGGTTCGCGCGCGTGAAGGTGCCGCCGCTGCTGCCGCGCTTCGTCCCGCTCCCCGACGGCGAGCGGTTCGTCCCGCTCGAGACCGTGATCGCGGCGCATCTGGATCGGCTGTTCCCTGGGATGGAGCTCGTCGCGCATTACACGTTCCGCCTGACACGCGACGCGGATCTCGAGGTCGAGGAGGACGAGGCCGAGGATCTGCTCGAGGCGATCCAGAGCGTCCTCCGCCGTCGCCGGCGCGGCGCGAACCCGGTCCGGCTCGAGGTCGACGAGACGATGAGCCACGAGGTGCTCGAGCTTCTTCGCCGCGAGCTCGATCTCGAGGAACAGGAGGTCGTCGTGACGCCCGGGCTGCTCGACCTGAGCGCCACGTGGTCGCTGGTCGAGCTCGACCGTCCCGAGCTGAAGCACGGACCCTGGGTCCCGGTCACGCAGCCGCGCCTGGCCAACGGCGACGGTCCGCCCGATCTGTTCAGGGTGCTCCGGGCCGGCGACGTTCTGGTCCATCACCCCTACGACTCCTTCTCCTCCTCGGTGGAGGCCTTCGTGGAGCAGGCCGCCCGCGATCCGGACGTCCTCGCGATCAAGCAGACGATGTACCGCACGTCGACGCAGGAGAGCCCGATCATCCGTGCGCTGATCCGCGCCGCGGAGCTCGGCAAGCAGGTGGTGGCGCTGGTCGAGCTCAAGGCCAGGTTCGACGAGGAGGCCAATATCACCTATGCGCGGGAGCTCGAACAGGCGGGCGTGCACGTCGTCCACGGCGTGGTCGGGCTGAAGACCCACGCGAAGATCTCGCTCGTCGTGCGGCGCGAGGCCGGAGGGGTCCGCCGATACGCCCACGTCGGCACCGGCAACTACAACCCGGTGACCGCCCGGCTCTATGAGGACATTGGGCTGCTGACGGCCGACGCCGAGATCGGCGCCGATCTCACCGATCTGTTCAACCTGCTGACCGGCTACAGCCGGCAGCGGGAGTACCGCCGCCTGCTGGTGGCCCCGGAGTACCTGCGTCCGGAGATGGTGGACCTGATCCGAGGCCAGGCTCGAAAAGGCGGCCGGATCGTGCTGAAGATGAACGCGCTCGTGGACCCCGACATGGTCGACGCGTTGTACGACGCCTCCCGGGCCGGTGCCGAGATCGATCTGATCGTCCGGGGGATCTGCTGCCTGCGTCCGGGCATCCCCGGCCTGTCCGAGCGGATCACCGTCCGATCGCTCGTCGGCCGGTACCTCGAGCATTCCAGGATCTTCCGGTTCGGGGAGCGGCGAGAGGCCAGCCACTACATCGGTTCGGCCGACCTGATGCAGCGGAACCTCGACCGGCGGGTGGAGGCGCTGGTGCCGGTCTCGGACCCGTCGCTGGCCACGCGGCTCGACGAGATCCTGGACGTCCTGATGCAGGACGACATGCTCTCGTGGACGCTCGGCTCGGACGGGACGTGGACCAAGGTGCGCGGCGAGCGCGGGATCGACGCGCAGCAGCGTCTCCAGGAGCTGGCGGTCGAGCGCGCGGGCTCGCCCAAGGCGTGAGCACGACGGCCGCGTCGACGAACCTCGAGCGGGAAGCCAAGCTCCAAGCACCCGCGGGGTTCCGCCTCCCCGAGCTCGGCGGCGACGGGCTGGTCGCGACCGGGATGGACCCCCAGCGGCTGGTCACGGTCTACGTGGACACGCCCGATCTGCGGATCGCTCGGTGGGGGAGCAGCCTGCGGTACCGACAGGGCGAGGGCCACGACAACGGATGGACGGTCAAGCTCCCGTCACTCACCAACGGGTCACAGCTCGTCCGGACCGAGGTGAACTTCGAAGGCGACGACGCGAGGAAGCTGCCGACGGCCGCCGCCGACCTTCTCCGCGCGTACGTCCGTGGGCAGGAGCTGGCGCCCGTGGCCCGGCTGCACACCGTTCGCCGAGGTGTCGAGATCGGTGACGACGCGGGCAGGCGACTGGCCGTGGTGACCGACGACGAGGTCTCGGTGATGGACGGACGCCGTGTGGCGAGCAGGTTCCGGGAGCTGGAGGTCGAGCTCGACCCGCAGGCCGAGGACGACCTCTCGGAGATCTTGATCGACCGGCTGACGCGGGCCGGCGCCGGGCCCCTCGACAACGTGCCGAAGCTCGTGCGAGCGCTCGGTCCACGCGCCGCGTCGCCGCCGGACGTCGAGGTGGCCGAGGTCGACGAGGACGCCACGGTGGCCGACGTGGTCCGCAGGGAGCTCGCGACCTCCGTCGTTCGGCTGCTCCGCCACGATGCCGGCGTTCGTCTGGGGGAGGATCCCGAGGCCGTCCACCAGGCGAGGGTCGCTACGCGTCGCGTCCGCTCGGCGCTCCGGACGTTCCGGGACGTGCTCGAACCCGAGTGGGGCGAATCGCTGCGGGGCCGATTGAAGCAGGTGGCCGGGGGGCTCGGGGCCGTGCGGGACATCGAGGTCCTGCTCGACCGGCTCCGTTCCAGCGGGCGGTCCCTGCCCGAGGGTGACCGCAAGGGTCTCGAGGAGCTCGTGAGGAGGCTCGAGTCGACCCGGGACGAGGCCCGCGAGCAGCTGCTGGCGGCGATCAGGGAGCCGACGTACGTGGCCCTCCTCGACGAGCTCGTCGAGGCCGCACGCGAACCCCGGGTGCTCGAGGACGCCGCCGGCGCACCTGCTGCGAGCGAGCTCCCGTCGGCCCTCGAGCGGCCATGGAAGCATCTCGAGCACGCCGTCGAAGAGGCCCGGAAGGACGCAACGGACGCCTCGTTGCACGCCGTTCGGATCCGTGCCAAGCGGGCTCGGTACGCGGCCGAGGCCGTGTCCCCGGTGTTCGGCAAGCGCGCCGAGGCGTTCGCAGACGCGGCGGCCGATCTCCAGGACGTGCTCGGCGACCACCAGGATTCGGTCGTGGCGAGGGCGTGGCTGCGAGAGGCGGCAGAGGACGGAGCCGACGCCTTCGTCGCGGGAGAGCTCGCGGCGATCGAGGCTCAGGCGGCCGCCGAGGCCCGAGCTGCGTGGCCCAAGGCATGGAAGGCGCTGTCCCGCAAGCGACTACGCTTCTGGGTGTGAGCCAGCCCGTCCGCGCGGCCGGAGGCATCGTCCTGCGGGGCAAGGGGGGCGACCGATCGGTGGCCCTGGTACATCGTCCGCGGTACGACGATTGGTCCTTCCCCAAGGGCAAGCTCGAGGACGGCGAGAACGAGGCGACCGCGGCCCTGCGCGAGGTGGAGGAGGAGACCGGCCTTCGGTGCCGGCTGGGGCCGAGCGTCGGCGCCGTGACCTACCAGGATCGCCGAGGTCGGGTCAAGGTCGTCCGGTACTTCCAGATGGATGCGAACGGTGGCCGGTTCGCTCCCAACCACGAGGTGGACGAACTCCGGTGGGTACCCCTGGACGACGCGCCGCGGCTCCTGAGCTATGCCCACGATCGCAGGCTGTTGCGGTGGGTCGCGAGGGGCGCGCCGGCCTCCGCTTCGGCACTGTACGTCGTTCGACACGCCAAGGCCGGCGTCCGCGAGGCCTGGCCGGGTCCCGACGAGGAGCGGCCGCTCACCCGACGGGGGAGGAAGCAGGCGCTGCGCCTGATCGATCGGTTCCGCGGCCTGGACATCCAGCGGATCCTCTCGAGCCCGTTCCTGCGGTGCACCCAGACCGTGGAGCCCCTCGCCGAGGCTCGAGGGCTCTCGGTCGAGGTGGCCACCGAGCTGCGCGAGGGCGCGAGCGCGGACGAGCTGCTGCGTGGTCTCGCGACGTTCGGCGACCGCCCGACGGTCGTCTGCGGTCACGGCACCGAGATCCGAGCGATGATCGATCGGCTCGAGGCCCAAGGCGCGACGATCGAGGGCGCCCGCGGGATCGGGAAGGGATCGGTCTGGGTGCTGGATAGGGAGGGCGAACGGATCGTGGCCGCGCATTACCTGCCGGCGCCGCCCGGCTAGCGCGTCACCTCGGGGGGCCCGGGTCACGGGTCCCGCGGCGTCAGCCAGCTCGCGAGATGCCCGACGCGTTCGAACCCGATCCGGTCGTAGATGCGAGCCGCGGCGCCTTCGGGCTCGGCGAGCAGGTAGACGTGGTCCGCGCCCATCGCGGTGGCCTCCGAGACGCACCGCCGCGTGAGGACCTCCGCATGCCCGCGGCGTCGCGCGTCGGGAAACGTGACGACGTGATCGACGAATCCGATGTGTTTCAGCACCAGGAGCGCCGCAAGGGCGACCCGGCGGTCGCCGTCGATCACCGAGAACCAGCGGCGGCCGGCCGGGATCAGGACGTCGCGCTCCATCGCCTGGAGCTGGTCGAGCGTGTCCGCGTCTCGGATGTCGAAGAGCCGGGCCGAGTGCCGGTGGTCGGACCAGAACGGTCCGTCGAAGGCACGGACCTCCTCGACCTCGCCCGTCCGCTCGACGTCGCCCGTGCGCTCGACGTCGCGACCGGCGGCCACCATCGCCAGGTCCCACAGGATCCGTTCGCCGCGAGTGCTCGCGGCGGCGATCAGATCCGTTTGGTCCTCGGGGTGGAAGACCACGACGTGGCAACGCTCGCTGCCACTGGCGCGCATCCCGGGGAGGAGCGATCCCTCGATCTCCTCGAGCCGGACCGGCTGCCGGGTCTCGACCCTCGCGTAGTTCGGCTCCTGGATCGCCGGGAACCGAGCGTCCGAGACGACGGCGCCCCACCACCGCGCCTGGGTGCGCTCGAAGAGGTCGTCGTGAGCACGCCAGAATCGCAGGAGCGATTCGAGGTCGGCCACGCGGCCATCTTCGCAGCCGATGCGCCGGGCCCGGCGGAGGCGTCCTCGAACGTTCGTGCGGCGGGGGGGCTGCGATAGGCTCGCCTCGCCGTGATCACCTGTCGCGTCTACCACGATGGCTCATTGAAGCAAGAGAAGCCCTTCGAGGCGCGGACCATCGAGCAGGCACGCGAAGCCGACGAACGGGTCTGGATCGACGTCGTCGACCCCACCGACTCCGAGCTCACCGAGCTTCAGGCCAAGCTTGGCCTGCACGAGCTCGCGATCGAAGACAGCCGCAATTGGGGGCAGCGCGCGAAGGTCGACTTCTATCCGAAGCACCTGTTCCTCGTCGCGCACGGGATCGACCTGGACGAGCAGGGCGAGCTCGTCGACCGGGAGGTGCACCTGTTCGCGGGTCAGGGCCTCTTCGTCGCCACGATCCGCCGCGAGCCCAGGTTCGACTTCGCCAAGGTGGCGGCGCGGCTCGAGAGCGCTCCGGATCTGTCCAAGGAGGGGATCGGGTTCCTCCTGTACCTAATGCTCGACGAGATCGTCGACGGATACCTGGACGTGATCGAGCGGTTCGAGGATGCGGCCGACGACATCGAGGACGACCTGGCGACCGGGGAGGAGGGGTCGGAGGGCGCGGCGACGCGCTCGCTCGCGCAACGTATCTTCCGCGTCCGTCAGCGGGTCGTGCGGTTCCGGCGCCTCGCGGCGCC
>JBKPRY010000072.1:0-7922 GCA_046734755.1 Actinomycetota bacterium | reverse complement strand
CGTCGTCGGCGGGATCCTGCTGGTAGGGCTCGTACTGGTGTTCCGGCCGGTCGCGCGAACGGGCGCCGTCGCGTACGCGCAGGCGAACCTCCGAAGGGCCGCCGAGGCCGCGGAGGATCTGGCCATCGATGGCTCGCTCGCGGACGCCGATCGGGAGACGCTGACGGCTCGAGGCGTGGTCGACGACCTCCTGCTGATCGATCCGGACCAGAGCTCGAACGATCCCGAGGTGGTCAGCGTGCTCGCGACCCGGGGGGTGTGGACGGGTTCGGCCCGGGCCGAGACCGGGGAGTGCTTCTGGATCCGCGTCTCCGCCTCGGGAGGGACGGTCGTCGGTACGGGGACGGACTGCTCGGCGGACGAGGCGAGCGCGGCCCCGCCGGGGACCTGGCCCGAGCCCTAGTTGCTCCGGCATGGACTCGCGCTTGCGCACGGCTCAGGCTTACGATCGGAGTTCACCCTTGGAAAGGGGGAACCGTGGCCAACGTGTCGGTCACCGTCAACGGGGTCGCGCGCCAGGCGGACGTCGAGCCGCGCACGCTCCTCGTGTACTTCCTTCGGGAGACCCTCGGGCTCACCGGGACCAATGTCGGATGCGATACCACGTCGTGCGGCTCGTGCACCGTCCTGGTGGACGGCGAGTCCGTCAAGTCGTGCAACCTGCTCGCCGTCCAGGTCGACGGCAGGGAGGTCACGACGATCGAGGGGATGGCGACCGACGGGCAGATGCATCCGATCCAGGAGGCGTTCCATCGCAACCACGGGCTCCAGTGCGGGTACTGCACGCCGGGCATGATCATGGCGGCGGCCAGCTACCTGAAGGAGAACCCGGACCCGACCGACGAGCAGATCCGCGAGTCGCTCGAGGGCAACCTCTGCCGGTGCACCGGCTACCACAACATCGTGAAGTCGATCCTCGACGCCGCCGGTCAGATGTCCGGCGCGAAGGCCTGAGGGGGCGAGATGGCGATCACCGAGAAGTTCGTCGGAACGTCGGTCCCCCGCAAGGAGGACGCCTCGCTCATCACGGGGCAAGGAAACTTCGTCGACAACCTGACGCTCCCCGGCATGCTCCACCTGGCGGTCGTGCGGAGCCCGTTCGCCCACGCGCGCATCGTGAACGTCGACGTTTCGAAGGCGCTCGAGATGCCGGGCGTGATCGGCGCCTGGAGCGGGGCCGACCTGGCCGGCGAGTGGGCCGGCCCGCTGCCGATGGTCTGGCCGATCACCGAGGACATCAAGACCTCGGATCACTGGCCGCTCACGAAGGACAAGGCGCGGTTCCAGGGCGACGGCGTCGCCGTCGTCGTCGCCGAGTCGCGCGGCCGGGCCGACGATGCGGCCGAGGTCGTCGACGTCGAGTACGAGCAGCTCGACCCGGTCCTCGACATCGAGGAGGCGGTCAAGGACGGCTCCCCGCTCGTGCACGACGAGCTCGAGACCAACACCGTGGTGCACTGGAGCCACGGCGGCGGCGGCGACCAGGGTGTCTTCGACAGCGCGCCCGTCCAGCTGCGGCTCCGGTTCGAGGCGCCCCGGATCACGCCGAGCCCGATCGAGCCGCGCGGTGCGCTCGCATCCGTGGTGCCGGCGATGGGCGAGTTCACGCTGTGGACGTCGACGCAGATCCCGCACATCGCGCGGTTCACCCTGTCGGGCACGACCGGGATCCCCGAGCACAAGCTTCGGATCGTCGCCCCCGACGTGGGCGGGGCGTTCGGCGCCAAGCTGAACGTCTACGCGGAAGAGGCGCTCTGCCTCGCCCTGGCGCGCAGGACCGGCCGCGCGGTCAAGTGGATCGAGGACCGCTCGGAGAACTACGCGGTCACCGTCCACGGACGCGGGGTGATCCACGACGTCGAGGTGGCCGCGACCGAGGAGGGGAAGATCCTCGGGTTCCGGGTGAAGGAGCTGTGCGATATGGGCGCGTACTTCCAGCTCCTCACGCCGGGGATCCCCGAGCTCGGGGGCTGGGTGTACATGGGCCCCTACGACACGGAGGGGTACTGGTACGAGTTCACGGGCGTCATGACGAACATGGCGCCCACGGACGCCGTCCGGGGAGCCGGACGCCCGGAGGCGACCTACGTGGTCGAACGCGCGGTGGACACCGTGGCGCGGCACGTCGGCAAGGACCCGGCCGAGATCCGGCGGATCAGCTTCGCGCCGAGCCACGCCGAGGCGAAGCCGTCGCTGATGGGGTTGCAGATCGATTCGGCGGACTACCTCCCGGCGTTCGAACGCGCGCTCGAGCTCGCGGACTACGAGCAGTACCGCAAGGAGCAGGCGGCTCGCCGGGAGAGCGGGGAGGTGAAGCAGATCGGGATCGGGCTCTCCAGCTACATCGAGATGTCCGGGCTGGCGCCGTCGAACATCCTGGGTGCCCTCCGGTACGCGGCCGGCGGTTGGGAGGCGGCGCAGGTGCGGTGCCAACCGAGCGGCAAGGTCACGCTCACCATCGGCACCTCGCCCCACGGGCAGGGCCACGACACCACCTGGTCACAGATCGCGGCCGACGAGCTGGGTGTGCATCCCGACGACGTGGAGGTCCTGCACGGCGACACGTCGATCGCCCCCCTGGGGATGGACACGTACGGTTCGCGCTCGATCTCGATCGGCGGCGCGGCGCTCCACGTCGCGTTGCAGAAGATCAAGGAGAAGGCGCGGACGCTGGCGGCCCACGAGCTCGAGGTGGCGGAGGACGACCTCGAGTTCCGCGACGGGGCGTTCCGCGTGCAGGGCGCGCCCGACAAGGTCCGAACGATCCCCGAACTCGCCGTCTCGGCGTGGACGGCTCACGACCTCCCCGAAGGGTACGAGCCCGATCTGACCGCGATTGCGACTTGGGATCCGAAGAACTTCACGTGGCCGTTCGGGACCCATGTCTGCGTCGCCGAGGTCGATACCGAGACCGGCTTTTCGCAGCTGCTCCGATACGTGGCGGTCGACGACTGCGGGGTCGTGATCAACCCGATGATCGTCGACGGGCAGGTCCACGGCGGTATCGCCCACGGGATCGCGGAGGCCCTGTACGAGGAGGTCATCTACGACGACGCGGGCAACCTGGTCACGGGGACGTTGACGCAGTACCTCGTCCCGTCGGCGGCGGAGCTGCCGGCGTTCGAGCTCGACCGCACCGAGACGCCCTCGCCGACGAACCCGCTCGGCGTGAAGGGCATCGGCGAGGCCGGCACGATCGCGGCCCCGCCGGCGGTGATCAACGCGATCGTGGACGCCGTCTCGCACCTCGGCGTGACCGAGATCGGCAAGCCGGCGACGCCCGAGCGCGTGTGGAAAGCCATCCGCGACGCGAGGGGAGGTGCGGCATGATCCCGGCGCCCTTCGAGTACCGGCGGGTGGACTCGGTCGACGAGGCGATCCAGGCCCTGTCCGATGGAACGGAGGCGAAGCTGCTGGCGGGCGGTCACTCGCTCCTGCCGTTGATGAAGGTCCGCCTGGCCAGGCCCTCGCTGCTCGTGGACATATCCCGGCTGCAGGACCTGAAGTACGTGAAGGAGGACGGAGATCGGATCGCGATCGGGGCGCTCACGCGGCACCACGACGTCGCGAACAGCGAGGTCTTGCAGGAACTGTGTCCTATCGTGTCCTACGCCGCGGGCGAGATCGGCGACCCGCAGGTCCGCCACGTCGGGACGATCGGTGGTTCGGTGGCGCACGCCGACCCGGCCTCGGACATGCCGAGCGTGCTCACGGCCCTCGACGCCGAGATGGTCGTCCGGGGGTCCGGGGGCGTTCGGAATGTGGGGGCGGGCGACTTCTTCAAGGGCCTGTTCGAAACCGACCTGGCGACCGACGAGGTCCTGACCGAGATCCGCGTCCCCAAGACGACGGGTCGCGGTTGGAGCTACCTGAAGTTCCAGCGCCGCGCGCAGGACTGGGCGCTCGTGGCGGTCGCCGCGCTCGCGCAGAACGGCGCGGGACCCTCGGTCGCCCTCACGAACATGGCGGACCGGCCGATGCGGGCTGCGGGCGTCGAGGAGGAGCTGGCCGGCGGCGCCGATCCGGCCGCGGCGTCGGAGCGAGCCGCGGAGGGGACCAGCCCGCCGAGTGACGCCTTCGCGAGCGCCGAGTACCGCCTCGAGCTGGTGAAGGTGCTCGTCCGCCGGGCGCTCGAGGAGGCGCAGGCACGCTAGACGTCGGGGAGACGCCCCGCACGGCAGACCGAGGCCGGGCGCATCGCGCCCGGCCTCGGTCTTTGACGCTCGTGTCCCGGTCTGCCTAGATGGAGGGCATGCTCGGTCAGACCGGCGTCGACCAGTCGTGGTTCGAGGACTGGGGGCTTCCCATCATCGTGACGCTTGCGACCGCGTTCGTCATCACGATCGCGATCAAGATCGCCGTCGCCCGATTCCGTCGCAAGCTCGAGGGGACCCCGAACCTCACCCAGGAGCTCAACCTCCAGCGGATCGCCACGCTGACCGGCGCCCTCTCGACCACGGCCCTCGCGATCGTCTGGACGATCGCGGTGCTGATCGTGCTGGACAGCTTGAACGTCCCGCTCGGGCCGTTCTTCGCCAGCGCCGGGATCGCCGGCGTCGCGTTGGGTTTCGGCGCGCAGAGCATCGTGAAGGACACGCTGACGGGCTTCTTCATCCTCCTGGAGAATCAGTTCGGGGTCGGGAACACCGTCGAGTTCCTGACTACGGCCGGCCCGGTGACAGGCCGGGTCGAGTGGTTCACGCTCCGCGCCACCGCCGTCCGCGCGTACGACGGCACGTTGCACATCGTCCCGAACGGCAACATCCAGGTCGTCAGCAACAAGTCGCGGGGCTGGGCGCGCGCGATCGTCGACACGAAGATCGCCTACGGTCAGGACCCGGAGGAGGTCCGGGCCATCCTCGACGAGCTCTTCGACGAGCTGCGCGACGACCCGCAGATGAAGGACTGGTCGATGGACGGCGCCGGCGTGCTCGGCGTCGATTCCACGAGCGACACGGGAGTGGTGATCCGGGCGGTCGCCGACACGCGCCCGTCCAGGAAGGTCGACGTCGAACGCCTGATGCGCGCCCGCATCACCCAGCGTCTGGCCGAACGCGGGATCCGGGCCCCCGTCCTCGCGGCCCCCCCGCCGGCCGCTCCAGAAGCGTAAGGCCCCCACTCTCTCTGGCCGGGCGGCCGGTAGGCTTTCGGCACGATGGGTCGGATACCGTTCGGCGAGGTCGAGTCGCTTCAGGAGGGCCTCGCGCGCGAGCACTACCTGGCCGACCGAGGCCTGTCCACCGCGATCTTCCTCGCCGTTTCGCTCGACAAGCCGCTGCTGCTCGAGGGCGAGGCCGGCGTGGGCAAGACCGAGGTCGCCAAGGTGCTCGCATCGCTGCTGGGTCGCGAGCTGATCCGGCTCCAGTGCTACGAGGGCATCGACGCGAGCCAGGCTCTCTACGAATGGAACTACTCCAAGCAGCTGATCGCGGTCCGCGCGATGCAGGACGTGACTGCGGAGGCCAACGTCGAGGACCTGTTCGGACCCGAGTACCTGGTCGAGCGACCACTCCTGGCCGCGATCCGCGCCGGCTCGAAGGCCGTCCTGCTCGTCGACGAGCTCGACCGCGCCGACGACGAGTTCGAGGCGTTCCTGCTCGAGGTCCTGTCCGAGTTCGCGGTGACGATCCCCGAGATCGGGCGCGTGGCGGCGGAGGAGCCGCCCGTCGTCATCGTGACCTCGAACCGGACGCGCGAGCTCCACGACGCGCTCAAGCGCCGGTGCCTGTACCACTGGATCGATCACCCGGCGCTCGACCGCGAGATCGAGATCATCCGCGCCCGCGCGCCCGAGGTCCCACGGGCCCTGGCGCACGACGTCGCGTCCGCCGTGAGCCGGCTTCGCGGGTTCGACATCGCCAAGCGCCCCGGCGTGGCCGAGACGATCGACTGGGCGAACGCGGTCTCGTTCCTCGGCGCCGAGCACCTGGATGAGGAGATCGCGGCGGCGACGCTCGGCGCCGTACTCAAGGATCACGACGATCAGCAGCTTGCGGTCGACCGTCTGGGCGAGGTCGTCGATGGTCGCGAACGCCCCTGACCCCGACGCGCTCGAGCGCCTGATCGGCTTCGGGCGCGACCTGCGGCGCCGCGGCCTGCCCGTGGGCACCGGGCGGATCGTCACGTTTTGCCGGGCCGCCGGGGCTCTCGGGCTGCTCGAACGTGACGACCTGTATTGGGCCGGCCGCTCGTCGCTGATCTCGCGCCCGGAGGACGTCGAGGCCTTCGACGAGGCGTTCGCCGCGTGGTTCGGGACGGGGGTCCGTCTGGAGCTCCCGATGCCCGGCTCGGCGCCGGACGTCGACGCCATGGTCGAAGACGAACGCCCACTCGACGGGGACGATCTCGACGATCGCGTGATCGCGCGCGAATGGCACGAGCTCGAGGAGGACGCGCTCACCGACGGCGAGGCGTCGATCCGGATCGTGGCGAGCGCCGCCGAGATGCTTCGGGAGAAGTCGTTCGGCGACCTGACGGAGGAGGAGCGCCTGCGCGTGTCGCACCTGATCCGCAGGCTCGCGCTCCAGCTGCCGATGCGGCATACGCGCCGGTACCGAGCCGCGCCCTCCGGTGCGCGGTTCGACGTGCGCCGGACGCTGCGCCGCTCGCTACGCACGCAGGGCGAGCCCTTCGATCGCGCGTGGCGCGACCGTGGGCGCCGGGCCCGTCCGCTCGTGCTGATCCTCGACATCTCCGGCTCGATGGCGCCCTACTCGCGCGCGCTGATGCAATTCGCCTTCGCCGCGATGGCCGCCGGCCGGCGGGTCGAGGTCTTCTGCTTCGGGACCCGGCTGACCCGTGTCACGCGGACGCTCCGCACGAAGGATCCCGACCGCGCCCTTCGCGAGATCGGCCGCCTCGTGGAGGACTGGGAGGGCGGGACCCGGATCGGCGCGTCGCTCAAGGAGCTCGTGGACGGCTGGAGCCAGCGCGCGTCGATCCGCGGCGCGGTCGCCGTGATCTGTTCCGACGGGCTCGAACGCGGCGAGCCCGACCTGCTCCGCGACCAGATGGCCAAGCTCCGGCGGCTCGTCCACAGGATCATCTGGGTGAACCCGCTGAAGGGGAGCCCGCACTACGAGCCGCTCGCGCGCGGGATGGCGGCGGCGTTGCCCTCGATCGACGAGTTCCTGCCGGGGCACAACCTGGAGAGCCTCGAGGAACTGTCCCGCGCGCTCGCCGGCTAGCATCGACGCCGTGGACGAGCCGGGGCGATCGAGCGGCCGGGTCCGGCGGATGGGTCGGCTCACCGAGCCGGCCGAGGAGGGCCTCCTCACCTACGGCGAGTATCTGGCCGTCCCCGAGCTGATCTCGCTCCAACGGCTGCGTTCGGATCCGCCGGTGCACGACGAGCTGTTGTTCATCGTCGTACACCAGGCGTACGAGCTGTGGTTCAAGCAGCTGATCTTCGAGCTGGAGTCGGTACGCGACCGGATGCTCGACGGCGACGCCGAACGCGCGCGCCACTACCTCACGCGAGTGCACGCGATCGAACGCGTGCTGATCGACCACATCCAGGTGCTCGAGACGATGACCCCGCAGGACTTCCTCGAGTTCCGCTCGCTGCTGACCCCAGCGTCCGGCTTCCAGTCGGCGCAGTTCCGGGAGGTGGAGTTCCTCTCCGGGCTCAAGCAGCCGGGGTATCTCCGCGACCTCGCCGCCTCACGCGACGAGCTCGAGCGGCTGGCCCAGCGGCTCGACGAGCCGACCGTGTGGGACGGGTTCGTCGCGCTGCTCGAGCGGCACGGCTTGCCGATGCCCGGGGACGACGAGGAGGCACGGCGCGCAAGCCTGCTGCGGATGGCCCGCGACGCCGAACACGCCCCACTGTTCGCGGTGGCCGAGCGGCTCCTCGATCACGACGAGGGGTTCGCGCAGTGGCGGTACCACCACGTGCTGATGGTCGAACGCGAGATCGGCGC
>JBKPRY010000071.1:0-1284 GCA_046734755.1 Actinomycetota bacterium | reverse complement strand
GCGGATGGGTTCGGTGATCGGCGACTACTCGCGACTCCGGGTGCCGGTGGTGCACGCGGAGTACTCGACCTCCCGGCTCCTGGTGATGCAGGACATCGGCGGCGGCCCGGCGGCCTCGGCACCCGAGGGACCGGCACGCAGGGAGGCCGCGCGACAGCTGCTCGAGTCCTTCTATAAGCAGATCCTCGTCGACGGCTTCTTCCACGCCGACCCGCACCCCGGGAACCTGATGTGGCAGCCGGACGAGGAGACGTTGTACTTCCTCGACCTGGGCATGATCGGCGAGGTCGGACCCGACCTGCGCGAGCACATGATGCTGCTGCTGATGGCGTTCTGGCAGCAGGACGTCGGGTTCCTGACCGACGTGACGCTGATGCTCACGGGCGCGATCAACCGGACGGACTTGGACGTCGAGGCGTTCCAGGAAGAGCTCGGCGCGCTCATGGCCCGGAACCGCGGCGTCTCGATCAAGGAGATCCAGCTCGGGCCGGTCCTGCAGGAGATGACCGAGATCGCGCTCCGGCACGACGTGGCCCTCCCCGCGTCGCTCACACTGACGGCGAAGGCCTTGGCGCAGATGCAGCTCGCCGCGGCGACGCTGGATCCCGACGTCGACCCGTTCGACGTCGCGGGCAAGTTCCTGATGCGCAACCTCGTGCGCGGGATGGGAGCCAAGCTCGACCCGAAGACGCTCTTCTACCAGGCGCAGCGGTTCAAGGTCCGCTTCGAGAAGGTCGTCGAGGCGATCGAACGCCTGATCGGCGCCCGTCCCGGACAGAAGCTCGAGGTGAACTTCCGGGCGGCCTCGCTCGAGACGACGATCCGCCGGGCGGGCCGCCGCCTGGCGATCTCGCTGACTGCCGGCGCGGCGATCCTGGCCTCGGCGCTCACGGCCGTGTCCTCGGACCGGGTTGCCAGGTGGGTTCCGGTGGCCTTCGGCGTGATCTCCGCCGGTCTGCTCCTCGCGCTGCTCGTAGACCTGATCCGAAAACGCGGCTAGCGCACGTCCGTCAGGTCGACGTCACCGCCCTTGGAGGTGAGCGTGGTGTGCAGCTCCTCCCTGCTCCCCTCGGACGTGCCGCCCTTGCGGATGCTGCGCAGGACCATCTTCTCCAGCACGAACGCGATCACCGCCATCACGAAGCCGACCATCCACCGCTCGATCCTGCGCCAGATGCTCTTCGGTCGGCTCCGCTCGACGGTCATGCCGCCCCCCGACGGGGCTGGCCCACGGCCACGAACACGACCCCCCACAGAAGCGCGAGCCACGCCCACACGGGATCG
>JBKPRY010000070.1:0-11556 GCA_046734755.1 Actinomycetota bacterium | reverse complement strand
ATCTCGCCCTGAAGCGAGGGCTCGTTCGACAGGTCGGCGAGCGGTGCGCCGCGCCAGAGCGCGAGGGCCTTCGAGAATGCCGCGGTGGCCTTCGACAGGTCGGATGGGAGGTCGGCCTTGGCGGCCTTGACCATGGCCTCGAACTGCCCAGCGTCGATCTCGGCGGCATCGGCTCGGAGCACGTAGCCGCCGGCCTCCGATGAGATCCGGCCGTCACCGAGCACCTGCCGCAGCCGGTACACGTACGTCTGCAGGGTGTTCTTGGCCGTCCCGGGCGGCTCCTCCCCCCAAAGGCCGTCGATCAACAGGTCGACGGGGACAAGCCGATTCGCCCGCAGGATCAGGTGGGCGAGCACCGCCCGCTGCTTCGGTCCCCCCAGCTTGATCGGCCCGTCGCCGGCCGAGACTTCGAGCGGTCCGAGGATGCGGAACTCCATGGCGTCCGAACCGTACGCCGAGTCCCGGGGCATGGGAAGTCACGAGGGTATCGGCGGCCGGCCCGTGGCCACTCTTCAGGAGCCGTTTGGGTCCCACGAGCTCCGCAGGCCGAAGGGATTTGCTGGTGGAGGTGAGGGGATTTGAACCCCTGACCCCTGCCGTGCGAAGGCAGTGCTCTACCGGACTGAGCTACACCCCCGGAACCGCGCCAGGGTAGCAGAGGGTTCCGCGCCGACCTGTCTGGCCTCCGACAACGGTGGGGTGGGGGCGATGCGGCTGGTGGCGGAGGCTGGCGTGAGGGCCTCGTTGAACTGCTGCTTGATCGTCCCCTTGCGCACGGCCACGATCAGTCCCCCTTCCCCAGCACCTCACGCGCGTGACGGTCGAGCGCGTCGTGCAGGTTCTGCGCGACGCGAGCAACCGCGAGGTCGCCCCGCGTCTTCTCGATCAGGCTGCGCGCGACGTCGGTCGAACGACGCAGGTTCCCGGTGATGGCGTCGGGGTAGTCCATCGTCACGAGGACCCCGTACAGGTCCTCCATCGCCGCGAGGACCGCATCGCCCTCGTCGACGCGCCCGGCGCGCAGCAGGTCGAGGACCCGACGGCGCGCCTCGCCGATCGCCTCGGCCATCCCGTTCAGGTACGGCGCGTCCTCGACCCCCAGGGCGTCGGGCGTCGGGACCTCTCTCCCACCGTCCACGATCACCTCGGTGATCCGCGCCTCCGCGTACTCCTTCTGCGCGTCCTGCAGGTAGCCGGCGAACCGGATGTCCGGATGCTCGGCGACCGCGGCGAGTCCCTCGTCGATCATCGCCCTCGCTTCCTCCATTAACCGACGCGCCAGCTCGAACTCGCCGCGGTGGATCGCGCGGATCGCGTTCGCGCAGGAGCGGATCGCTCGACGGGATGCCGGGAGGGCGCGCTCGCGAGCCTGCACGCGCGCGTCGAAACGCCCAAGGAGATCCCGGGAGACGCCGTCCAGATCCACGGGACGGGCGTTCAGATGCGAGCCGCGTCGACCTCGGCCGCGGGCCTGACCACGATGTTCACGAGGTCGTCGCCGAACGCGGGGAGGCCGTTGAACGACCGCCGCGCCGTGCGGTTCGAGGCGTCGGCCGCGTATCGCTGTCGAGTGGGGCGCGGACTCGCGGGCGCGGTCGCCGCGGTCTCGCGCGGACGGGCCGGGTCCTGGGCCTGCGCCTTCATCGTGAGCAGCGCCCACACGTAGCCACTGAGCAGCACGGCCAGGGTCGCGGTCGCGTACCACATCGCGCGCAGCGGCGGGACCAGACCGATGAGCGCGGTGAGCACCAGGCTCTCGATCAGCACGATGAGCACGCGGCGTCGGCGTTCGCGCGCCCTCGCCTGTGCACGCGCTCGCATGCCGATGAACGTCGTCCCCTTGCGGGGCGTGACGATCCACCGGCCCGGCGATTCCGTCTCGGCCAGCAGGTCCATGTTCCGCTCGAAATCCTTCATGCTCTTGTCCGCCTTGTTCGGTGAGCTTGCCCACGATGGAACGAGGAACGCGGCCCACAGGACGACCAGAGCCACGAGCAGCAGCCAACCCACCTACCTAACCCCCATGTGTTCGGATCCCCGGTCCGGCACAAGATGTTGGGCTGGGTCTGCAACCTAGCACCGAGGCTAGGGACGTACAAACACCTCGCGCAAGTTGCTTGGAAGGTCATCGCATCGGCACATCTCGCGATCGTCTCGCGAGCGACTCACTCCGCCGAGTAATGACCGCTCTTGCCGCCGCGCTTCTCGATCAGACGCAACCCGTCGATGCGCGCCGCGCGATCGAACGCCTTCGCCGTGTCATAGAGGCTGAGCGCCGCCACCGCGGCCGCGGTGAGCGCCTCCATCTCGACGCCGGTGCGGTCGTGCGCACGCACGGTCGTACGAACGCGGATCGTCCCGCTCGCCTCGTCGGGCTCGACAAGCACCTCCGCACCGGTCACCGCGATCGGATGGCAGAACGGCAATAGATCGGGCGTCCGCTTGACGCCCATCACGCCGGCGATCCGAGCGGCCTCGAGAGGGTTCCCCTTCGGCGTGCCCGCGACCAGCTGCGCGCACGCCTCGCGCGTCATCGAGACGACGCATTCGGCGACGGCCTCGCGGTCGGTCGGTCGCTTGTCTCCGACCTCGACGATGCGCGCCACGGCCTCTCGCTCGGTCGACATCTAGTCCTCCATCGAACGGAACAGGAGGACCTTCACCTGGCTCCCGCCGTGCGCGGTCTGGGTGCCCGGCGGGACGATCGCGAGGCCGTTCGCCTTCGCGACGGTGGCGATCAGGTTCGAGCCGCGGCCGCCGGTCGGTGTGGCCACCCATCCGTCCTTGGTCCGGCGAACGCGCACGCGCGCGAACTGCGTCTTCCCGATCGGCCCGGTGACGTCCTCCTCGAGCCTGGCGGTCACCTCGGGCCGGAAGAGCTGCCGGCGGCCCATCATCTTCATGAGCGCCGGCCGGATGAAGGTCTCGAAGCTGACGAACACGCTCACGGGGTTGCCCGGCAGGCCGAAGTAGGGCTTGCCCTCGATCTTGCCGAACCCCTGGGGCATACCCGGCTGCATCGCGACCCGGTAAAAGTCGACCTCCCCCCGGCGGAAGAACGCGGCCTTCACGACGTCCCGTTCCCCGACCGACACCCCGCCCGAGGAGATGAACGCGTCGGCCTGCGTGAGGTGGGACAACACGACCTCCTTGAACGCGTTGACGTCGTCCCGAACGATGCCGGCGATCGTCGGCACCGCGCCGGCCTCGCGCAGCGCCGCGAACAGCGTGTAGGCGTTCGAGTCGCGGACCTGACCGTAATCGGGGGTCCGCGACGGCGGGATCAGCTCGTCCCCCGTCGAGAGCACGACGACACGGGGGCGTGGATGCACGAGCGGATGCGCGAAGCCGGCGGTCGCGAGCAGCCCCAGCTCGGGCGCCTGGAGGCGCCGCCCCGCCTGGACCAGCGTCTCGCCGGCCCGAACGTCCTCGCCACTCGGACGGATGTGCTTGCCCCCGATCGATGGGGCCAGGACGCGAACGTGGGCGCCCGCGACCTCGCAGGTCTCGATCGGCGCGATCGTGTCGGCGCCCGCCGGGACGGGCGCGCCGGTCGCGATCGCGAACGCCTCGCCCCCGCCTACCGTGCCCTCGGGTCGCTCCCCGATCATGGCGCGACCGACGACGCGGAGCTCGACCGGTGCGGTCGTCGTCGCCGACGCGATCTCCGAGGAGCGCACCGCGAACCCGTCCATTGCCGAGGACGCGAAGTCGGGGATGTTGCGCTCGGCGACGAGGCTCTCGGCCAGCACGCAGCCGTAGGCCTCGGTCAGGGGGAGCGCGAGCGGTTGCAGCGGCTTGATCGTCGACAGGACGCGTTCGCGTGCCTGGTCGACCGGGACGAGCCCTTCGCCGCTGTCGTGATCGTGGACGTGATCGGGCGTTGCCATCCGGGCCAGTCTATCGGCGCTCAGATCAGCTTCTTGCGCTCGACGAAGCCGGCGAGCCAGTCACGGAAGTCCTTGCCGATGTCGTCGCGGGCGATCGCCAGCTCGATGGTGGCCTTCAGGTAGTCGAGCTTGTTGCCGACGTCGAACCGTCCGCCCTCGAACACGAAGGCATAGACGGCCTGCTCCTGGGCGAGCAGGTTGATCGCGTCCGTGAGCTGCAGCTCGCCGCCGACGCCCGGCTGCGTCCGCCGCAGGCAATCGAAGATCTCGGGCGTCAGCACGTACCGGCCGATGGCGGCCAGGTTCGACGGCGCCTCCTCGGGCGGGGGCTTCTCGACGATCGAGCGCACGCGCGCCAGGTGCTCGTTCTCGACGAGCTCGGGCTCGATGCAGCCGTACAGCGAGATCTCGTCCCGGCTCACCTCCATCGCGCCGAGCACGCTCCTCCCGTACTTCTCGTGGACGCCGAGCATCTCCTGGAGCAGACGCGTGTGCTCCACGATCAGGTCGTCGCCGAGCAGGACCGCGAACGGCTCGTCGCCGACGTGGCCCTCGGCGGCCGCGACCGCATGGCCGAGCCCGAGGGGGTCCCGCTGGCGGATGTAGTGGATCGACGCCATGTCCGAGATCTCGCGGACCTGCTTCAGCTCGTCGAACTTGCCCTTGGCCTCCAGGAAGTGCTCGAGCTCGAAGGACCGGTCGAAGTGGTCCACGATGGCGTGCTTGCCACGGCCGATGATGATGATGATGTCGGTCAGGCCGGCGCGAACGGCCTCCTCCACCACGTACTGGATCGCGGGCTTGTCCAGGAGCGGCAGCATCTCCTTGGGCTGGGCCTTGGTCGCCGGAAGGAACCGGGTTCCGAGCCCGGCCGCCGGGATGACGGCTTTTCGGACCTTCGTCATCGCGCCTCCGCTGCGGGGAGCCCGGAGTGTACCCGCCCAGTGCAACCCGTCGTCACGGCGTGCCGGGCATCCCCGGATACACTTTCCTCATGCCCACCTACGAATACGAGTGCACGGCCTGCGGCCAGCACATCGAGGTCTTCCAGCGCTTCTCCGAGGACCCGCTCACGACCTGCGGGGTGTGCGGCGGCAAGCTGAGGAAGGTCTTCCACCCGGCGGGCATCGTGTTCAAGGGCTCGGGGTTCTACGCGACCGACAGTCGCGCCAAGGCCTCGTCCGGCGCCGCCTCCTCGAAGGACTCGGACGGCGGGTCGTCGTCCTCCGGTGCGACCTCGTCCTCGGACTCAGGGGGCGGCTCCACCTCCAAGGCCGGAGAGGGTGGCTCGACCTCGAAGGGCAGCAACGGCGGCAAGGCATCGACGACCGGGGGCAAGAAGGAACACACCTCGTCGTGATCGGATCGGCCGCCGAAGCGCAGATCGGGGTGTTCGGCGGATCGGGCTTCTACTCGCTCCTGGACGACGCCGAGACCGTCGAGGTCGATACCCCCTACGGCGAGCCCTCGGCGCCGCCGGTCGTCGGCTCGATCGGGCCGTACCGGGTCGCCTTCATCCCGCGGCACGGCATCAAGCACCAGTTCCCACCGCACAAGATCAACTACCGCGCCAACCTGTGGGCCATGAAGGAGCTCGGCGTGCAGCGGATCGTCGGGCCGTGCGCGGCGGGATCGCTGCAGACGGGCGTGAAGATCGGCGAATTCGTCGTGTGCGACCAGATCGTCGATCGGACGCGTTCGCGGCCGCACACCTTCTACGACGGCCCGGTCACCACGCACATCTCGTTCGCCGACCCGTACTGCGCGACGATGCGACCGATCATCGTGGGCAAGACGCGCGAGCTCGGCGTCGGCGTGCACGACGGCGGGACGATGGTCGTGGTCGAGGGTCCTCGGTTCTCGACGCGGGCCGAGTCCGCCTGGTTCAACTCGGAGGGATGGCAGACGATCAATATGACCGGGTATCCGGAGGGACTGCTCGCCCGCGAGCTCGAGATCTGCTACGCCAACGTCTCGCTGATCACCGACTACGACGTCGGCGTGCCCGGCGTGCCGCCCGTCACCCACGAGGAGGTCGTCCGGGTGTTCGGGCGGAACAACGCCCGCCTGCGCGAGCTGCTCTTCAGCGTGATCCCGGCGCTGCCCGCCGATCGCGACTGCGAGTGCGCCACGGCGCTCGCGAACGCGCGGTTCGAGGTGGAGTGACCATGGGCGAGAAGGTCCTCGTGACGATCGAGCTGCGGTTCACGACCGACGACGACCCCGAGGCACTCGGGGAGCGCATCCGCGAGGCGACCTCGTTGATCGTCGGGAGGCAGGAGCTGGAGGACTTCCGCGTCCGCGCCCTGCCGCTCACCCCCCCGAAGGGACCTCGTCCACCCTGATGCGACCCTCGTGGGCGACGGGTGTGACCCGTTTCACGGCGCGACACCGCTCGATCGCGTAGCTTCCAGAACCTCGCTCCCGAACAGGAGGCCCGCGTGTTCCTGCGACGGTGGTCGCTGCGCTCCAAGGTGATGGCGCTCCTGGCCATCGTGGGGGGCGCCGCCTCGTTCACCCTCGTCCGCGGCTACGCGGCGGAGCTCGAGGCGCTCCGCCCGGTCTCCGGGAACGACGTTGCGGTCGTGGTCGCGGACCGGGACCTCGAGCGCGGGACCGCGATCGACGAGGGGTCGATCCGTCTGGAGAGGATGCCGTCCACGTACGCGCCGCCCGGGGCCCTCCACTCGGTCGAAGACGCGGTGGGGCGGACGCTCGGCTCCGATCTCGCCGCGGGCGAGGCCGTCACCAGGACGCGGGTCGGCGGCCCGGGCGGTCCGGTGGCCTCGCTCGTCGAGAGCGGCCTCCGAGCGTTCGTGGTGGGTTCGGGTCTGCCCTCCGGCGTGCTCGAACCCGGTGACCGGGTCGACGTGATCGCGACATTCGGTGGGCCGCACCCGTACACCGATACGGTCGGCAGCGCGCTCCAGATCCTGTCGATCGTCGAGCAGGACGCGGGCACCTTCCAGGCCGGCGGCGCCACCGGCCCGTCCCTCGTCCTGCTCGTCAGCCCGGAGACCGCCGAACAGCTTGCGAGCGCGACGGCGCTCGGACGGCTCACGGTGACGATCGCACCGGCCGACGCGCTCTGAGGATCGACCAGATCGCCGCACGGCGCGGCTAGGATTGCCGGGCCACCTCCGCGACACCGAGGAGACCACCCCTGACCATCCTGCAGGCGATCGTGCTCGGCACCACCCAGGGCGTGACCGAGTTCGCGCCGGTCTCCAGCTCTGGCCACCTGATCATCGTGCCGTGGCTCTTCGGCTGGCCGATCCTCACCGATCCAAGCCTGAACAAGACGTTCGATGTCGCGCTGCACCTCGGGACGCTCGTCGGCGCGCTGGTGTACTTCCGACACGACGTCGCCCGCTACGCGACCGCGTGGTTCCGCTCGATCTCTGACCGCAGGATCGGGACGAATGACGAACGCCTGGCCTGGGCGCTGGTCGTGGGGACGATCCCGGCCGTCATCGTGGGGGCCACGCTCGAGAGCCTCATCGAGGACGAGCTCGGGCAGCCGTGGCTGATCGCCGTGATGCTCGTGGTGTTCGGTGCGGTGCTCTATGTGGTGGACCGGATCGCGTCGTCCCGGCGGCACCTCGACGATCTCGGCGTCCGTGACGGGCTCGTCCTCGGAGTCGCCCAGGCGCTCGCGCTCCAGCCGGGCGTCTCGCGTTCGGGAGTCACGATGACGGCGGCGCGTGTGCTCACGTTCGACCGCGAGACCGCCGCCAGGTTCTCGTTCCTGCTCTCGCTGCCGGTGATCGCGGGGGCGGTGCTCTACAAGGGCCTGGACCTGGCCGCCGGCGGGATCCCACCCGGGATGGGTGGGCCGTTCGTCGCGGGTATCGCCGCCTCCGCCATCAGCGGCTTCCTGGTGATCGCGTTCCTGCTGCGCTACCTGCGCGTCCACGACTTCGCGTTGTTCCTGTGGATCCGGGTCGCGGTCGCCGCGCTGATCTTCGTGGTGATCGCGACCGGGGCGCGTCCGGCGACGATCTGAGCCAGCCGCGTCAGACGCCGGCGAGCGTCATCTCACCGAGGAGCACGTACGGCACCCCGATCGAGGAGAACCATCGGAGCTCGTTCCCGAGCGCGACCACGCTGCGGAGCATCTCGGGGATCGTGCTCGCGATCGTCATCTCGCGCACCGGCTCGCCGAGCGCGCCGCCGGAGATGCGCAGACCCGTCGCCCCGACCGAGAACTCGCCGCTGATCGGGTTCGCGCCCGAGTGCACGCCACTCACGTCCTGCACGAGCACGCCGCCCTCGGCCTCGCGCAGGAGTTGCTCGAGCGACCGGTCGCCGGGCTCGACGAACAGGTTCGTGGTGCCCACGCCCGGCGACGAGCGGTAGCCTCGCACCGCGTTGCCGGTCGAACGCGTGCCGCCGCGCAGCGCGGTGTACGTGTTGTGGAGGAACCCCTGCAGGACGCCCGCCGACAGGAGCTCGGTCCGGCGGGTGGGGACCCCCTCGGCGTCGAACGGCGCCGCACCCGGCCCCTCGAGCAACCGCCCGTCGTCGACGAGCGTGAGCACGTCGGCCGCGACGCGTTCACCGAGCAGCGGGGCGAACAGCGAGCGCTGTTTCTGCACGGACTCGGCCGACAAACCGTCCGAGAGCACGCCGAGGAACGACGACGCGGCGACTGGGTCGAGCAGCACCGGCACGCGGGACGTCGCCGGCTTGGTCGCGCCGAGCATCCGTGCCGCGCGCTCGACGGCCTCCTCGACCACGCTCTCGTGGTCGAGGTCCTCCTCCGTGCGGGCGATCTTGTACGAGAAACCGGTCTGCGTGTCGCCGTCCTGCTCGGCGAGCGTGACCACCACGACCCAGCAACCGGTGGCGCGGTACTCGACCCGCACGCCCTCGGTGGAGGCGATCGCGGCCGCGCCCACCGCGTCGCCGTACCGCACCGACTCGGTCTTTCGGACCCGAGGATCCATCGTGGTCGCCGCCCGTTCCATGCCGAGCGCGATCGGGACCTTCTCGTCGGTCGACATGCTCGCGAGCCTTTCGGAGAACAGGCCGTCGAGCGCCTCGATCGGTTCGGCGACCGGGAGCGCGTTGAACGGGTCGGGCGAGGCGACCGCCACGTTCTCCCGTGCTCGCGAGACCGCCTCCCGCACCTCGTCGACCGATGGATCGGCCGCGTGCGCGAACCCGACTCGACCGTCCGAGATCACCCGGACGCCGACGCCGCGCGACTCGGCGAACGTGAGCCCCTCGATCTCGCCGCGATGCGCCTCCACCGACGTCGTCGAACGCTCCTCGCCGAACGCCTCGATGTGCTCGCCGCCCTCGGCCGCGTCGACCGCCGCGGCGCACAGGTCCAACAGGTCAGGCACCGGTACCCCCGACCGTGATCCTGGAGATCCGCAACGTCGGCGAACCGCTCCCGACGGGCACGCCCTGCCCGTCCTTGCCACAGATCCCCGGCCAGATGTCGAAGTCGGCGGCGATCGCGTCCACGTTCGACATCACCTCGATCGCCCGGCCGATCAGGTTGGCGCCGCGGATCGGTTTCGTCGCCTCGCCCCGCTCGATCAAATACGCCTCGGCGCACCCGAACACGAAGTCGCCGGTGGCTGGGTTCGTCTGCCCGCCGGCGAGTGCGGTGACGAAGACCCCGCGCTCGGTGTCGGACAGGATCTGATCGGGCGAGGACGAACCGTTCAGGATGTAGGTGTTCGTCATGCGGGGGATCGGCGGGTGGGCGTAGGACTGGCGCCGCCCGTTTCCGCTCGAGGGCACCCCGTCCTTCTCGGCCCGGAGCCGGTCGTAGAGCCATCCGCGCAGCTCGCCCTCCTCGAACAGCACCGTCCGTTGCGCCGGCGTGCCTTCATCGTCGAACGAGAACGAGCCCCAGGCGTTCGGCACCGTGGCGTCGTCGACGCCGCTCAGGATCTCCGAGGCCAGCCGCTCCCCGATCCGGCCGCGGTACACGCTCGCCTCCTTGTCCACGATGTCCGCCTCGAGCGGATGCCCCACCGCCTCGTGGAAGAGCACGCCGCCCATCCCGGGCGCGAGCACCACCGAGGTCTCGCCCGCGGGGGCCGGTTCCGAGTCGAGCATCGTGATCGCACGGCGGGCGGCGACCTCGGCGGTCGCCGACGGCGGGTTGGCCTCGATGAACTCGGCGCCGGCCAGGCCCGCCGGGCCGTGGAACCCGGTCTGGATCGTGCCGTCGCGGCCTGCCACCGCCGACACCGTGAGCCGGACGCGCGGCCGGACCTCCTGGACCCACCGCCCGTCGCTGGTCGCGATCAGCAGGCGCTGGACCGAGTCGGCGTAGGTGGCGGTCACCTGCCGGATCTCGGGCCCCAAGGCGCGAGCCGCCTCGTCGGCCTCGCGGACCCACCCGACCTTGCGTTCGGTCGGGACCGAAGCGGCGTCGACGAGGGCCGAATGCATGACGGGCGGCTCGAGCGTGCGCAGGTCGACGACCGAGCCCGGCCCGCCGACGCTCACCGACGCGGCGGCGGCCTCGGCGGCATGCAGGAGCGCGTCGCGATCGAGACGGTTGGAGTACGCGTACCCGAACGACGTTCCGTGCCCCACCCGGACGCCGGCGCCGCGATCCAGACCGGTGGTGACCTCCTCGACCTTGCCGTCGTCCAGGCTCACCGAGACGCCCATGCGCTCCTCGACGTACAGCTCCGCGAACCCGCCGCCGCGGGCGCGAGCGGTGCGGAGGACCTCCGCGGCGAGATCGCGGTCGAGCACGGCGCGATGCTAGCAGCGGCGGGTGGGGCGACCGGCCCGTGATACGTTCCGGCGACCGAGCCCACCGACCTCACGACGGATGAGGCCGGATCGCCCTGCCGAGGACGGGATGAGGAGCCACGCGACCGGTTCGTTCACCACGCAGGGGTAGCACCACGGACCGCAGAGCGAATCGGACCGACGCACTCCTGGTCTCGGCCCTCGCCGTCATCCTGCTCGCGTGCTTCCTGTGGCCCTTCGCCGCCCGAGGCGCCCGGTTCCCGGTGGGTCCCGACGGGCCCGTCTATCTCTGGTGGTCCCGGCTGGCGGGCGCCGAGGGGCTCTCGGCGACCGCCGACCGCCCCGGCGCGCCGGCGCTGTCGCTCGTCCTGGAGGGGACCCTCGGGCTGTCGGTCGTCGAGGCGACCGCGGCGCTCGAGGTCGTTCTGGGCGTCGCGGTCGGTCTCGCCTCCGCGGCCCTGGTGCGCCGACGGGCGGGCGCCGTCGGATCGACGCTCGCGGGGCTGCTGGCCGGGGCGTTCGCCGTCCACCTCGCGGCCGGGTACCTCGCCAACCTCGTTACCGCGGCGGCGTTCCTCGCCGCGGGCGCGCTGCTGGACGATCCCCGGCGCCGGGCGGCGGTGGTGGCCGCGTTCGTGCTCACGGGGGGTGGTCTCGCCCACCCACAGTTCCTCCTGCTGTGCGTCGCGATCCTGGTCGTCGCGGCCGCCCTCGCGTGGCGCGACGATCGGCACGAGGCGCTCCGGATCGCGGGGGCCGCCGCTGGCGGGGCCGCGGTGCTCGGGATCGGGCTGCTGGCCGTTCGGCCGGGAGCGCCGCCCTTGGAGGTCGACACGTCGAAGGACGCCTTCCTGCGGAGAGCAGGCCTGACCTCCGAGTTGCGGGCCGCGTACCTGGACCGCTTCGTCCACCGTTGGACCCGCTACGTGGAGTGGGT
>JBKPRY010000069.1:0-3457 GCA_046734755.1 Actinomycetota bacterium | reverse complement strand
TGTCTCGCTCGCTCCCGTATCGAACCCGAGCTCGTGCAGTCCCGCCTTGAACGATCGCGTGTTCGACCACAGGCGATCGAGCCGCTCCGGCTCGTCCTCGATGATGTCGAGCGCCTCGATGCACGCCGCGACCGCCGCCGGTGGCGCGCTCGTCGAGAACAGGTAGGGCCGGCCGCGATTCTGGAGCCACCGGATCAGCTCGTTCGGTCCGGCGATGAAGCCACCCAGCACGCCGATCGCCTTCGAGAGCGTGCCGACCTGCACGTCGACCCGGCCGTGGAGGCCGAAGTGGTCGACGGTCCCGGCGCCCCCCGTTCCGAGGACCCCCGACGCATGCGCATCGTCGAGCATCATGATCGCCCCGTGGCGCTCGGCGACCTCGACGAGCGCGGGGAGCGGCGCGATGTCGCCGTCCATCGAGAAGACACCATCCGTCACGAGCAGCTGTCGCCGGCCCTCGGCCCTGCTCTCCCGGAGGAGGGCGTCCGCGTGGTCGGCATCTTTGTGCTCGAACACCCTGATCTCGGCTCGCGACAGCCTCGCCCCGTCGATGATCGAGGCATGGTTCAGGCGATCGCTCACGATCACGTCCTGCTTGTCCAGGATCGCGGCGACGGTCCCGGCGTTCGCCGTGAACCCCGACTGGAACATCAGCGCGGCCTCGGCGTGCTTGAAGTCGGCGAACCGACGCTCGAGCTCGCGATGCAGGGTCATCGATCCGGCGATCGTCCGCACGGCACCCGTCCCGGCGCCGAGCTCGCTCGCGGCCTTCGAGGCCGCCGCGTTCATCCGGGGGTGGCTCGCCAGCCCGAGGTAGTTGTTGGAGGCAAGGTTGATCACGACTCGCCCGTCGAACCGAGCCCGGGCGCCCGTGGGTCCGTCGAGGGTCCTCGGCCGCAGTAGGAGTCCCTGCTGCTCGAGCTCGGCGAGCCGCTGCTTCAGGAAGTCGAGCGCACCCGCCATCGGAACCTCACGCTACCGCATACGCTATGGCCCTCCATCCGGCCGACAGAGGCCAAGAGATGCAGGAGGCATCGTGGGCGACATCGAGCTCGACGCGTTCCTCGCGGACTCCGTCGCGTCGGTGCAGGGCAAGCTCTACGCGCTCGGGGCGGGGTGGAACCGCATCGCGGTCGGGCAGTTCCCGGCGCGGCACGATCGCGTGGGGATCGGGCTTCTGGTCCGGATCCCCGCGGGTTCGACCGTGGAGGTGCGTCGTTTCGAGCTTCGCTTGCTGGGCCCGTCCGGGCAAGACCTCTCGCTGGGCGCGGGTCCCGATGGTCCGGTGCAGCGCATCGGCGGCGAGTTCACCACGGGCGGCGACCAGGAGCAGATCGTCCCGATCGCGCTGAACCTGAATGGGCTCCCCCTGCCCGGACCCGGGGACTACCGCGTCGTGATCTCGATGCAGGGAGACGACGTGAAGACGCTGCCGTTCACCGTCCAGGCCCTCGCCGCCCAACCGCCACAGGAGCCGCCGGCGACCACGACCGGGACGGCGGGCTACCTCTGATCGTCCGCGCGCGGGAACATGATCACCTTCGCGGCGTGACCCGAGCCCGCCGTCTCGAACGCCTCCTCGTACCGATCCAGCGGGAACCGGTGCGTGATCACCGGGGAGATGTCGACCCGCCCCGTGGAGAGCAGCGTCGTCGTCTGCTGCCATGTCCGGAACATCTGTCGCCCCGTGATCCCCAGGATCCGCGCCTCCTTGAAGATCACCTGGTCGTTCAGGTCGAGTGTCACCGGGCCGTCGGGGAGCCCGAGCAGCGACATGCGGCCGCCCCGCGCCAACAGGCGGGTGCCCTGATCGATCGCTTTCGCGTTGCCCGACATCTCGAGCACGACCTCCGCGCCGTTTCCGTCCGTCGCATCGAGCACCACCTCGACCGGGTCGTCGGCCTTCGGGTCGATCAGCAGGTCCGCACCCATCTTGGCCGCGAGCGACCTGCGTTCGTCGTTGGGCTCGATCGCGATCACCTTCCAGGCGCCCAGCGCGCGGGCGATCCCCACGGCGAACAGGCCGATGGGGCCGCACCCGATCACCGCGACGGGGTTCGTGAGCAGGTCCTCGCCGCCCTCGGTCCCGAACGTCGCGTGCACGGCGTTCCCGAAGGGTTCCATCACCGACGCGTGGTCGGGGTGGATCCCCTCGCCCACGATCCATGCGTTCACCGCGGGGACCACCACGTACTCGGCGAACGCTCCGTCGGTGTCGACGCCGAGGATCTTGAGGTTGCGGCAGATGTGCGCCCGTCCCGTCCGACAGGTGGAGCAGACGCCGCACGCGATGTGGGTCTCGACGGCCACGAAGCTTCCCTGCTGCACGTGGTGGACCTCCGGCCCGACCGTTTCGACCGTGCCCGCCACCTCGTGGCCGAAGGTCATCGGCACCCGGGTCACGCGACCCTGGGCCCACTCGTTCCAGTCGAAGATGTGGAGGTCGGTCCCGCAGATCGACGCGGCGTGCACGCGGACGAGCACCTCGCCCTCGCCCGGTTCCGGGACCGGGACGTCCCCGAGCTCGGCGCCGGGGCGAGGTGCGATCTTGCGCAAGGCGCGCATCGTGCCCAGCCTAGCGCGACCGGACGCACCGGGGCCCCTGGGTGGAACCATGGGGCCCGACCGCGCCGTCCAAGCCGGACTCGACGGCCAAGACTCGACGACAAGACTCGACGATCGGAGCGATCATGCGCGTGGGACGGATCGGGGTGGCGATCGCGGTGGTGGCCGTGCTCGCCTCGGCGTGCGGCGGGGTGGGGAACGACGACACGAGCTCGGGTAGCTCGACCGGGGCGACCGGCGCTGCCGGCATCGCGCACCCGACGGGCGCGGACCAGCTGATCCTGCGGATGGCCTACGAGGGCGGGTTCGTCCCCTACGGGTACACCCTGGGGAGCACCCCGTTCTGGTCCCTGTTCGGCGACGGGACGCTGATCGCACCGGGCCCGCAGATCGAGATCTATCCGGGTCCGGCGCTTCCGAACCTCACCGCGACCCCGATGTCCGAAGACGGCATCCAAGCGATCCTGCGGGCGGCCGAGGACGCCGGCCTCATGAACGGCGATCAGAACTACGTCGACATGTGCATCGCCGACGCCGCGACCACCGTCTTCACGACCACCGCGGGCGGCACGACGTCGGTCGTCGCCGCGTACGCGCTCGACGCGGGCCAGCCCCCCGGCACCTGCGGGGGCGGCAAGGACGCCGCCGCCCGCGCGAAGCTGACGGCGTTCCAGGCGAAGCTCACCGACCTCCAGAGCTGGCTCCCGGCCGGCTCCCTCGGCACCGAGCGCCCCTACGACGCGACCGAGATGCGCGTGTACGTCCTTCCCTATCAGCGCGATCCCGAGCTGCCGCAAGATCCGGTCGAGTGGCCGCTCGACGTCCCGTTGGCGGGCTTCGGCGAGCCGGTCGCGAACGCCACGATCGACGTGCGCTGCGGCGTGGTCTCCGG
>JBKPRY010000068.1:0-12959 GCA_046734755.1 Actinomycetota bacterium | reverse complement strand
CCGGCGAAGCCTCCGGCGACGTCTCCGAGCCTCCCGAGGGGGCGTCGGCGGACGCGGCCCAGCCTGGATCCGAGCCCGTCGCCGAGGCCCAGGCGCCTCGAGCCGTCGAGACTCCCCCGGCCGTGGAAGCGCTCTCCCTCGCCGAGGGTGTCTTCCACCCTCCCGCCGAGGCGAGTCCTACCGTCGACCAGGGGTCCAGGGATGGGGTCGGGGACCCGATGGATCTGAACGGCGACCGAACGCAAGCTGAACCGGAGGACGAGCTGCAGCTCGACCGAGGGGATTCGACCGATCCGGGCGCCGGGAAGCGCCGGCGCGGTCTCTTCCGTAGAGGAGGAACCTGATGAAACGAGGAGGTCTCGGCCGGGGGCTTTCGGCGCTGCTCCCGGGCGCCGTCGAGGAGGGGTTCGGGCTGCTCGAGATCCCGGTCGAGGCGGTTGCCCCCAACCCCCGGCAGCCCAGGACCACGTTCGAGGACGAGTCGCTGGAGGCACTCGCCCTCTCGATCCGCGAGGTCGGCGTCCTGCAGCCGATCGTCGTGCGCAAGGCCGGGAACGGCTTCGAGCTGATCGCGGGGGAGCGGCGGCTCCGGGCGGCCAAGCTCGCCGGTCTCGCGACCGTGCCCGCGGTCATCCGGGACAGCGACGACGCCGAGTCGCTTCGCGAGGCGCTGATCGAGAACATCCACCGGGAGGACCTCAACCCAATCGAGCTCGCCGAGGCCTTCCGTGAACTCCTGGAAGAGCTCGGGCTCAAGCAGGAGACCCTGGCGGAGCGCTTGGGTATGTCGCGGTCACACATCGCGAACACGATCCGTCTCCTTCAGCTCCCGACGGAGGTGCAGCATCTCCTGGCCGAAGGGAGGATCCAGGCGGGTCACGGTCGCGCGCTGCTCTCGCTCGGTGACGCCGAGGCGCAGCGGACGCTCGCCGTCCGCATCGCCGCCGAGGACGTGTCCGTGCGGGAGGTCGAGGAGCTCGTCCGCAACTACATCGACCATCCGTCGCACGCGGAGCGCCCGGCGCAGCTGGCCGCGGTGCCGGAACCTCAGGAGAACCCGCTCGCGGAGGTGGAGGAGCTGCTCTCCGAACAGCTCGCCACGCGGGTCACGATCCAGATGAGCAAGCGGCGCGGAAAGATCGTTGTGGAGTTCGGCTCGGCCGACGATCTCGAGCGCATCGTCTCGGAGATCATCGGCTCGGGTCCGGGACGAGCGCCGGACTAGCTACCTCACGCCAACGGGTTGCGCTGCAAGGGTCTCCGGCGGCCGCCGATAACTCGCGCCGCGGCTACGCGCCGACCTTGGGCAGGATCTCCTCGGCCAACAGCTCGATCTGCTCCAGATCGTCGAACAGCTCGTGGTTCAGGACGAACCGCTGGACGCCCGCGGCCGCGTACTCGTTCATCCGATCGACGGCCTGCTCGACGGTCCCGACGATGCAGTCGCGCGAGATGTCTGCGAGGTACTCCTCGAGCGATCCGGCGGTCGGGTCCATCCGTCGAGCGCGATCGGCCCGGTCGCGCCACTCGTCGTCGGTCCGGCCGACGAAGACCCACGTCATGAACGACATCGCGACGCTCGCGCGGTCCCGACCCCGGCGGTCGAGCGCGTCGGTCACCCGCTCGATCGACGCGCGCAGCTCGTCCGGCGTCCCGCCGACTCGATTGAACTCGTCGGCCCAGCGCGCCACGAGGCGCGCCAGCCTCGGTCCGCCCTTGCCTCCGAGCACGATCGGGGGATGAGGCCGCTGGACGGGCTTGGGCAGGAACCGGCACTCCTCGAGCGCGTAGTAGCGCCCCTCGAACGAGAAGACCTCCTCGGACCACAGGCCGTGCACGATCTCGAGCTGCTCCTCGAGCATCTCGAACCGCTTCGAGGTAGGGGGGAAGGGGATCCCGTGCGACCGATGCTCCAGCTCCCACCATCCCGCGCCCATCCCGAGCTGCACCCGACCGTCCGAGATCCGATCCACCGTCGTCGAGGCCTTCGCGAGCACCGCCGGGAGGCGGAACGTCACGGGTGACACCATCGTGCCGAGTCGGAGGCGTTCCGTGCTGGCCGCGAGCGCCCCGAGGAGCGTCCAGGCGTCGTTCGAGCCCGGCTCCTCCGCGTTCACGATCGACAGGTAGTGATCCGACGTGAGGAGGCCGTCGAACCCGAGCCGCTCGCACGTGCTCGCGATCGCGAGCCACTGCGACCACGTGACGCCCTCCTGACCTTCCAGCATCAGGCTGTAGCCGAGCGATCCCACCGCCGTACGATACCCATCCCAATGAAAGCTCCCTCCGAGGACGAGATCCGGCGTGCCGGGAAGGCGCTCGCGCTCGGGTTCGTGCTCGGCCTCGTGCTCCTGGCGCTCGCCCGTCGGCCGCGCGGGCCGCGTGGCGACTGAGCGCGGTCGGGCTAGGTCGAGCGCGCGAGATCCGCGGGCGCGGGTCGCGAGAAGGCGGTGATCCCCTCGGCAATGGCGCGTGCCACGTCGCCCGCGAACGCCGCCTCCCCGATGCGGGACGCGTCGAGCTCGTCGAGCGCGACGGCCGGTTCGACGCGCGCCGCCGGCATGCGGGTCTCGCGCAGGATCGCGATCGATCGCGGATGGAGCCCGCCGTCGGGCAGACCGAGGTGGCGGACGAGCGCGTCCTGGATGGACGCCGCGAGGCGGCGTCCCATGGGGGAGTGCGTCCTCGGCGTCCCGTAGTGGAAGCACGCCGATCCGCGTTCGGCCTGCTCACCGGAGCCGACCGCGATGGAGATCAGGGCCGCGGCGTTGCCGGCGTTCGCGCGCCGGATGCGTTCGTCGACCGGAGTCGGTTCGGAACCCTTGCGCAGCAAGAGCGGACGGGCACCGAGCCGCTCGAGCTCCTCCGAGAGCTCCGAGGCGATCGCGAGCGCGAGGTCGAGCTCGTCGGCGTCGACGCGGTCGGGGTCGATCGCGATGGTCGAGCCGGCGAGGGCCAGCCCCGGTCCGCGCGCCGCCTCGCCCTCGCGCACCACCGCGCGGCTCGGCGCGTCGACGGGCGGCCGGTAGCGGCCGATCGCGTGCACCGTGTCGAGCCCGACGATGCCGTCCACCCGGGACGCGACGTTGCGTTGGAACTCGCGCGCCCCGCGGTCGGTACGCGGCCCGAAGATCCCGTCCTCCTTGCCGGCGTCGAAGCCGAGGGCGTTCAGCATCCGCTGGAGCTCGCGCACGTCGTCCCCGCGGAACGCCGGCGAGCGCAGATACAGGGTGCGGTCGCCGAGCCGGTAGCCGGCCTCCACGAGCTGGCCCCACGTGTCGGGGCCCATGATCCCGTCCGGCGGGAGCCCACGAGCCCGCTGGAACGCACGGACGGCCGCCTCGGTCGAGCCGCCGAACGTCCCGTCGAGCTCGTTGGGATCGATGCGCAGCCCCGCGCCGAGCAGCCGGTGCTGCACGTCGCGCACGTCCTCGCCTCGCGCCCCCGATCGGATGAGGTCCACGATCCGAGTCTCCGTGGAACCGAGGCCGTCCGGCAACCGGAGGGGGCGCGCGCCGCGCTAGGCGGCGGGAACGTGCGGGTCGATCTCCTTGAGCAGCGCGTCCTTTCCTCGGGCGCCCACCACGCGAGCGACCTCCTCGCCGCCCTTGAACAGCATCAGCGTCGGGATGCTCATGACCCCGAAGCGTCGTGTGACGTCGGGGTTGTCGTCGATGTTCAGCTTGGCGACCTGCAGCGCCTCGCCCTTATCCCGGCCGATCTCCTCGACCACCGGCGAGACCATATGGCAGGGGACGCACCACTCGGCCCAGAAGTCCACGAGCACCACGCCGTCAGAGCCGAGCACCCGCTCCTCGAAATCGGCGTCCGTCACGTCACCCATCATCGCCACGTCTCATCCGTCCTTTCGAAACTCCGTCATCGTCCCGTTCAACCCGTTCCGTGCGCGCGCTCTTCCAGGTACCGCTCTGCGTCGATCGCCGCCTTGCACCCCTGGCCGGCCGCGGTGACCGCCTGACGGTAGATCAGGTCGGTGACGTCACCGGCCGCGAACACACCAGGGACGCTCGTCCGAGTGGTCGGCTCCTGCACGACGACATAGCCGGCGTCCGTGAGCTCGAGCTGTCCCTTGACGAGGTCCGTGTTCGGCGTGTGCCCGATCGCGACGAACACGCCGCCGGTCGGCAGCTCGCTCGTCTCGTCCGTCCGCACGTTGCGCAGGCGTACGCCGGTCACCGCGCCGTCGCCGAGGATCTCCTCGACCACGCCGTCCCAGATCACGCGGATCTTCGGGTTCGACAGCACCCGCTCCTGCATGATCTTCGACGCGCGGAACTCGTCGCGACGATGCACGATCGTGACGGAGCTCGCGAACTTCGTGAGGAACGTCGCCTCCTCCATCGCGGTGTCGCCGCCACCCACCACGACGAGCTCGCGGTCGCGGAAGAAGAACCCGTCGCACGTGGCGCAGGCGCTCACCCCGCGTCCTCGCAGGGTCTCCTCGCCGGGAACGCCGAGCCATCGCGCACTTGCGCCCGTCGCCAGGATCAGCGCCTGGGCCCGCCATTCGAGGTCGCCGGCCCACACGCCGAAGGGGCGCTCGGACAGGTCCACCCGGGTGACGGTCTGCGCCACGATCTCGGTCTCGAACCGTGCCGCCTGCTTCTCGAACGCGTCCATCATCTCGGGTCCGAGAATGCCGTCGGGGAAGCCAGGGTAGTTCTCGACGTCCGTGGTCAGCATCAGCTGCCCGCCGGCCTCGAGGCCCTTGATCAGCACCGGGCGAAGGTTCGCCCGGGCGGCGTACAGCGCGGCCGTGTACCCGGCGGGCCCCGACCCCAGGATGACCGTGCTGCGCTCGTCGACCATACGGACCTGCTCCTCCACCGAGGATAACCGGAGCCTATTCCCGTTCACTCCCGCGGCAAGGCAGCACGCCGAAGCTTGCCCGACGCGGTTCTCGGGAGCCGCTCCGCCAGGGTCAGCTCGCGCGGCGCCGCGTGGCGGGGGAGCGTGCGCGCGACGAACGCCCGCAGCTCGTCCAGCGACGGCGGGTCGGAGGGATCGGCCGGGACGACCCAGACCGCGACGCGCTGGCCCCACTCCGGATCCGGGCGGCCGCCCGCGGCCACGTCTCGGACCCCGGGATGTTCGCGAAGCGCCGCCTCGACCTCGTCCGGCCAGACCTTCTCCCCCCCGGTGTTGATCAGGTCGTCGAACCGACCGACGACGTGGAGGCGACCCTCGCCGTCGATCTCGCCGGCGTCGCCGGTCCGAAGCCAGCCGTCCTTCGTGAACGCGGCCGCGGTGCCCCGTGGATCGAACCGGTAGCCGCGCATCAGCGTCGGCCCCCGGAGCTCGATGCCTCCCCGGTGGTCGATCCGCATCTCGGTCCCCGGCAGCGGGGCGCCGTCGTAGACGACCCCGCCGCACGTCTCCGTGAGGCCGTAGGTCTCGACGACGCTCGCGCCTGCTCGTTCCGCGCTCGCGCGCAGGCCGGGGGACAGGTGTGCCCCGCCGACCAGGATCGTCCGGAACCCGGGCGGCCGGGCGCCGGCGGTGACGAGCCGGCCGAGCATCGTCGGGACGAGGGAAGTGAAGGCGGAGCCCCGCTCGGCCGCCACGGCGGCGGCGTCGAACCTCGGGTGGATCGTCACCGGCGCGCCGAGCAGGACCCCCCGCAGCAGCACCAGCAGGCCTCCGACATGCGCGAGCGGGAGACAGCAGAGCCAGCGGTCCCCGTCGGAGGCTCCGAGCGCCGACGCCGACGCCGCGACCGCGGCGTCGATCGCCCGGCGGTCGAACTGGGCGAGCTTCGTCGCCCCGCCCGTCCCGCTCGTGGCGACGATCAGGGTGATCTCGGGATCGGCAAGCACGCCGTCCAGCCGGCGCGCCCCGACGGCGTCGAGCGCCACGGTCGGCCGGACGCGCCCCAGGAGCGCGTCCGCCTCGAGTGGGGGCAGCCGGTGGTCGACGGGCAGGAGGGCAGCGCCGGCGGCCCAGGTCTCGGCGACCAGGTCGAGCCACGCGGGCCCCGGCTCCAGCGACACGGCCACGACGTCGCCCTTGGTCATCGAGACGTGCTCGAGGGCCGACACATCCGTTAGGCTAGCCCAGACCGTTCGAGTGCTCGCTCTAGGAGTGCGCAGTCATGACGTCGGACACCTCGCTGCCGAACTGGGTGAGCTCGGGGGAGTTCACCGACATCCGGTACGAGACGGCGGCCGGCATCGCCAAGGTCACGATCGACCGGCCCGAGGTACGCAACGCGTTCCGCCCGCTCACGGTCGTCGAGCTGATCCGCGCGTTCGACGTCGCGCGCGACGACCCCGAGATCGGCGTCGTGATCCTCACCGGACAGGGACCCGAGGCGTTCTCCAGCGGCGGCGACCAGAGGATCCGCGGCGACGACGGCTACGTCGACGAGCACGGGATCGGCCGCCTGAACGTCCTGGACCTCCAGGTCCAGATCCGGCGGCTCCCCAAGCCGGTGGTCGCGATGGTCGCCGGGTACGCGATCGGCGGGGGTCACGTCCTGCACCTGTGCTGCGACCTCACGATCGCGGCGGACAACGCGAGGTTCGGCCAGTCCGGTCCGAAGGTCGGGTCGTTCGACGGCGGGTACGGGATCAACCTGCTCGGGCGGCAGATCGGCGAGAAGCGCGCAAAGGAGGTGTGGTTCCTCTGCCGGCAGTACGACGCGGCGACCGCGCTCGGGTGGGGGTTGGTCAACACCGTCGTGCCGCTGGAGCGGCTGGAGGCCGAGACCGTGTCGTGGTGCCGCGAGATGCTGCGGATGAGCCCGCTGTCCCTGCGCCTGCTGAAGGCGGGGTCGAACGCGGGGATGGACGGGCTCGCCGGCGTGCAGCAGCTCGCCGGCGACGCGACCCTCCTCTATTACATGACCGAGGAGGCGCAGGAGGGGCGGGACGCGTTCGTGGAGAAGCGGCCGCCGGACTTCACGAGGTTCCCGAAGAGGCCGTGAGCCGTCTCGGCGTCTGGGTCCGGGGTGCGCGGCCGCGGACGCTCGGGGCTAGCGTCACCCCCGTCGTCGTCGGGACGGCCGCCTCCTGCGTGTTCGTGCCCTGGCGTTTCGTCGCCGCGCTCCTGGTCGCGCTCGGGCTCCAGGTGGGCGTGAACCTGGCGAACGACTTCCACGACGGCGTGCGCGGCGTGGACACGCCCGATCGGCTCGGCCCTCCCCGGCTGACGTCTTCGGGGCTTGCACCGCCGCGGACGGTGCTGCTCGCGGCGCTGCTCTCCATCCTCGTCGCCGGCGTCGCCGGGCTCGCCCTGGCCGCGGCGACGACCTGGTGGCTCGTGCCGATCGGCGCGCTCGCGATGCTCGCGCTCTGGCTGTACAGCGGAGGGCCGAGACCGTACGCCGAGCTCGGGCTGGGCGAGGTCATGGTCCTCGTGTTCTTCGGCTTGATGGCGACCGCGGGAAGCGCGTTCGTCCAGGCCGAGAACGTCCCGGCCGCGGCCTGGTGGGCGGCGGTGCCGGTCGGCCTCCTCGCCGTCGCGATCCTGGTCGCGAACAACCTCCGCGACATCCCCACCGATACCGTCGCCGGCAAGCGCACGCTCGCCGTGCGGCTGGGCGACGCGCGCACGCGGACGCTGTATCGGGTGTGCGTGGTCGTGGCGTTCGGGGTGCTCGTGCTCGGCGCGGTGGTCGGGGCGCTCGACGAGGGGAGCGGGCTCCCGCCCTGGTCCCTCATCGCGCTCGGTGCCGCGGCCGCCGCGATCCGGCCGCTCGAACGGGTGCGGCGCGCCGCCGGTCGCGAGCTCGTCCCGGTGTTGGTGGACACCGCACGGCTGCAGGTGGTGTTCGGCGCGCTGCTCGCGCTCGGTCTGTGGATCGCCTGGTGAGCGCGTGAGCGAAGCCGAGCGCGGGTTCGCCGCGGCCTGGTGGGTGGTCGACGACCTCGTGCGGTTCGGCATGGAACACGCGACGCTCTCGCCGGGCTCGCGCTCGACTCCGCTCGCGCTCGCGCTCGCGCGTCATCCCAACGTGCGGCTGCATGTCCATCTCGACGAGCGCGCGGCGGGGTTCTTCGCGCTCGGCATCGCGAAGGCGACCGGTCGTCCGGTCGCGGTGGCCTGTACGAGCGGCACCGCCGCGGCCGAGCTTCTCCCGGCCGTCGTCGAGGCGTCCATGACCCGCGCGACACTGGTCCTGCTGACGGCCGACCGGCCGCCGGAACTGCGTGACGTCGGCGCGAACCAGACGATCGAGCAGATCGGGCTGTTCGGCGGGTACGTCCGGGTGTCCATCGACGCCCCCGTTCCGGGCGACGCGCCGGACGAACAGACCTGGCACGACCTGGTTCTGCGCCTCACGCGGGCGTCGATGGGGTGGCCGCCCGGCCCCGTGCATCTGAACCTGCCCTTCCGGGAGCCGCTGGTCGGCGCCCCCCAGGTCATGCCGGCCTCGCCGCCGTCCGGGACCGAGTTCACCCTGTCGGCCGTCCCCGAGCCGGAAGAGCTCGACGTGCTCGAACGGGAGCTCTCCTCCACGACGGATGGATTGATCATGGCCGGCTGGATGCGCGAGTCGCCTCCGACGCTGCCCGAGCTCGCCGCGCGGTCCGGATGGCCGCTCCTGGCCGAGCCCACGTCGAACCTCCGCGTTCCGGGGGCGCTCTCCGCCGGTCAGTTTCTCCTGGCCGATGCGAGGTTCCCCAACGAGCACGTACCCGAGGTCGTGCTGCAGTTCGGCGCGGCACCGACGTCGCGGGCCTCGCTGGAGCTCGTGCGCCGAGCGGGAAGGCTCGTGATCGTCGACCAGGACCACCTCGTCGCCGATCCCCATCGCAAGGCCGCTTGGACCCTCCCTGCCGAACCGGCGGGGTTCGTGTCCGAGCTGCTCTTCGGATACGAGCCCGAGGGAGAGAGCGCATGGCTCCGAGCATGGCGAGAGGCAGACGAGGCGGCGCGCACGGCGGTGGACGGTGTCGTCGACGCGTGGACGGAGCCGTTCGAGGGCAGGATCGCCCGCGACGTCGCCTCGTCGGTGCCCGACGGGGGTGTGCTCGTGGTCGGCTCGAGCATGCCGGTGCGCGACCTGGACGCGTACATGCGTCCGCGCGAGGGCCTCCGGGTGCTCGCGAACCGGGGGGCGAGCGGGATCGACGGGTTCGTCTCGACCGCGCTCGGCGTGTCGGCCGTCGCCGCCACGACGACCGTGCTCTGCGGCGATCTCACGTTGTTGCACGACATAGGCTCGCTGATCTGGAGCGCGGGCAGGGGCGTCGATTGCGTCATCGTGGTCCCCAACAACGACGGTGGCGCGATCTTCTCGTTCCTTCCGCAATGCGAGCTGCCCGAGTTCGAGGAGCTGTTCGCGACGCCGCACGGCCTCGACCTCGGCGCGATCTGCCGGGCCGCCGGCGCCGGACACGCCCGCGTCGAACGTGCCGGCGACCTGATCCCGGAGGTCGAGCGCGCGCGAGAGGCCGGCGGGGTCCACGTCGTCGAGGTGCCGATCGACCGCGCCCGCAATGTCGAGCTGCATGCCGCGGTCCAGGAGGCTGTCGCGGCCACGCTCGGCCGTACGATCTGATGGTGCGGACCAGGCTCCCTGTGTCGGTCGACTGATGGTCGAGATCCGCCCGGCGACGCTCGACGACGTCGACGAGCTCGCGCGGCTCCGGTGGGACTTCCGCGTCGAGCACGGGACGCCGGTGTCCTCGACGTACGAGGCCTTCGCGGAGGAGTTCCGCGGGTTCGCGACCGACGTGCTCGCGGACGGGTCGCGGTGGCGGGCCTGGGTCGCGGAGGACGAGGGGCGGCTGGTCGGCTGCGCGTGGCTCCAGCTCGTCGAGAAGATCCCGCACCCGAGCCGCGGCCGCTGGGAGCGTCCGATCGCGTACGTGACGAACGTGTACGTCGAGCCGGCGCTCCGCGACGAGGGCCACGGTGCCCGTCTGCTCGAGTCCGCGATGGCGTACGCGCGCGAGCAAGAGGTGGCCGAGGCGGTGGTCTGGCCCACGCCCCGGTCGGTCTCGTTCTACCGTCGCGCGGGGTTCGGCTCCGAGGCCGCGCCGCTCGGCATCGATCTGGCCGGCGACTGAATCATCCCCAGCGGAGCGCATCGAGCAGCGCCCGGAACTTCCGCTCGGTCTCGTCGAGCTCGGCCTCCGGCTCGGAGTCGGCGACGATGCCGGCCCCCGCGAACAGCCGCGCCATCGAGCCCGTGATCTCCGCACAACGCAGCGCGATCGCCCATTCGCCGTCGCCGTGCGCATCCATCCATCCGACCGGCCCGGCGTACCCGCCCCGGTCGATCGGCTCGAGATCCTCGAGAGCCTCCCGGGCCGTCTCGCGCGGCGACCCACACACGGCGGGCGTGGGGTGCAGCGCCGCGACGAGCTCGAGCGCGGTGACTGACGGGTCGTGCAGGCGCCCCCGGAACGGCGTCGCCAGGTGCCACACGTTCGCGGTGCCGAGCAGCTCCGGCTCGTGCGGGTGGACGAGGTCCTCGCAGAACGCATCGAGGATGCGCTGGACGTCGTGGACGACCACCGCGTGCTCCTCGCGATCCTTTCCCGATCGGAAGAGCCGATCCGCCGAGGCTCGGTCGCGCTCTGCGTCGCCGAAGCGCTGGGACGACCCCGCGAGCGGCGTCGCCTCGACGAGACGGCCACGGCGGCGCAGCAGGAGCTCCGGCGTCGCGCCGACGAGCACCGAACCCGTCACCGCGTTCGACTGCGGGGCCGCGAACGCGTAGCAGTCCGCGTCGACCGCGCGCAGTCTCCACAGCAGCTGTTTGGGGTCGAGCGTCCGATCCGCGTTCACGAGCATCGTGCGCGCGAGCACGACCTTGCGAAGCTCGCCCGAGCGTATCCGTTCGGTTGCCCGGCCGACCGCCGCCGCGTACTCGTCGGGCTCCGGGTCCGGCCGGAGCTGGATCTCCTCGAACGCGTCGTGCGGGAGCGTCCGGCCCGCCCATCGTTCGCGCTCGCCCGCGTGCGGCGTCTCGCCTCGCGGGGCGATCTCGACCTGCCAGGTCTCGCCGGCGTCCAGGCGCAGGGCGGCCCGTCGCGGGAGGACCGCCTCCGCGGGGTGACGGTCGTCGAACGGGATCGAGGCCACCGCCAACGCGGAGGGCGCGCCGGGTTCGGCCTCGATCGAGGCCAGCGCCCCGAGGATCGAACGGGACAGGCGCAGGATGCGCTCGGGTCCCGCCTCGGCCGCGACCCGGTCGACCTCGCCACTCGTCGCGAGCCCGAGCCCGGAGCGTTCGAGGAAGAAGCCACCTTCCCGGTACCCGGCGAGCAGGTCGAACGCCGGACCGAGCCGCGTCGCCCGCGTGGAGAGTTCGGTCACGTCGTCGACCTCAACGGCCGCCCCCGAGCGTCATCGGCGCGTCCCCAGGATCATCTGGGCCACGCCGCCCCCGAGCGGTGTCCGCTCGACCTGTTCGAACCCCGCGTCGCCGAGCATCTCGAGCAGCCGGTTGGGCTGGGGGAGGTAGGCCGTCGACCGGGGGAGGTACCGATAGGCGTCCCCATCCGAGAGCGCCCGGCCGATCAGCGGGACGATCCGTCGGAAGTACACCGCGTGCCCGGCGCGCAGGACGCGCCCGTCGGGCTCGCTGGTCTCGAGGAACGCGACCCGCCCGCCCGGCCGCAGCACGCGGGCGGTCTCGGCGAACAGCTCGGTCAGGTCGGTCACGTTGCGCAGTGCGAACCCGCAGGTGGCGCCGTCCAGGCGCCCGTCCGCGAGCGGGAGCCGAAGTACGTCGGCCTCGACGACCGGTGCCTGGGTGCGGGCGTTGCGGAGCATGCCGTGCGAGAAGTCGAAGCCGAGGGTCCGGTACCCGCTGGCCAGCAGCTCGTTGCACAGGTCGCCCGTGCCGCACGCGAGGTCGGCCACGAGGGCATCCCCGGGCAGACGGAGCTCCCCGACGGCGCGACGGCGCCACCCGACGTCCATCCCGAAGGTCATCACGCGGTTCACGAGGTCGTACCGGCCCGAGATCCGGTCGAACATCCAGCGGATCACCCGCGCCTTCTCGCTCGGGTCCGGGAGGCCCGCCGGGCTCGCAGGTTCGCTCACTCGAGCCGCTCCTCGGCCTCGGCGAGCAGGACCCTGCGGAAATGGTTGGCGACCAGGTTCGTCACGGCGGGGAGCAGCGTGTCGAACGCCTCCACGAGCTGCGCCGCGGCGTCCTCGTCGCCGGCCGTGTCACGGATCGGCTTGCGCACATACTCGTCGAACAGCTCGACCGCCCGACCGGCGAGCGCGACCATGGCCTCGTTCGTGTCCCGCGCGAGCGACAGGAGCTCGCCGAGCGGGAGCCCGTACTCGAGGAGGCGGAGCGCGCCGCGGACCATGTCGATGTCCGCGGCCGTGTACCGGACCTCCCCCTGGACCGTGCGGCCGAGCTCGATCCCCTCGCGCTCGACGGCTTGGATCAGCGAGGCCGGGACGCCGCTGCGGCTCGCGAACCCGTCCAGGGTGAGGAGTTCGTCCTGGTGAGCCTCCCCACGAGCCGCCGCGATCGCGACGGCCAGGTCGGCGTCGGCGGGGTCGAGCCCGTCGCCGAGCACCCGCTCGATCGCCGCGAGCGTGAGGCCCCGACGGCGAAGCTCACGGATCTCGCGGATCCTGCCGGCGTGGCGGTCGTCGTACCAGGCGACGCGACCCTCGCGAGTGGGCGGCGGGACGAGGCCGCGGGTCTGGTAGTAGCGGACCGTATCGACCGACACGTCGCACGCGGCCGCGACCTGCTCCACCCGATACCTCACGACCGGTAACTCTACGAGTAGAATTCGAACGGTCCATCTACCTGCTGCGATGGACAAACTCGCAGGTCAGGCCGCTCACAAGAATCACATGCGTGTCATGTAGCGTCATGCTGCGCCGGGTCGCGGACTGCATGCCGCGTTCCTCGCGGCCACACGGTCGGTGCATCCGGTCGCGCACCCTCTCAATCCCCCAGGCCCGCATGGGTACTTCTCCTGCCCAAAACGAGACAAGGGCCGGCTATG
>JBKPRY010000067.1:0-3552 GCA_046734755.1 Actinomycetota bacterium | reverse complement strand
GTTGCCGAGCGAGCCCGGTGTCGCTGAGCTCCGGCTCGTCCCGGAGCCGCGGGAGCCGGACGATCCGGGGGAGGCCGGCTGAGGCTGGGTCGAGATATCCGCCTTTCGGTCGGGTTGCCCCGATCCATCCGACCGTCATAGGTTGCTGTGCACAACCCGTGTTCTTCGGGACGGGCGCACGACGACTCGGAGGGAGGCCCGAGGTGAGGCGACGCGTGGCCCTGTTGACCGTCATGGCAACCCTTGCGGTGATCGGCGCGACCAACGTGCCGGCCGGCGCCGGACCCGCTGGCAAGCCGGCCGTGACCACGGCCCATCTGCAGATGTACACCGTCGTCGCGGACCAGGCCGGCGCGAAGGCGATCAAGGCCGGCGGATACGACATCGCGTCGGTCGAGCAAGCGCCCGGCGGCGGTGTCCGCCTGGAGATCGTCGCGTACCCGTCACAGCTCGCCGCGCTCGAGAAGTTCGGCACCGTCCAGCTCTGGCGGAACGACGCGGGCCTGACCTCGACCCAGCTCGCGGTGCAGCAGGCGGCCGCGGGCTACAAGGTGTGGCGGGATTACGACGGACCCGACGGGCTCCGCCAGTACATGTACGACCTCGTGGCGGCTAACGAGGACATCCTGGACTTGGAGGTGATCGGCCACACCTACGGAACCGATCCCGAGGGGGACGACCCGGACACACCGCGCGAGATCATCGCGCTGCGGCTGACGGCGAATGAGGGGGCGAGCGCCGACGGCAGCAAGCCGGCCGTCCTGTACTCCTCGACGATCCACGCGCGTGAGTGGATCGCCACCGAGGTCAACCGCCGGCTGCTCGAGTGGTTCATCAAGGGCTGGCGCGAGGAGAAGCCCGAGGTCGTCGACATCCTGGACTCGACCGAGCTGTGGTTCGTCCTGGTGCAGAACCCCGATGGTTACCAGTACACGTTCGACGTCGACCGCCTGTGGCGGAAAAACCTGCGGGACAATGACGGCGACAACAAGATCACCTCCCTGGACGGCGTCGACGGTAACCGCAACTTCGGGGAGCACTGGAACTACGACGACGAGGGTTCGGGCACGATCACCTCGGACGAGACCTACCGTGGCCCGGCTCCCTTCTCCGAGCCCGAGACGCGGGCGATCAGGGACCTGTTGGTCAAGGTCCACCCCGCGTACCACATCAGCTACCACTCGTTCGGACAGTTGCTGCTGTATCCCTTCGGCTTCCAGGTCAACACGCCCTCGGCCGACGACCCGATCTACGTGGCATGGGCGGGCACCGACAAGAAGCCGGCCGTGCAGGGCTTCGATCCCGGCGTCGGCGCGGACCTGTACACGACCAACGGCGAGCAGACCGACTATGCGGCCGCCGTCCAGGGCTCGCTGGCCATCACGCCCGAGCTGAGCGAGGGCAACGACGAGAACGGGTTCGAGTTCCCGGACAGCGAGGGCGAGATCCAGCACGAGTTCAACATCAACAAGGACTTCGCCGTCGCGGCGGCGAAGTCGGCGACGGACCCCGACAACCCCGTGTCGCCCGTCAACATCAAGACGCAACCCTTCTACCTGAACATGGCGAAGGTGGACCCGCAGAAGTCGTTCAACCCCATGAGCGACTTCACGTTCGCGCACTCGTTCAACGGCGCGGATCAGCCGGTCCAGGTGCTCGCGCGGCGAGACCTCGACAACGACGGGGACCAGGACGCCGTCACCCTCAACTACTCGATCAACGGCGGCCCGCCGCAGACGGCTCCAACGACCGAGTGGGACGGCGGTGACCGCTACGGCGGCCCCGGCGACACCTATTACCGGATCGTGCGTGGGCACGTCACCGGTGCCGCGGCGGGGAACGACGTGAAGGTCTGGTTCACGGGAGCCGGCAAGACGAGCGACTCGTTCACGTTCCACGTGGACGAGGCGACCGCCAGCGACGTGCTGATCCTGGCCGACACCGACTACACGGGCACGTCCAACTTCCCGGCCTACACGGCAGACGACGGGACCCCGCCGTTCCTGTCCGCCTACACGGACGCCGTCACGGCGTCCGGACGGACCTACGACGTCTACGACGTGGACGCGATGGGGGCGGCGCCTGACCACCTCGGTGTCCTTGGTCACTATGACGCCGTCATCTGGTACACGGCCAACGACCTGCTCTCGCGGATCGCCGGACAACCCGGCGGCACGGGCGCCGAAACGCAAGCCAACACGATGATGCTTCAGGTTCGGGCGTATCTGAACGAAGGCGGTCGGCTCTTGTACACGGGGCGCCACGCCGGGTGGCAGTTCGCGAACGCGTTCGACTACAACCCGGTCAGCACCCCGCCGCTCTGCGACGCCGTCGACCTGGAGGCGAACGACGGGTGCCTGTTCCTCTCGGACGACTTCCTCCAGTACTGGCTCGGTGCCGATATCTTCATCGACGACGGGGGGGCCGACGCCGACGGTAACTCCTTCCCGGTCGTCGGGACCGACGATCCGTACGGCGATCCGGACACGGACCCGTGGACGATCAACCAGTCGTTCGATCCCGGTCGAGGTGCGACCAACCAGTCGTTCATCACGACCAGCAGCATCCTGAAGACCACCACCTATCCGCAGTTCACGAGCACGGCTCCGGCTCAATGGCAGACGGGGGTTGCTGGGGCGTTCGAGCCACACACCGGGTCGCAGTACGCGTACTCGCAACGGGCCGACATCCGGTACCAGCGGCTCATGAACACGTTCACCCCGACGGGGGGGGACGATCAGCTGTCGTTCTCCATCTCGTACGACACGGAGCCCGACTGGGACTTCGTGTTCGTCGAGCTCCAGGACGAGAACGGGAATTGGGTCACGCTGCCCGAGGCGAGCGACCCGAGCCACACGAGCAACAGCACAGGTGAATCCTGCCCCGCGGGGTGGTTCGAACTGCACCCGTGGCTCGAGCAATACGAAGGTGCCGACTGCGCGGGGGCGGGCTGGAACGCCGCCTCGGGCCGTTCGCAGGGCTGGCAGGACTGGCAGTTCGACCTGTCCGCCTACGACGGGCAAGAGGTCACCGTCTCGATCTCGTACGCCAGCGACTGGGCGACGCAGGGCCTCGGGGTCTGGATCGACGACATCGACGCGCCCGGGACCGCGGCCGACAACGGCTTCGAGACCGACCTGGGCACCTGGGTCGTTGGGGATCCCACCGAGATCGGCAGCGCGGTCAATCCGCTCGACTGGATCGTGACCACCGACGTCGGGTTCACCGAGGGCGCGATGACCTCGATGACCCCCGGAGACGCCGACTTCCGAACGCTCTACTTCGGGTTCGGCTTTGAGAACGTCGATACGCCGGAAGCGCGCGCAGAGATGATGCAGCTGGCGCTGGACTACCTGACCGCGCCGTGAGACTCGATCGCGGGGCCGGCGGATCGCGCCGGCCCCGCCGTATGCCCGGTGGGCGAGGGGGGAGTTGAACCCCCACGTCCTTGCGGACACAGGAACCTGAATCCTGCGCGTCTGCCAATTCCGCCACTCGCCCGAGCGGGAACGAATCGTAGCAGTCGTGCTCGGGGGTTCCGGGCTCGGTGCG
>JBKPRY010000066.1:0-1084 GCA_046734755.1 Actinomycetota bacterium | reverse complement strand
CAGCAGCGATCCCCAGGGGACGGGTCGGCGCACCCTGGCGATCAACAGCGCCGCCACCGCCACGACCGACAGGAAGAACGCGGCCCCCGTGTACACCCCGATGCTGGGGGGCTGCCACTCCGTGATCGTCTTCCGGATGACGGGATTCGTCGCCAGACCGGCGGCGTAGGACCACACCCGGAAGCCGTACGGGGTCACGGTCGTCGCGAGGAGGCTGCCGAGGGCGGCCAGGAGCAAGGTGTGCGCTCCACGTCCTCGTACCCAACGGTCCTCGACCCACGCCAGTCCGAGCAGCAGTGGAGCCAGGAAGAAGCTGCCGTGCAGGTTGGCCCACAGGATGGTGATCGGGATCACGATCCACACCCCTTGGGGATGCGTTCGGCGACGTGCAACCAGCCACGCCGTCACCGCGAAGCAGCCCATCCCGAGGAGTTGCGGTCGAAGCGTGAACCCGCCGAAGAGCATGACGCCGCTGGCCAGCGTGAGCCATGCCGCGCGTTTGGTGGCCGCGCCAGCCGCACGACAGGCGAGGAACACGAACGAGAGCACGAGGGCCATGAGGAGCGCGCGGAGCGCGACCAGACCGAACCACCCTCCGATCCGGAAGGCCGTCGAAAGGACGATCTGGGCCAGCCACTGCTGATTGAGCCAGGGCTCGCCGTACGCGACGGCCGAGAAGACGTCCGTCCGAAGGATCGAGTGGGTGTCGAACATGATGTCGCCGGCACGGAGGTGGTACGCCAGGTCGTTCACGGCGAGCGGCGTCCCCGCGATCACGATGACCGGGATCAGGACCCCGCACGCCGCCCAGACATGCGAGAGCCGGATCCTCGCGAGCGCCGAGCCGCGAAGCCGAGGCGCACCGGTCGGTGCATGGGCGATCGCGGACGTTGGGCCGGCCATACCGGGCCGTCATCGGCAGACCATGGGGGTGACTGAAGCGGTTACCCCCGTCCTACGTAGAACTTCATACGCGGAGCCAGTGGAAGCCGGGATACCGAGCCCTTAAGCACCTCCCCTACCTTACCGATACAGCAGCAGAGATAAGCGGCGCAGGAACTTTCGGCGCCGGGTTTGATCGGAA
>JBKPRY010000065.1:0-5888 GCA_046734755.1 Actinomycetota bacterium | reverse complement strand
CGCGGACGGTCGAGGAGCTCGACGAGGCGAAGACCGCGGTCCTTGGGCGCAAGGCCCCGATCGCGAGCGTGCAGGGCTCGCTCGGGTCGCTGCCGGCCGACGCCCGCCGTGACCTGGGCCGGCGGACCAACGAGGCCTTCGCGGAGCTGCGGTCCAAGCTCGACGCCCGCCGAGCCGAGCTCGAGGAGGGAGCCGAGGACGAGCTGCTCCGGGCCGATGCGGTCGATGTCACCCTGCCGGGCCGGCGCCCGCGCCCGAGCTCGCTGCATCCGCTCAGCCTCGTGCAGGACCGGATCGTCGAGATCTTCACCCGGATGGGGTACCGCGTGGCCGTGGGGCCCGAGATCGAAGACGAGTGGCACAACTTCGAGGCGCTCAACATCCCACCCGACCATCCCGCGAGGACGATGAAGGACTCCCTGTATGTCGACGCGGACGGGCTCCTGCTCCGCACCGAGACCAGCTCGGTCCAGATCCGGACGATGGAGACGCAGGAGCCGCCGATCTCGGTGATCGTCCCCGGGCGCACCTACCGGCGCGAGGCCGTCGACGCGACGCACCTGTCGGTCTTCCATCAGGTCGAGGGGCTCGTGGTCGATGAGGGGATCTCGTTCGCGGACCTCCGCGGGACGCTGGAGGCCTTCGCCCGCGAGATGTTCGGCCAGGACGTGCGGGTGCGGCTCACGCCCGACTACTTCCCGTTCGTCGAGCCCGGGTGCCAGGCGGCGGTGTCGTGCTTCGTCTGCGGCGGCGTCGGATGCCGGGTCTGCGGGAACGGGTGGCTCGAGCTGCTCGGCGCCGGGATGGTCCACCCGAAGGTCCTCGAGAACTGCGGGATCGACTCCGAGCGGTATACGGGGTTCGCGTTCGGCATGGGGATCGAGCGCGTCGCGATGGTCAGGTACGGCGTCAACGACATGCGCCTGTTCGTCGAGGGCGACGTTCGCTTCCTCGAACGGTTCGAGGGCGCGGCGTGAAGGTCGTCCTGTCCTGGCTCCGCGAGCTCTGTCCGATCGAACGGTCCGCCGAGGACCTCGCCGAGCTGCTGACCGGCAAGGGCGCCGAGGTCGAGGCGATCGAGTATCCGTGGGAGCGGGTCTCCGGTGTGGTCGTCGCCAGGGTCCTCGAGGTCCGTGACCACCCGAACAGCGACAGCCTGTGTCTGGCCCGCGTGCAGACCGGTTCGGGCGAGCTCGAGGTGGTCGTCGGCGTCCGGAACATGGCTGCCGGGGACCTCGTGCCGCTCGCCCCGCCCGGCGCGAGCGTGCTCACGCTCCCCGAGCCCCTGGGGGCGCGCGAGATCCGCGGCGTCGTTTCGCACGGCATGCTGTGCGCGCCCGACGAGCTCGGCATCTCGGCGTCGCACGAGGGCATCCTCGTGCTGCCGGGCGACCTGGAACCGGGCACGGACGTCGCCGAGGCGTTCGGGCTGACCGACGCGGTCCTCGACATCGAGGTCACGCCGAACCGCCCCGACTTCCTCTCGGTGCTCGGGATCGCCCGGGAGGTGGCGGCCGCGACGGGCACGCCGCTCTTGCCACCCGACACCCAGGTGGAAGAGGACGCGGAGCCCGCAGAGGGCGTCGCGACGCTGGAGGTGGTGGATCTCGAACGCTGCCCGCGATACCTCGCCAGGATCGTCCGCGACGTGGTGCACGTGCCGTCCCCGATCGCGATCCAGGCGCGTCTGTTCGCGTCCGGGATGCGTCCGATCTCCGCGGTGGTCGACGCGACGAACTACGCGATGCTCGAGATCGGGCAGCCGCTCCACCCGTTCGACCTCGCGCTCCTGAAGGGTCCGGGCATCGTGGTCCGCCGCGCCGGACCCGGCGAGACGCTCGTCACGCTCGACGGGATCGAGCGGGCCTTCACCGACGACGACCTGTTGATCTGCGACGCCGAGCGCCCGGTCGCCGTGGCCGGCGTCATGGGCGGCGAGCTCGCCGAGGTCTCCGAGCAGACGAGCGACGTGCTGCTCGAGGCCGCGTGGTTCGAGCGGGGAGGTGTCCAACGCACGCGGCGGCGGATCGGCCTGTCGACGGAGGCGTCCATGCGGTTCGAGCGTGGCGTCGATCCCGAGGCCGCGCCGACCGGCGCCGACCGGGCATGCCGGCTGATGTCCGAGTGGTGCGGTGCTCGCGTGCTCCGCGGCGTCGTAGAGGTGGGCGGCCCCCCGCCACGGCGCCGGATCGAGCTGCGTGCGCCCCGGGCGTCGGCGTTGATCGGGTACCCGGTGACGAGCGCGGACGCGGTTGAGGTGTTCGAGCGGCTGGGGATCGAGACCGAGACCGTCGACGCGGACACGATCCGGGTCGAGGTCCCGGGGTACCGCGTCGACCTCGAGCGCGAAGTGGACCTGATCGAGGAGGTCGTGCGTGTGCAGGGGTACGACCGGGTCGGCTCCACGCTGCCGCCGATCGCGCGGCCGGGCGGGCTGCCCGCCGCGTACGGATTCCGGGCCCGTGTCCGCGACGCGCTGCGACGGGCCGGCCTTCGCGAGGTCCGGCAGATCCCGTTCGTCTCCGAGGCCGACCTCCGGATGGTGGGGGACGAGGACGCGATACGGGTCACCAACCCGCTCCATTCGGACGACGGGTGGCTTCGCACTCGCCTGACCCCCGGGATGCTGAAGGTCGTCCGGCACAACGCACATCGTCACGTCAGATCGGTCGCGGTCTTCGAGGTCGACACGGTCTTCCGGATGCGCGACGGACGGCCCGAGGAACGCCCCAAGGCAGCGTTCGCCCTCAACGGGAACGCGGACCCGGGGTGGGCCACCGAGGACCGCCCGTTCGACGTGTTCGACGTCAAGGGCATCGTCGAGGCCCTGATGGCCGAGCTCGGGATCGCGTGGACCCTCGGGGACCCGGTCGGCCGCCCGTTCCACCCCGGCAGGTCGGGCGCGATCATGGTCGGCGAGGAGCGGATCGGCGTCCTCGGCGAGATCCACCCCCGTGTCGCCGATCGGTTCGACCTCACGGGGCGGGTCGCCGTTGCCGAGCTCGAGGTCGGGGCCCTGATGCGTCTCGCGCGGCCGGTCTCGGGTGTGGAGAACGTGCCGCGTTTCCCGCCGGTCCGACGCGACCTGGCCTTCATCGTCGACGCGTCGATCCCGGCCGGACGCGTCCGTTCGGCGATCGAGGATGCGGCGGGCGAGATCCTCGGCTCGGTCCTCCTGTTCGATGTGTTCGAGGGCCCGCCGCTGCCCGAGGGGACGAAGAGCCTCGCGTACTCGGTCGATTTCCGCGCTGCCGACAGGACCTTGACCGATGAGGAGGCCGACGACGCGGTGGGCGCGATCGTCGAACGGCTGTCGCGCGACGTCGGCGCCCGGCTCCGGTCGGGCTGATCCCGCCGAGTGCGCTCCGGAGCGCGTCGAGCGTTCCTCGCGCGCGGGGCGTGTGAGCGGCGGGTCGGACCCGCGGACTAGACTCGAACCATGGAGCGCGACCTGCTGTCGATCGACGACCTCTCGCCGAGGGAGCTCGGTCAGCTGCTCGAGCTGTCCGCCAAGGTCAAGGCCCAGCCGGGGGACTACTCGGATCGCCTCGCCGGGCGCTCGGTCGCGATGATCTTCGAGAAGCCCTCGACCCGCACCCGGGTCTCCTTCGAGATCGCGGTCGCCTCGACCGGCGGCCATCCGGTGCCGCTGTCCTCCGCCGACCTGCAGCTCGGGCGGGGCGAGACGATCGAGGACACCGGGCGGGTCCTGTCGAGGTACGTCCACGCGATCGTGCTGCGGACCTTCGAACAAGAACGGCTGGAGGTGCTCGCCTCGGCGGCCTCGGTCCCGGTCGTGAACGCCCTGTCGGATTTCGAGCACCCGTGCCAGTGCCTGGCCGACCTGCTCACGATCCGGGAGGTGAAGGGGGAGCTCGCCGGCACGATCGTCACGTACCTCGGGGATGGCAACAACGTGACCCATTCGTTGCTGTTCGGTTGCGCCAAGGCGGGGATACACGTGCGGGCAGGGACGCCGCCCGGCTTCGAGCCGATCCCGCAGGTCGTGCAGCGCGCATCCGACATCGCCGCGGAGACCGGCGGGAGCGTGACGATCACGCACGACCCGATCGAGGCGTCGCGCGGCGCGGACGTCCTGTACACCGACGTGTGGGCGAGCATGGGGCAGGAGGCCGAGTCCGACGAACGCGCGCTCGTCTTCCCGGCATATGCCCTGGACGCGGAGAAGGTCGCCGTCGCCGCCCCCGACGTCACCGTGATGCACTGCCTGCCGGCCCACCGGGGGCAGGAGATCGCGCCCGACGTGATCGACGGCCCGCATTCGGTCGTCTGGGATCAGGCCGAGAACCGGATGCACGCGCAAAAGGCGCTCCTGCTGTGGCTCCTCGGTCTCGCCTGAGCCCGAACCAGGAGGACACGTCGTGGCGCGTCTGAACGACACCGTGGAGGCCGCGCTGATCGAATACGCCGACCTCCTGTCGATCCTGACCGACGACCCCTACAAGCCGCGCTCGTACGAGAAGGCCGCTCGGTCGGTTGGTGGGTACCCCGACGACCTGGCCACGATGGACCAAAAGGAAATCCTGAAGATCCCGAGCGTGGGCAAGTCGATCGGCGAGAAGATCGACGAGTTCGTCCGGACGGGCTCGTTCGACGCGCTCGACGAGCTGCGCGCGCAGATCCCGCCGGGGGTTCGCGAGATGACCGCGATCCCGGGTCTCGGGCCGAAGAAGGCGATCCTGCTCTACCGCGACCTCGGGATCGCGGACGTCGAGCAGCTCTCCCAGGCGGTGGAGCAGGGCCGCCTGGCCGACGTCAAGGGCTTCGGCGCCAAGACCGAGGAGAACATCCGCCGCGGCATCCAGCGCATGAACCAGTCGACCGGTCGGGTGCTCGTGTCCGACGCCATGGACCTCGCGGACCAGTTCATCCAGCGGCTCGGGTCCCGCAAGGACGTACGCCGGATCGAGTTCGCGGGCTCGCTCAGGCGGATGGCCGAAACGATCGGAGACCTCGACCTTCTCGTCGCGAGCGACGACGTGGCCGGGGTGATGGAGGCGTTCACGTCGGTGGAGATGACCGAACGCGTGCTCGCGCGGGGGGAAACGAAATCGTCGATCCTGACGCGTAAGGGGCTGCAGGTCGACCTCCGCGTCGTCCCGCTCGAGGCCTGGGGCGCGGCGATGATCTATTTCACAGGGTCGAAGGCCCACAACATCCGGATCCGCGAGATGGCCGTCCGCAAGGGCCTCAAGCTCAACGAGTACGGACTGTACCGCGCGAAGTCGGGAAAGCTGATCGTCGCGGAGACCGAGGAGGAGGTCTACGAGAAGCTCTCGCTCCCGTGGATCCCCCCAACGCTCCGCGAGGATCGCGGCGAGGTCGAGGCTGCGCTGGAGGGCACGCTCCCCGACGTGCTCGAACGCACGCAGCTGCGGGGTGACCTCCACACGCACACCAACCTCACGGACGGCCTGGCCACGCTCGAGCAGATGCTGGCGGCGGCCTCCGACCTGAGGTACGCGTACTACGCGGTGACGGACCACGCGCCCAACCTGTTCATGCAGCGGATGACGGACCAGAAGATGCTCGCGCAGCGAAAGCGGCTCCGGGCGCTCCAGTCCTCGTACCCGAAGATGACCTTGCTGCACGGCACCGAGCTCAACATCGACGCCGAGGGCAACGTGGACTGGGAGGCCGACTTCCTCGAGGGTTTCGACATCTGCGTCGCGTCCGTGCACTCGCTCTTCAACCAGCCGAAGGACGAGATGACCCGGCGGATCGTGCGGGCGATGGAGAACCCCAACGTGCACGTGATCGGTCACCCCACCGGCCGGATCATCAACAAGCGCCAGCCGGTCGAGGTCGACCTCGAGGAGGTGTTCAAGGCCGCGGCGCGTACGGGGACGGCCCTCGAGGTGAACGGC
>JBKPRY010000064.1:0-2931 GCA_046734755.1 Actinomycetota bacterium | reverse complement strand
CGTTCGAGCGGAGCTGGATGCCGCGCGCGCCGAGGCGATGACGTCGTCGGGCGTGCGCGACTCGACGCTGGCCGAGCTCGACTCGATCCGGATCCAGCAGGAGACGGTCAGTGAGGCGCTCGACGAGGCGCGCGCGGAGCTCTCGGCGTCGAAGGCCGCGCTCGGAGCGGCACGGCTCGATCTCGAGACCGCACGGTCGAACGAGGAGCGGGCGCTGGCCGAGGCGGCCGAGGCGCGCTCCTCGTTCGACGCCCTCTCGGCGGAACTTTCGAAGGCTCGTGAGGAGACCGAGGCGGCCTGGGCCGAGGCAACCGGGCTCACCGGCCGGATGGACGAACATGTCGAGCGCGCCACTCGGGCCGAGGCCAGCGAGTCCGAGCTGTTGCGGCGCGTCGGCGAGCTCGAGGGCCGGCCGGACCTCACGCCCGCGCTCGCGGACGCGAGGGCGGCGCTCGACGCAGCCAGGGATCAACTGAGGAACCGAGAGGAGCAGATCGCCCAGGGGCGGGACGAGCTCGCGGCGGTCCAGACGTCGCTGCAGGCCGCCACCGCGAGGGCCGAGGCTCTCGAGGCGGAGGTCGAGCGGGCGGAGGTCAAGGCGGCGGAGCTGGCCGCGGGGGTCGAACTGCGGGATGCCAGGGGTGCGGAGCTCGCGGCGGAGATCGAGCGAGCCGAGGCCCGGGCCGAGGCAGTCCAGACGGATCTGTGGACGGCGCGCGAGGAGACCCAGGCGGCCCGGACCGAGGCGACGGCGCTCATCGGGCAGATCGAAGAGCACGCCGAACGCGTTGCTCGCGCCGAGGCCAGGGTGTCCGAACTGTCGCTTCGGGTCACCGAACTGGAGTCGCTGCCGGACCTCACCCCCGCGCTCGAGGACGTGAACGCGGCGCTCGGGGTGGCGAGGGATCAACTGAGGGATCGCGAAGCGCAGCTCGCCGGGGCCCAGAACGAGCTCGACGCGGTCCGAACATCGCTGCATGGCGCCACCGCGAGGGCCGACGAGCTCCAGGCGGAAGTCGAGCGGGCGGAGGTCAAGGCGGCGGAGCTCGCCGCGGAGGGCGAACTGCGGGACGCGGGGGCCACGGAGTTGGCGGCGGAGCTCGAGCGGGTCGAGGCTCGGGCCGAGTCCGCGGAGGCCCGCGCGATCGACCTTTCCGGCCGGATCGAGGAACGTGACACCCATTCGCGGGAGCTCGCCGATCGCGCCGAACGCGCCGAAGCGCTCGTCACCGAGCTCGCGGCCCGGGCGGAGCGTGCGGAGGTCCGCGCGGACGAGATGGCAGAGCGAGCGGACGCCGTGGAGACCGCCCGCGAGCGGGAGAGCACGGAGCTCGAGGCCGCGCGAGCCGAGGCCGAGGACCTGGCGGCCAAACTCGCCGTCGCGACGGGCGAGCTCGACGCCGCCGCGGTGTTCGCGAGCGCGCTCGTCCAACGCAACGAGGAGCTCGAGGATCGGGTGGCGTCGCAGGCGGTCGAGGCCGAGGTCGACGCCGACGATGCTCGGGCACGGTTGCTCGAGGCCCAGGAATCACTCGCCAGGCTCCAGGAGACCGTCGAACGTCGCGACGAGCTCGGATCCTTCGTTGAGGAGGTCCCGCCGATGACCCCCGACGCCGCCACCGAGGCCGTGGACGCGCTCTCGGTCAACGTGAAGCATTCGCTGTCGGCGATCTTCGAACTCGCCCGAACGCTGTCCACCGATGAAGAGAGCAAGGACGACGAGCGGCTGCTCTATCAACTGATGACGCAGGCCAAGCGGATGGAGCACGCGATCCGCGACATCTTCGACGCGGATCGGCTGACGCGCGGCGAACTCGTGCTCGAGCGCCGCAGTACCGAGATCGACGCGCTGGTGCGCCGCGTGGTCGGCGAGTATCCGTTCGCCGGCGACCGCGACCTCGACGTCGCGGTCGAACCGGCGACGCTCATGGTCGACCGCGTTCGCGTCGAGCGCCTGGTTGACGATCTGCTCACCTCGGCCGTCGGGCGCACCGAGACCGGCGATCGCATCGCGCTCGTTCTGGAACGAGCCCCCGACGGCGTCCTCATCTCGGTCGAGGGGGGGACTCCTCTGAACGGGGACGGCACCGCCGGGACCGCCGCGGCGTTCCTCGCGGAGCTCCACGGGGGTTGGACCAAGGCCGAGCGGCTCCCGGACGGGACGGGCCTGGTCCGGGCGTTCCTGCCCGGCGGTCGCAACGCCGGCACGGCGGATGGCGCAGATCCCGAGACCGCCGCGGCGCTCGGCTGAGCCGAACCCGGCCTACACCAGGACCGCGGTGCTTCGCCGCCGCCCCACCTTCTGCACGGAGATCGTCGCGGGGAACTGATCCTTGATCTGCTCGGCGTGCGTCACCACGAACAGCTGGTGGAACCGAGAGGAGAGCCGGCCGAGCGCCTGCACCATCAGGTCCTTGCGCTCCTCGTCCAGGGAGGCGAGCACCTCATCCAGGACCATCATCCCCACGTCGGCCCCCGACAGGCGAGACAACTGCGTCGAGATCGCCACACGGAGCGCGAGATTCGCGAGATCGGTCTCCGAACCGGAGAAGCGGTCGATCGCGAAGTACGAATCCCCGTCGGCGATCTGGATCGTGAGCTTCTCCTCATCGACCTTGAGGTCGTCGTACTCGTGGTTCGTGAGCTCGCGGAACAGCGCCTCCGCCTCGCGGGAGAGCTCCGGCCCGATGCGCGCGACCAGATGGTTGCGGAACCCTTCGAGCAACAGCGCCACCCGCTCGACGTACCGCGCGTCCGACCGCAGCTCGTCGACCCGCGCCTGCGTCTCCTTGGCCTGACGCACCGCGGCGACGAGCCCGGCCTCCATCTTCTCGGCGTCCTTCAGGCCGTCGCTCGCCCCCCGCTCGATCTCCCGCGCCTGTTCGAGCGCACCGATCGCTTCGTCGAGCTCGTCGTGCAGGCGCTCGTGCG
>JBKPRY010000063.1:0-6969 GCA_046734755.1 Actinomycetota bacterium | reverse complement strand
CGGCTCTTGCCGTGCCGACGATCGTCGCCTTCTTCCCCAGGCATCTCGGCGTCACGGCCGATGCGATCTGGGGCAGTGTGAACACGGCGCACATCGCAAGGACCAGGCACAGGACCAGCTTCCGCATCCTCCCCACCTCCCGTTGGGGGTGCGCTCCTCCCCGTGGGGAGCGTGCGCCCTCCGATGCGAGCAAGACCTCTACCAATGTGGGCGCTTGCTGGTCGATGCGCAAGACCTCGGTGGCGGCTCGGCGATCTCTACGATCCGAACGGTCGACGTCTCGGCATCACATGCCCCGGAGGAGTGTGGGCCGCGCTGCTGGCCTACGAGGCCGGCGTCTCGAAGGGCGGCGGCCCCTGGCCGGGCGTGTCGAAGGGCGGCCCCTGCCCGGGCAGCGTGTCGAAGGGCGGCCCTTGGCCGGGCGGCGGCCCGTGGTCTGGTGGCGGATTCTCGCCGGGGTCATCAGCGGGTGGCGAGTCCTCGCCCTGGTCATCCTCGGGCGGCGCCTCGTCACCGGGGTCGACGACGGGCGGTGAGTCCTCGCCCTCGTCATCGGCGGGCGGCGTGTCCTCACCCTGGTCATCCGCAGGCGGCGTGTCCTGGCCCTCGTCATCGGCGGGCGGCGAGTGCTCGCCGGGGTCGACCGCAGGCGGCGGTCCGTCGCCGGGGGAAGGGTCGATCACGGGCGGCGGCTGAACGCCGGGAGGCGGGTCGATCACGGGCGGCGGCTGAACGCCGGGAGGCGGGTCGATCACGGGCGGCGGCTCGACGCCGGGCCGCGGGTCGATCACGGGCGGCGGCTGAACGCCGGGGGGCGGGTTGATCACGGGTGGCGGCTCGATCGGCCGTGGCTTGATGACGGCTGGCGGGCCGACATGCGTCGCGTCGATGCCGTCATCCACTTGGGGCGGAGGCATCCAGAGGAGCCGAGCGTCTCTTCCTCCGTCCGTCGGTCCGAACGGCTCTTCGGTCGTCTGCGAAGCGGCGAGTTGGCCCGAGGCCTCGAGCCTCGGGACCGGGAACAGTCCCATCTGCGCCAGAAAGGCAGCGGCGACGTCGCGAGCACCCGACGGGAGTTGCCCGCTGATCGCGAGGCTCGCGCTTGCGGTGAAGACCGTGACGATGATGGCGGCTCCGAGTCTGGTACCGACTCGTCTCCCTTTCGAGGCGGCTCTTCGCACGGCGGTCCCGGGGATCGCAGGCCGGTTCGAGCGAAGCCTCGTGGTGACGACGGAGATGGCCTGGTTCGCGCTCTCCCGTTCTTCAGGAGTCGCGGCGGCGCGGACCGCATCAAGGAGCTCGCCGAAGCCGACTCCCTCACCGAGTTCTCCGACCGGCCTTCCGTCGAACCGCATCATCGCTCCATCCCCGGTCCAGCCCGGTCGAAAGCAAGCGCGTCGACATGATCAGCCAGGTCCTTCAAGCGCTTCAGCCCCTCGGCCTCGGTCACGCGCGCGAGATCGAGCGGATCACCCGTGATCTCCGCGACCTCGGCCACGTCGAGGTCGCCCAGAGCGCGCAGGAGCAGCACGTCCGCCTGCTGGGGCGGGAGCGCGCTGATGCGGGCGAGAGCGGCATCCACGGCGCGACGTTCGGCGGAGACGCCATCGTTCTGCTCGCTCACCGGGGTCGATCGGATCGAACCGCTCTCCTCCCGCGCCTCCATCAGGTGGTGCCTCGCGGCGGCGAACACCCACCGACGGAACGAAGTCTCGTCCCCTTCGAACGTCGGCAGGGCCGATGCGATGTCGCTCCACGTCTCGGAGGCAAGATCTTCCGCGCGATCGGGGAAGTGCGCGCGGAGATACCGCAGGACCTTGGGATGGAACTCTCGGCAGAGGGCCGCGACCGGCCACTCCAGGCCCATCTGGGCGGCTGCGAGGACGGTCTCGAACCTGTCTGGCAGACCTATGTCGCTCACCACGAGCGGTTGAGCTGACTCAGGCAGGGCCGAGACGACCGACTCGTTGCCGATCGGCTGCCCGCCGGCTGCTCCGCCGACTCGGGGCAGTCGGAAGCTGAATCGGGACCCGATCCCGAGCTTGCTCTCGACCTCGAGGTACGTGCCGTGCAAATCCAGGATCTCGGACACGAGTGCGAGCCCGAGGCCCGTTCCTCGGGTGGATCGTGTGTTCGAATGACCGCCGCGGAAGAAGCGCTCCCCGATGTGACACAACTCGTCGGGCGCAATACCGGGACCGTCGTCCTCGACCGCGACGACCGCCTCCCGTCCCTCGCTGGCCGCGGAGATCCGGACGCGGCTTCCCGACGACGTGTACTTCGCGGCGTTCGTGAGCAGGTTCTCGACCACCCTCTCGATCAGGAGAGGATCGGCTGTGGCCGTGAGTCCTTCCTCCACTTCGAGGTGGACCGTTTGATCCTGGAACAGGCTCGCGAGGCGGTCGGTGACCCCGTCGATCAGCTCTCCAAGGGCGACATCCACCGGTTTGATGTCGAGGTGGCCAGCCTCGAGTCGTCCGAAGTCGAGGAGCTCCGTCAGCATGCTGTCCAGGGTTGCGGCGTTCGCATTCGATCGAGCCAAGAGATCGCGGCGCTCCTCCTCGGAGAGGATGTCCGAGCTGTCCTCGAGCGTCCGCCCGACCCCTGCGATCACGGTGAGAGGCGTACGGAGCTCGTGCGAGATGTTGGAGAGGAAATCGTTCTTCATGCGGTCCAGCTCCGCGATGCGGTCCATCGAGCGACGCTGACGTTCGAACCGGCGGGCGTTCGCGAGCGCCACGGTTGCCTGGGTCGTCAGCATCTGGAAGACCTCGACGTCCTGGGAAGACGGACCCGGCGGCTCCTCGATGCCAACCACCAAGATGGCCTCCACTCGATCGTCAACGGGAATGGGGACCACCGCGAGCGACGAGAGGCCGAGCCTGCGAAGCGGCTCGCTGAGTGCGTCGCCGACGGTGCCCACGACCACGGGTTGCCCCCCGCTCAACACGCGTTCGACGGCCTCGAAGCGAAGCGAGTCGATCCCCTCCGGAAGGTCTTCGGGGACGCCCGAAGGAAGGATCGCTCGATAATCCCCCTCCTCCTGCACGTAGATCCGGGTCGTGGGAAAGCCCAGGGCAACGACCGAATCGATGACGGCCCGGAGAACCACGAGAGGTTCGACGGCGCTCATGTTGCGAGCGGCTGCCGAGACCACCGCCAGGAGCGCCCACCGACGCTCTGACTCCAGGCGTGCCTCCTTGTGGGCGAGCGTCTGACTCTTCAGCTGGCCGACCAGCAGGTTCGCAAGGAAGGCAAGGACCGCCAGCACCGCAACGTTGACGGGATTCACTCTCGAGGCACCGAGGGCCGCCCAGTAGCTCGCGATGCTCAGCACGAAGAAGACGGCTTGCGTTCGAGACGTGAATGCGACCGCAAAGAAGAGCGTCGTGAGGGCGTACAGGAACACGAGGGGCGACCCAGCGCCGCCCGTGGCCCAGATCCCGATCGCGATCAGGGCGAGGTTCACGATCGACCAGGCGAACACGACCGCGACCCCCCAGCGAGTTCGGAACAGACGCTCGTAGGGCAACAGCGTCGCGAGTCCGGCGCTGACCGCGACGGTGACGAAGACCAATCCAAGCGGCCCCATCTCCACGTCGGTCCGTCGGCCGACCACCAACACCGCCGCAGAGAGGAGTGGGACGAGCAGGATCGTCCTCATCCCGATGCTCAGCGTGCGAAGTTGCAGGGGCAGGACGCGCTCGTTCGCATCGTCGGCTCGGCGCCCTGAACGAGCTCGTGTGAGAGAGCGTGGCATCGCGACATCCATTCGGGCTACGGTACGTGTCGGCCACTGGGGGATGAATCCGTCTATCGGACATTCCGGGTGCGGTGGGGACCACGTCGGATAGGCCCTGGGACCTCGCCTGCCAGGAGAGCTCGCCTAGTGCAGAAGGCGGATGGACCCGCCGACCCGACTAGTCCGTTGGCCCCCAGCGGGGGCTGACCGTGCTCGTTCGAGGCCGCTGGTCGAGTGGGGGCATCGGGAAGGCGTTCAGGACCGAACCCGGGACTCTTTGCGCCCCCTCGCCCAAGGCACGATTGCTCACGAATGGTCAGCCTCAGGCGCTTCCTCGGCAAGGGCCGATCGAAACACGAGCTCCGCCGGAAGCAGGCATGGAAACAGGCCGCCGCGAAGAGGGATCGCGATCGCCGTCACGGCGGCAGCATCTGGAGATCCGGAAAGGGCGGATCTCACATCGGCTAGGAGGTCGCTGCGTCAAGTTCCTGTAGCAGCCGGTACGCGGCCCGCTCGATCTCCTTGTGTCGCCACTCGGCGGCGCGATAGAGGCACGCGATCAGGCCGCTCCGGTGAAGGCGGCGGAAATCACCGTAGACGAACGCATATCGCGCCTTGGTGTCGTCGGCGGCGCCATCGGTAAGCCCGAGGAACCAGGCCGAGTACTCCCGCCACGAGTGGTCCTTCAGGAAGGCGTTCTCGGACGTGGCCTTCGGCTGAACATCGCCCCAGTCACTGTCCAAGACGTATTGCTTGGCCTTGATGAGCTTGCGAGCTTGGGCCGCTCCGCGTCTGTTCACGGTGTAGGAAGCCATGAATGATCCGTACCCCGTCCTTGACCATCAGGAACGCTTCGACCGACCTCGGCAAACCCGCAGGTGGATGTGGGGCGGGCAGGACTTGAACCTGCGAACCGACGGATCATGAGTCCGCTACGTCGGTGCTGGTCAGGACCCTGAACCCGTGGCTGACCTGCGGGAACGCCGCTTAGTGCAACGCAGTAATACGCCGCGTTTCGCGGACATGCGCGGACATTCTGCGGACACGTTCGGTCGCTCTGACGTCGTAGGGTCCGTCTGTGACCTTCGACGAGATGGAGGCGGCGCTCCGAAGCGCCTGGAGGCCCTCCCGCCGGCCGCTCGCGCCGAGCTGCTCCACGTCCTCATGCTGCCCGACTTCGACCGAGCCGACCGGATCGGCGAGTTCTGGGGCTACCCCTAGACGCGGACCTTCGGCGAGCTGGTGATCGATCTGGAGGAGGACAAGGCGGCGCGGGCGATGGTGTTCGGCTTGCTGGCGGAGATGGAGCGGCGGTAGGCCCATGCAGCTCCTGGACGTGAGGCGTCTCGCCGGTGGATATGCACGGGATGACCGGTAGCCCCCGTCGCCGTCGGATCATCCGAGCCGAGTTCTTCAGCGGTGTCGCCCTATGCACCGTGCTCGGAGTCTCTCGCTGATCCTCTCGCACGGATGGGGTCGCATCCTCGGCGTGTGGCTCATCGGTGTCGGCGCGAACTACGTTCCTCTCGCCATCTCGGCCCGGTCGTTGTCACGCCCCGGCGAGTTGGAGGCGGAACTTGCTGGCGTGGACATCCCCTCGGAGGCTCATCGCGTTGGCGTCCGTCAGCTCTGGCTCCTCGTCCCCTTCGCGGTCGTGGTCTCTGCTCTCGGTCGGACGGGTTAGCAGCGGTTTTGGCGAGCTGCTGATCGACCTCGAGGAGGACAAGGCGGCGAGGGCGGTCGTGTTCGGGTTGAGGGAGATGGAGCTGAAGCAGCGGTGCTGGATTGGTCTGCAACGCTTGCCGGTTCCACGGCCATCGCCACTGCCAGGGGGGCACAGACTGCCCGGCGCTCGTAGCAGGCAGCGAAGACGAACGACGTCATCGACCAAGCCACTGCCGCCGGCGGAGGTTCCCATCGGTTCACGGTCCACGCGAAAATGCTCCGGCTCGAGCTGCTCAAGGTGAAGGCCGAGCTGGAGCTGCACGAGGAACCCGTCGTCTAGCTCTGGACCCCCAAAGACACAAGGCTCATCAGGAACGTGAGCGCCCCGAGGGCGATGCCTGTGCCTGCCAGCACGGTGGTCGATGGACCGCGACGTGGCTTCCTCAACCCCAGGACCCCAGCGACGATGGCGCAAATCGAGAAGATGCCGTAGAGGTAGAGCGGCACCGAGAGTAGCCCGAGGACAAACGATGCGACGGCGAAGTTACTCGCCCGAGCGTTCGGGGGCGGTGATTCAGGTGGGGGAGACACGGCCATCCGGCGGATTGTGCGCGTTCGGGGCGCTTAGCGGGTACTCGCCAACTTTCGAGATGCCGGTCCACTCCGGGGCCTGGAGATCGTCGCAGGAGTCCAAGTCACGTCCCCCCTCCACTCGCGCTAGCAACACCTTTCGGCTAAGAGGCCCTGGGCGAAGGTGTGGCGGCGGGAGAAACCCTTGCGCTAGTCCCCGATCACCGATCGAGATTCGGGCGGTAGCGATGCCTCGGTCTGGGCCTCGCTAACCTTCGCAATCGCACGCGATCCCGCAAATATCAGAAAGATCGCTTCCACCGTCTCGAGCACCAAGAGCACGTCGTACTGCCATTGACCGAAGTGAGGTGCGATGGCGAGGACATTCCCAGCGACCCCGATGGCCGCAACAAGCCCCACCGCCAGGAACGTGCCGCCAGCGGGACCAGCCTGGTCACGTTTCAAGAACCAGATCCCGACCACCGCCACCAAGGCGCTGCCCCACCGGTTGAGGAGGAAAGGAATCAGCAATCGCCACGGGAGTCCGTGCGAGAAGATGAACTCCGGCCGTTGGTCTCCGAAAAGCGGCAGGAGAGGAATCGCCAATCCTACGATGACGGCTGCCACCGCGAGGCGACGGGTCGTGTCGAAGGGCGACGTAGACTGCATCGTTCGGGATGCTATTTCAACTTCGACGCGGGGATTGGATCGGCGAGTCTGGGGCCCCCTGACAGGCGGGGCTTCGGCGAGCTGCTGATCGACTGCGAGGAGGACCGAGTGCTCCGGGCGGTGCTCGTCGGGATGCTACGCGAGGCCTAACGGGATGACAGCGGCGGATGTCCTCGAGATCGTCGAGTGGCTCGGCACGGCGGGCACCGACGTATGGCTGGACGGCGGCTGGGGTGTCGATGCCCTTGTCGGTGAGCAGACCCGCGAGCACAGAGACTTGGACCTCATCGTGAGGGACGCCCATCAGTCACGGATGCGGGAAG
>JBKPRY010000062.1:0-11816 GCA_046734755.1 Actinomycetota bacterium | reverse complement strand
GACGCGAGGCCCGCCCGCACGAGGAAGACGAACCCCTCATGGACCGGTCTCGGCAGCGCGAGCCGCCAACGCACATCGCGGACCCCGGGGATCGTCCGGGGAAGCGTGGCCGGCTCCGAGTGCAACGTGTACATCGCCGGCTGCGTCCCGATCGGCTCGGGGAAGGACCAGTCGATCACGCCCGACCCGGCCTCCACCTCCCGTAGCCGGCCGTCCTCGAACACGATCGCCGGCAGGGTGAACTCGTCCAGGATCGTCTCCGCGGAGTAAGGGACGCCGAACTCGCCGCCGCCCTCGGACAGGTCGATGGCACCGTTCACCAGGTCGATCGACCGGACCGAACCCTCATCGAGCCGGTCGGCGCCCAAGCGTGCGAGGACGTTCGTGATGCCGGGGGCCGACCCGATCCCCATCACCCCAGAGAGACCTGCCTCGCGGAACCTGGGGTCGAGCTCCCACTGCTTGAGCGTCACGTGGTACAGCCCCCCCAGGTCCGCGTAGTGGCTCCCGGCCGCCAGCGCGGCCTCCATGACCTCGAGGTTCAATCGGTAGGGCAGGCAGGCGGCGACGGCCTCCACGCCCTCCAACACCGAGGCGAGCCCCCCGGCATGGGCGTCGAACCCGCGGCCCTCGGCGTTCGCGCGCTCCGCGACCCGTGCGGCGCGCCCCGCGTCGACATCGAGCACGAGCAGGTCGACGTCGTCGTGCCGGGCGAGCAACATGGCGGCGGCGCTCCCCATCGCGCCCGCACCGAGGACCGCGATCCGGCTCAACCGGTCACGCTCAGAGCGGGACGTGGGACAGAACCATGATCCGTGGCTCCGTCATCTCCTCCATCGCGTACCTCAGGCCCTCGCGTCCGAACCCGGAGTCCTTCGAACCGCCGTACGGCATCTGGTCGGCCCGGAACGCCGAGACGTCGTTGACGATGATGCCGCCGACCTCGATGTCGCGGTGCGCCTGGAACGCGCGGTTGATGTCGTTGGTGAACACCCCCGCCTGCAGCCCGTAGCGCGAGTCGTTCACCGTGGTGATCGCGTCCTCGAAGGTCTGGTACGGGCTGATCGTGACGACCGGGCCGAAGATCTCCTCCCGGCAGACCTTCATGTCCGGCTTCACGTCCGCGATCAGCGTGGGCGAGAAGAACGGCTCCTCGGCCTTGCCGCCGGTGAGCACGGTCGCCCCCTGGGTCACCGCCTCCTGCACCCACGAGTCGATCCGGCCGACCTCCGACTTCTGGATCACGGGGCCGACGTCGACCGTCGGGTCCATCGGGTCGCCCACCTTCAGGCTCTCGACCTGCTTCACGAGCCGGGCCGCGAAGTCCTCGTACACCTCCGACTGGACCAGGACCCGCTGGACGCTGATGCAGCTCTGCCCCGCCTGGTAGTAGCCGCCGAACGCGACCCGCTGCGCCGCGAGGTCCAGGTCGGCGTCCGAATGGACGATCACGCCCGCGTTGCCGCCGAGCTCCAGCGTGACCCGCTTCTTCGGGTCTAGCCCCTTCAGGTACCAGCCGATGTCGCTGGAGCCCGTGAACGAGATCTTGCGGAACCGCTCGTCCCTAGCCATCCCGTCGGCGACCTTCGAGGACACGGGCAGCACCTGGAACATCCCGTGCGGGAGGTCCGTCTCGTCGAACAGCTCCGCCAGGCGGAGCGACCCGAGCGGGGTGGCCGACGCCGGCTTCACGACGATCGGCGCGCCGACGGCGAGCGAGGGCGCCACCTTGTGCGCCACCAGGTTGAGGGGGAAGTTGAACGGCGTGATCCCGAGGACGGGTCCGTAGGGGAACCGCCGGATCAGTCCCACGCGCGAGCCGAGCGAGGCCTCGGTGTCGAGGCGGATCAGCTCGTCGTCGCCGCGGCGAAGCACCTCGCTCGCCCACCGGAACGTCGACACCGCCCTCGTGGCCTCGACCGTCGCCCACTTGAGCGGCTTGCCGCCCTCCTTTGCGATCAGCTCGGCGTTCTCCTGGATCGTCTCGCCCAGGCGCCTGGAGATGTGGTCGAGCGCCTCGGCGCGCGCATGCACCGGCAGGCGGCTCGACTCGGGGAAGGTCTCGGCAGCGGTGGCCATCGCCTCCTCGACGTCCTCGGCCCCCGGGACGCCGACCTCGGCCACCACGCTGTCGTCATATGGGCTGCGAACCTCGAAGCTCTCGGACCCGGTCCGCCACTCCCCGTTCACCAGGAACGGACGAACGGTCATCGTGCGCTCACTTCCTTCCTGCGGGTGTGTCGCCCTAATCGAGCGATGCCATCACGTGCTTGACGTTCGTGTACTCCTCGATCGAGTAGATCGACATGTCCTTGCCGTATCCGCTCTGCTTGTACCCACCATGGGGCATCTCGGGCGTGAGCGGGATGTGCGTGTTGATCCACACCGTGCCGAACTGCAGCTTGCGCGACATCCGCAGCGCGCGGCCCACGTCGCGTGTCCACACCGAGGCCGCCAGACCGTAATCGACGCCGTTGGCCCACGCGAGCGCCGTGTCCTCGTCCGTGAACTGCTGCACGGTCACGACGGGCCCGAACACCTCGTTCTGGATGATCTCGGAATCCTGCGCGATGTCGGTCACGACCGTGGGCGAGTACCACGAGCCCGGCTGGTCGATGACCTCGCCGCCGATCTTGATGGTGGCGCCGTAGCCCTTCGCGCGCTCGACGAACCCGCTGATGCGCTCGAGTTGCGTGGCCGAGACCACGGAACCCATCGCGGCCTCGTCGTCGAAGATGTCGCCCACCTTCATCTCGGAGACCTTCGAGACGACCTCGGAGACCAGGTCGTCGTAGACCCTCGGGCCGGCGAGCACGCGCGTGGCCGCCGTGCAGTCCTGGCCCGAGTTGAAGAAGCCGGCGATCTGGATCCACTCGGCCGCGGTGGCCACGTCGGCGTCGTCGAACACGATCACCGGCGCCTTGCCGCCGAGCTCGAGGTGTACGCGCTTCAGGGTGTCGGCCGCGTTCTTGGCGATCAGCCGGCCCGTCGAGCTCTCGCCGGTGAGCGAGACGATGCCCACGTCCTTGTGTTTGACGATCGCATCCCCCACGGGCTCGCCGTTGCCCGTCACGACGTTGAACACGCCGGGCGGGAAGACCTCGGCCTCAGCGATCCACCGCGCGAACTTCAGCAACGTGAGCGGGGTGTTCTCGGCGGGCTTGATGACGATGGTGTTGCCGGCCGCGAGCGCCGGGCCGAGCTTCCACGCCGCCATGTACAGCGGGTAGTTCCACGGTGCGATCAGGCCCGCCACGCCGATCGGCTCGCGCCGCAGGATGCTCGTGTAGCCCTTCATGTACTCGCCGGCCGCCAGGCCCTCGAGCACGCGGGCGCCCGAGGCGAAGAAGCGGAACTGATCGGCGATGACCGGAACCTCCTCGGACATCGTGAGCGCGAGCACCTTGCCGACGTTCTCGGACTCGAGGCGGCCGATCTCGTCCCCGTGCTCCTCGACGATGTCGGCCATCTTCAGGAGCGCGCGCATGCGCTCGCCGGGGGTCGCGTCGGACCAGGTCTCGTCGTAGGCCTTCCTGGCGGCGGCGACGGCCCGATCCACGTCCTCGGCGGTCCCCTCGGGGACCTCGGCGATCGCGTCGCCGGTGGCGGGGCTGAGGATCTCGCGGGTGTTGCCGTCGGAGGCGTCCGTCCACTCGCCGCCGATGAACATCTTGTAGGACGAATCGGCCATCTCGGACCTCCACCTTCCTTTGAGGGACCCCGGAAGGGGTCGAGGGCTGTTCAGCCAGAGTATGCCGAAAAGCGCAGAATGCCGCCTCGCGCTCGGCCCAAGGTGACCTTTGCGGGGGCCGGTCGTAACCTGGAGGTTCGGGAGGTGGTGCCGATGCGCCGTTACCTGGTCGTCGCCAACCAGACCCTCGCCGGCGAACCCCTGGTCTCGAGGCTCCGCGAGCTCTCGCATGCCGGCCCCTGCGCGTTCTTCCTGATCGTCCCCGCCACGCCTCCGCGGGACCACCCGTGGACCGAGGGCGAGGCCCGCGCCACGGCGGGAGCCCGCCTGGACGAGGCCCTGATGCGACTGTCCGGGCTGGAGGTGAAGGTCGAGGGCGAGGTGGGCGACGGGAACCCGATGCTCGCGATCGACGACGCGATCCGCGACCATGGGCCGTTCGCCGAGATCATCCTGTCGACCCTGCCGCCGGGCGCCTCGAAGTGGCTCCGGCTCGACCTGCCGCACCGAGTGTCCGCGAGCTTCGGGCTACCGATGACTCACATCGTGGGCGAGCCCGCGCCCGTGGGCGAGCCGAAGCGGTAGCCCGGCTCGCTCCCGGTTCGCGTCCCGTGGGAAACTGGCGCCACCGTCACGAGGAGGCGCACGTGGACATCCCCCAGGAGCGCAAGGTCGTCACCGAGATCCCCGGGCCGAGGTCGCGCGAATGGTTCGAGCGCCGGGCCAAGGCCGTCCCGCAGGGCGTGTTCAACATCCATCCGATCGTCACCGCGCGGGCCTCGGGCGCGATCATCGAGGATGTCGACGGCAACCGGCTGATCGACCTCGCCACCGGCATCGCCGTCCTGAACGTGGGGCACACGTCGCCCGAGGTGGTGGCGGCGGCCCAGCGGCAGCTCGAGCTCGACACGCACACGTGCTTCCACGTGACCGCGAACGAGCCCTACATCGAGCTCGCCGAGCGGCTGAACGCGATCGCTCCAGGCGACTTCGAGAAGAAGACGATGTTCGCGAACTCCGGGGCCGAGGCCGTGGAGAACGCGGTCAAGATCGCACGGAGGGCGACCGGCCGCCAGGCGATCGTGACGTTCGACCACGCGTTCCACGGCCGGACGCTCCTCGCGATGTCGCTCACCGCCAAGGTGATGCCCTACAAGCAGGGCATGGGCCCGTTCGCGCCCGAGATCTACCGGTTGCCGTTCGCCTACCCCTACCGCTGGCCGGGCGGGCCCGAGCGCTGCCCGGAGGAGGCGCTCGACTACGCGCGCGAGGAGATCCACAAGCACATCGGCGAGGAGAACGTCGCCGCGGTGATCCTCGAGCCGATCCAGGGCGAGGGCGGCTTCATCGTACCGGCCCCGGGATTCGTGAAGGGGCTCGCGGAGTTCTGCGCCGAGCACGGGATCCTGTTCATCGCCGACGAGATCCAGAGCGGCATGGGCCGCGCCGGTCGCTGGTTCGCGATCGAGGACGAGGGCGTCGTGCCCGATCTCATCACGAGCGCGAAGTCGCTGGGTGGCGGCCTGCCGATCAGCGCCGTCACGGGGCGAGCCGACATCATGGATTCCGTCCACATCGGCGGGCTCGGTGGAACGTACGGCGGCAACCCGGTCGCCGCGGCGGCGGCGCTCGCGGTCCTCGATCAGATCGAGAAGGAGGGCCTGCTCGAACGCTCTCGCACCCTCGGCGAGACGGTGATCGGGCGCCTGCGCGAGATGCAGGATCGGCATCAGGTGATCGGCGACGTCCGGGGGCGCGGGATGATGACGGCGATCGAGCTCGTGAGCGATCGCGAGACGAAGGAGCCGCTCAGCGGTCCGGACGGGAACGCGATCGTCAGGCGCTGCCTCGAGGAGGGCGTCGTGATCCTGAAGGCCGGGACCTACGACAACGTGATCCGGCTCCTGCCGCCGCTCACGATCGACGAGGGCCTGCTCGACGAGGGTCTCGAGACCTTGGACGCGGCGATCGGCGCAGCCCCGACAACGTAGCGGCGAGCAGAACCAGCAGGACGACGGCGAACGCCCCGAGCGCCACGAAGAACTCAGGTTCGGCCGGTGTCGGTTGCCCACCCGCCACGACGGTCAGCGCGCCGATGCTCGTCCCGGGTGGGGCCGAGCGTCCTCGATGGCCGCATGCTCCCTCCTCTCGCCGATCTTCCGAGCAGACCGTCGGTGGCAGTGTTGGTTCCAGCCCTGCAGCGGTTGCTAACGTCAGAGGATGTCCTCCGATGCGCCGGAGCCGGTTGTCCGGCGATCGTTCGTCCGGCGGATCGCGCTCGACGTTTCGCCGCTTCGCGCCTCGCGGGACTTCCGGCGCTTGTGGCTGGGGCTGCTCGCGTCGCAGTTCGGGTCGCAGTTCACGATCGTCGCGACCTACGTCCAGGTGTTCCGGCTCACCGGGTCGACCGCCGCGGTTGGCTTCCTCGGGCTCGTGGGGTTCCTCGGGCTCGTGGTGGGAACGCTGGCCGGGAGCACGTTCCTGGACGCGTTCGACCGACGGAAGATCCTGATCTGTGCGCAGCTCGGGTACCTGGCGTCGTCGGGACTGCTGTTCTTCGGCGCGCTGAGCGGAGACCCGCCGCTCGCGCTGATCTACCTGGCCGTCGCGGGCATCGCGGCGACGAGCGCGGTCGACAGCCCGACGAGGAGCGCGATGACGCCGCGGCTGCTCGGCCGAGAGCTGCTCCCGGCAGCTGCCGCCCTGAACCAGATCGTCTGGAACGGCGCCGGGCTGGTCGGCCCGGCGATCGCCGGTGTGGTGGTGGGGAAGCTCGGGTTCTCGTGGGCGTACGGGATCGATCTGATCTCGATCGGCCTGCTGATCCTCGCGTCGATCCTGATCCGGCCGATGCCGCCGGCCGTGGGCGAGCGCGCGACGGTCGGATGGCGGGCCGTCAGGGAGGGGTTCGCGTTCCTTCGTGGTCGTCAGGTGCTGCAGTCGACGTTCGTGATCGACATCATCGCGATGGTGTTCGGGATGCCCCGGGCCCTGTTCCCGGTCCTGATCACTACGCAGTTCCACGAGAGCGCGACCGTGGTGGGGTTGCTGTTCGCGGCGCCTGCGGTGGGCGCCTTCGTCGGGGCGGCGACCACGGGCTGGGTCGGCCGCGTCCGGCACCAGGGGCTCGCCGTGATCTGGGCGGTCGTGGTGTGGGGCGCCGGAATCGCGGCGTTCGGGCTGGCAGGCGACCACCTCTGGCTCGCGCTGTTCTTCCTCGCGGTCGCAGGGGCGGCCGATGTGATCTCGGCGATCTTCCGAAACACGATCCTGCAGGTCACCGTCCCGGAGCACCTGCGCGGGCGGCTGTTCGGCATCCATATCCTGGTGGTGACCGGCGGGCCGAGGCTCGGTGACCTCGAGGCCGGCCTCGTCGCAGCCGCTTTCTCGCCGATGGTGTCGGTGGTCTCGGGCGGGCTGCTCTGCATCGCGGGCGCCGGCCTCGTCGCGTGGCGCGTGCCGGCGTTCCGCCGGTATCACGCCGGCGATCCCGGCTGACTAAGCTCGCGCCCGTGGCCCCACCGCGCGCCGACCTCGTCGAGCTCCGCGTGCTCGATGGTCCGAACCTGTACTTCCCGCGTCCCGCCGTCAAGCTCACGATCGCCGTCGGGGGCTGGCTCGAGATCCCCGAGGAACGCCTGGCCGCCGCGCTCGAACGCGTGGGCGCGATCGGCCGGCCCGGACGGCCGGGTTCCGACCAACGCAGACGGACGATCTCGCGCGTGGCCGCTCGACTGACGTGGCGGCTCGCGGTCGCGAGCGGCGTGCGCCTCGCGGTCCGGAGCCGCCCGGGTCCCGAACCCGACCAGGTCGTCGTGGCGTTCCCGTGGCGGCGGCGGGGCGCCGCCGAGGCGCTCGGTCGCGAGGTGGCGCCGCTCCTGCACGAGGTGGGCGGTCGCCGTTCGGTCGGCCGGCTCCTCACCGAGGCGGCCGAACGGGTCGCGGCCGCCGAACCCGGCGACGAGCCCGACGTCCCCGAGCCCGAGATGCCGGTGGTCTCGGTCACGGGCACGAACGGGAAGACCACCACGGTCCGGCTCCTCGCGCACCTGGTCCGCACGGCGGGCCGGCGCGTCGCGTACTCATCCACGGACGGCGTGTATCGAGGCGACGGCGAGCTGATCGAGGAGGGCGACTACTCGGGGTTCGGTGGCGCGGCCCGGGCCCTCGACGAACGCCCCGACGTCGCCGTGCTCGAGACGGCTCGCGGCGGGATCCTGTTGCGCGGGATCGGCGTGATGCACAACGACGTCGCGGTCGTGACGAACGTGTCCGAGGACCACCTTGGACTGCACGGGATCCGGACGCTCGACCAGCTCGCGGAGGTCAAGTCGACGATCACGCGCATCACGCGACCGGGGGGCTGGGACGTGCTGAACGCGGACGACCCGCGCGTGCTCTCGATGCGGCGCGGCTCGACGGGCCGGACATGGCTGTGCTCGCACGACCCCTGGCACCCTGCCATCAGAGATGCGCTCGCCGAGGGCGGCCGCGCGACGGTCCCGCTCGACGGGTGGATCACGGTGCTCGACGGGTCCACGACGCAACCGCTGGTCGAGCCCGTCGACGTGCCGGTCACGATCGCGGGCATCTCGCGGCACAACGTGATGAATGCGATGCAGGCGGCGTCAGCGGCGCTCGGCGTTGGGCTCTCGGTGCGCGCGGTCGTGAAGGGCCTGAAGACGTTCGTCACCGATCCCGAACGCAACCCGGGCCGGGCGAACCTGTTCGAGCTCGACGGGCGGGTGCTGGTGATCGATTACGCGCACAACGAGGCGGGGATGATCGGGCTCACCGAGATCTGCGCGGGTCTTCGGCGTTCGGGGGCGGAGATCTGGCTCGTGATCTGCGCGGCCGGCGACCGCACGGACCAGATCCTCCACGACTTCGGGTACCGGGCGGCCCGCGGCTCGAACCATCTCGCCATCGCCGAACTCCTCCGCTACCTCCGTGGACGCGACCGCGAGGAGACGATCGAACGCCTCGCCACGGGCGCCCGCGACGGCGGCGCCGACGAGATCGACGTGTACGCGGACGAGCTGTCGGGACTGCGCGGCGTCCTCACCCGGTCTCGCCGAGGTGACGTGGTCGGCGTGACCGCGCTCGGGATGCGGCCCGAGGTGTTCGCGTGGCTCGAGGAGGCCGGCGCGAAGCGGCTGACCCCCGCAGGCGTGAAGCGCCTGGTCCGGCGGGCGAGCGCTGGGTTGCCAACCGGCGGACCCCTTGGGACGGAACGCACGAATCGGCGTGAGAACGTAGAGTGGCCCAAAGCGTGGGTGGATCGTGGAGAAGGGGGGATCCGATGAGACAGGCAGGGAAGGCATCTGCGTCGATCGGCGCGCTGCTCATGGTCGGGCTCGTGCTCTCGGCGTGCGGCAACGACAACGAGGGAACTTCGTCGGGAGCGTCGGGGGGGTCGAGCGGCGCCACGGGGGCGGCGAACGTGCCGCAGGTCGCCACGTCTGATTTCACGTACGACTTCTCGGTCATGAAACAGTTCACCGATCTCGCCGCCTCGGGCCAAGGCATGATCGGCGTGCTCCTGCCCGACACCACGACGTCCACCCGCTACGTGCAGTACGACGATCCGAACCTGACGAAGGCCTTCGAGGCAGCGGGTCTCAGCTCGGACCAGTTCAAGATCGACAACGCGCAGGGCAGCGCGAACACGATGCAGACGCAGGCCGAGGCCGACATCAACGCGGGCGCGTCCGTCCTGCTGATCGACGGGATCGACTCGAGCAGCGGCGCGGCGATCGCGCAGAAGGCCGCGGACCAGGGCGTCGCGGTGATCGACTACGACCGGCTAAACACCGGAGGTCCGGAGGATCGCTATTACGTCAGCTTCAACAACGTCGAGGTCGGCCAGGTGATGGGTCAGGGCCTGGTCGATTGCATCGATGCGTGGAAGCTCAAGGACCCCAACGTCCTGATCATGGACGGCGACCCGACCGACAACAACGCGAAGCTGTTCGCCCAGGGGTACAACGGCGTGCTGAAGCCGTACTTCGACGACGGCACCTACACGAAGGTGGGCGAGCCGGCGGGCACGTGGGACCCGGACAAGGCCGCGACGATCTTCCAGCAGCAGTACACGGCGCACCCTGAGATCAACGCGGCGATCTCCGCGAACGACGACAAGGCCAACGCCATCATCTCGATCCTCAAGAGCAACAACATCGGGCCAGAGACGTTCCCGATCACGGGCCAGGACGCCTCGCCCCCCGGTCTGGCCAACATCCTGACCGGATTCCAGTGCGGCACGGTCTACAAGCCGTACTGGCTGGAGGCCCAGGCCGCGGCGGCGCTGGCCCTGTATCTGCGGGCCGGCGTGACGCCTCCCGACTCCCTGGTCACCGACACGACCGAGGACTCCGTGCTCGGCAAGGACATCGCATCGGTGTACACGAAGCCACTCTGGGTGACCACGGAGAACATGGGCGACACCGTCGTCACCGATGGCACGATCAAGGCATCCGACCTGTGTACGGGTGATGTCGCGGATGCTTGCGCGGAGTTTGGGATAGGTTAATCAGGGCTGTAACGACGGTCGGGCCGCGCCGCGCGCGCGGCCCGACCACCATCTCGGCAAGCCCCGGGAGTGCGGTGACGACGGAAAGCGTGACGGCGGATGCGAGCGGTGGCCCGTCCAGCCGATCGTCGGTGCAGGGCGCGGAACCGCTCCTGCGACTTCGCGACATCAGCAAGCACTTCGGGCCGGTGCGGGCGCTCACGGACGTCGACCTCGACATCCAAGCGGGTCAGGTGACGGCGCTCGCCGGTGATAACGGCGCCGGCAAGTCCGTGCTGATCAAGTGCATCGCGGGGATCCACGCGCCCGAGTCGGGCCAGATGTGGTGGGACGGCACCCCGGTCCACATCCGCACGCCTCGAGATGCCGCCGCGCTCGGGATCGCGACCGTATACCAAGACCTCGCACTGTGCGACAACCTCGACATCGTGCAGAACATGTTCCTGGGCCGCGAACGCGTCGATCGGGGATCCCTGGACGAAGAGTCGATGGAGACATCCGCGAAGGAGACGCTGTCCAGCCTGGCCGTCACGACCGTCCGGTCGATCCGCCAACCCGTCGCCTCGTTGTCCGGAGGACAGCGCCAGTCGGTCGCGATCGCGAAGGCGGTCCTGTGGAACTCCAAGCTCGTGATCATGGACGAACCCACGGCAGCATTGGGGGTGGCGCAGACCGCCATGGTCCTGGAGCTGGTGCGGCGGCTCGCCGACCGAGGGCACGCGGTGCTGATCGTCTCGCACAACATGAACGACGTCTTCGAGGTCGCGGACCGGATCGGGGTGCTGCACCTCGGGAAGATGGTGGCCGTGCGCTCGACCGCGGAGCTCGATCGGCAGATCGTGGTCGACCTCATGACTACCGGTGCGTCCACGCGAGCCGTGCGGACGCAGGGCGAGCAGGGGTAGCCATGGCGAAGCTCGAGGAGCCACCCTCCGCGCCCACCCCGGACCAGCCGGACGAGGTCGAGGTCGCCGCCGCGGCGGTGCCGCCGGTGCTCGTCTCGAACACTGTCGGCGAGTACCTCCGGGCGTCGTTCGCCCGGATCAAAGGCGGCGATGCCGGGATCTTGCCCGTCGTGGCGGGGCTGCTCCTGGTCTCCGTCTTGTTCCAGGCGATGAACGACCGCTTCCTCACCGCCGGCAACCTCGTCAACCTGTTGGTGCAGTCGGCCGTCTTCAGCCTGCTGGCGATGGGTGAGATCTACGCGTTGCTGCTGGGCGAGATCGACCTCTCGATCGGTTTCGTCGCCGGCGTGGGGGCCGTGCTGCTCGCGGAGCTTGCGAAGCCCTCGGTGGGCTGGCCCTGGTGGGCAGCGATCGGTGTGGCGTTGATCGTGTGTGCGCTGATCGGTGTGCTCCAAGGAACCCTGATCACGCGGATCGGGCTCCCGTCGTTCGTGGTGACCCTCGCGGGGCTGCTCTTCTGGGAAGGAGTGATGCTGAAGATCCTCGGTAACGGCGGATCGATCCTGATCCAGGACAAGATCATCAACGACATCGCCAGCGGCACCCTCACGAAGCTCGCCGGCTGGGTGGTGATGGCCGTCATCGTGGTCGTCTTCGGGATCCGGACCTGGCGCCGGGACGCTCGACG